>NZ_JBVHXT010000001.1:310834-363873 GCF_055569255.1 Streptomyces sp. NPDC029296
CGGTGGGAGGGGGTGGGGTGCGCGAACAAGGCGGCACCCCCCCAGCAGGGCAGTTCTCCCCCCCCCCCCCCCCCGCCCCCCCCCCCGAGACGGGCGAGGGCGGCGGCGCCGAGCGCGGTGGCGTCGGGCAGCGCGGACACCTCGACCGGGCGTTGCAGCAGGTCGGCCTGGGTCTGCATGAGCAGCGCGGAGCGGGTGAGGCCGCCGTCGACGCGGAGCGTGTCCAGGGGCGCGCCCAGGTCCGCGGCGGCGGCCTCGGCCAGCTCGGCGACCTGGGCGGCGATGCCCTCGCACAGGGCGCGCACCAGGTGCCCGGCGGTGGTGTCGAGGCCGAGCCCGGTCAGCGAGCCGCGCAGGTCGCCGCGCCACCAGGGGGCGGCGAGCCCGGCGAGGGCGGGGACGAAGGTGACCCCGCCGCTGTCGGGGACGGTGGCGCCGACGGGGTCGAGGTCGGCGGCGGAGGAGAGGACGCCGAGTCCGGTGAGCCAGCCGACGGCGGAGGCGGCCGTGTAGACCTGGCCGTCCAGACAGTAGCCGGGCTGTCCGGCGAGCCGCCAGGCGACGCAGGAGACCAGGCCGGACGTGCCGCGCCGGGGCCGGTCGCCGGTGTGCGCGAGCAGGAACGCGCCGGTGCCGTAGGTGCACTTGACGGCGCCGGGGCCGGTGATCCGCTGGGCGAGGAGGGCGGCCTGCTGGTCCACGATCAGGGCGGTGAGCGGGATCTCGGGGCCGAACGCCGTGGTGGTGCCGACCGGGTGGGCGTTGTCGGTGACCTCGGGCAGTGCCTCGCCGGCCAGGCCGTACAGGTCGAGGGCGCGCGGGGACCACTCGGTGCGGTCCAGGTCCAGCAGCTGGGTGCGGCCGGCGGTGGCGGCGTCGGTGGCGAAGGCGCCGGTGAGGCGGTGCACCAGCCAGGCGTCGGAGGTGGTGACGACGCCGTCGCGGGTGAGGTGGCGGCGGATCCAGGCCATCTTGGGCGCGGCGAAGTACGGGTCGAGGGGCAGCCCGGTCAGCTGCCGCAGCTCCTCGGCGTGATCGCCGAGTTCCGCGCAGACGGACTCGGCGCGCCGGTCCTGCCAGACCAGGGCGTCGGTGAGCGGGCGGCCGGTGGCCGGGTCCCAGGCGAGGACGGTCTCGCCCTGGTTGGCGAGGCCGAGCGCGACGACGTCCTCGCCGGCCTCGGCGAGCGCGCGCCGGCCGGCCTCGACCACCGAGTCGTACAGCTCGCCCGGGTCCGCCTCGACCAGGCCGCCGGGCAGGTGGCGGGGGCGGACCCCGGCGAAGCCGGTGCCGAGGACACCGCGTTCGGGGCAGACGACGAGCGCCTTGGTGCCGGACGTGCCCTGGTCGACGGCGAGCACCGGCCCCGTCATCGCGCGTCCCCCGCTGCGGACCTGAAGATCACCGCGCCAGCCTGCCGTCGCGGCGGTCCCGGCGTCAAGCTCTTGCGGCCGGCGGGCCGGCGCCGTCACGGGATGCCGTCCGGTATGTCAACTGGCCTTTCCGGATGGTTGACTTGGCAACAATGGATAGGTCGAACAGTCGCCTCTATAGTGACCGCCGACCACGCGAGACCACATTCACCGCCCAGGGGAGGGCTGTTGCCACGTCAGGTGCGCCGGCGGCCGGGGGCCGGCGGCTGATGGCCAGAGACGGAGGCCGTCCCTCCTACGATCCCGCCGGCCCCGACCACGCGCTGCGGGCCGCGCTCCAGGAGCTGCGCACCGGCCGCTGGATGGCCATGCGCGCGCTGCTGGCGGAGACCACGCAGTGGTGGCGGTGGACGCAGCGCACGCAGGTGCTGGCCACGGCCGCGGCCGGCACCGACGTGGTGCGGGCCTGGCTCGCCGAGGAGCCGGACAGCGTGCACGCGGCGGTGATGCACGCCCGGGTCGGCGTGGAGCGGGCGCTGCGGGCCCGGCGCGAGAGGCACCGGCGCACCCACGAGTTGTGGATCGAGGCGTGGGACGCGGCCCAGACGGCCACCGCGGCCGCGCCGAGCGACCCGGTGCCCTGGGTGTGCCTGCTGGCGCTCGCCCAGCTCGACCCGGAGCAGCGCTGGGAGGAGCACCGGGCCGCCCCGCCGGAGCCGATGCTGCCGCCGGGCCCCTGGGGGCTGCTGGCCGAGGCGGGCCGGCGCGACCCGTTCAACCGCGAGGCCCACCACCGGATGCTCCAGTTCCTGTACGTGCGCGGCGGCTCGGGGCGGCTCGCGGAGGCGTCCGGGTACGCGCAGTGGGCGGCGGGCCAGGCCCCGCCCGGCTCGGCGCTGCACCTGCTGCCGCTGTACGTGCGGGTGGAGCGCTACCGCCGGGACAGCGGGCACGACGCGGCACTGGACCTGCACTGGGTGGCGGAGGAGGCGGCCCGGGAGGCGCGGCGGGCGCTGGACGCCTGGTTCGACCGGACACGGCCCGGCGAGCGCGCGCTGCCGGACCTCAACCACCTGGCGCACGCGCTCTGGGGCTCCCACCAGTTCACGGACGCGGCCCGCGTCTTCGAGGCGATCGGCCCGTACTTCACGCCGCCGCCCTGGATGTACCGCACCCGGGACCGGGACCGCGCGGTGGAGGTCTTCGCGCAGGCCCGGGACCGCTGCCGGGCCGCCGCGGAGGACTCCCGCCCCTGAACGTCCGGCACGAGCACGTCAGTTCGACAACCGTTCGGCAACCATGACCCCGGAGGTCCCCCGCGTGTCCCCCACCCCCGAACCCTCGCCCGTGCCCTCCCCGGGGCTGCCGCAGCAGGACGAGGAGCAGCGCCTGCGCGAACTCGGCTACCGGCCGGTGCTGGCCCGCCGGATGGGCGGCTTCGGCAACTTCGCGATCAGCTTCTCGGTGATCTCGATCCTGTCCGGCTGCATGACCCTGTACGGCTTCGGCCTGAACACCGGCGGCCCGGCCGTGATGCTGTGGGGCTGGGCCGGCGTCGGCCTGTTCGTGCTGTGCGTCGGCCTCGCGCTCGCCGAGGTGACCAGCGCCTACCCGACCTCCGGCGCCCTGTACTACATGGCGGACCGGCTCGGCGGCCGGCGCTGGGGCTGGTACACCGGCTGGCTGAACCTGCTGGGCCTGCTCGGCGCGATCGCCGGCATCGACTACGGCGCCGCCCTGTTCGCCGGGGCGTTCGCCAACCTCCAGTGGGGCTTCGTGCCGACGCCCGGCAGGACCATGCTGATCTTCTGCGCCATCCTGCTGCTGCACGCGGTGCTGAACCTGTTCGGCGTGCGCCTGGTCAGCCTGCTGAACTCGGTCAGCGTGTGGTGGCACCTGACGGGCGTGGCGCTGATCGTGGGGGCGCTGGTGATCGTCCCGGACCACCACCAGTCGGCGTCCTTCGTGTTCACCGAGTTCGTCAACGAGACCGGCTGGGACAACCAGTTGTACGTGGCGGCGATCGGCCTGCTGCTCGCGCAGTACACCTTCTCCGGGTACGACGCCTCCGCCCACCTGTCGGAGGAGACCGCACACGCCTCGGTGGCCGCCTCGCGGGGCATCGTCCGCGCCATCTGGGTGTCCTGGCTCGCGGGCTTCGTGCTGCTGGCCGGCCTGACCTTCGCCATCCAGGACTACGACGCCACGCGCACCACCGACACCGGCGTGCCGCCCGCCCAGATCATGCTGGACGGCCTCGGCACCGACGGCGCCAGCGCCCTGCTCCTGGTCGTGATCGTCGCCCAGCTGTTCTGCGGGAACGCCGAGGTCGCCGCGGCCAGCCGGATGGTGTTCGCGTTCAGCCGGGACGGCGCGCTGCCCGGCTCGCACCTGTGGCGCAAGGTGAGCGGCCGCACCCAGACCCCGGTCGCCGCGGTCTGGCTGTCCGTGGTCGTGGCCTGCGTGCTCGCGCTGCCGTCGCTGTACTCGGCGACGGCGTACAACGCGGTGACCGCCATCAACGTCATCGGCATCACCCCGGCCTACGCCATCCCCGTCCTCCTGCGGCTGCGCGCGGGCGACCGCTTCCGTCCGGGGCCGTGGCACCTGGGCCGCTGGAGCAGACCGGTGGGGTGGATCGCGGTCGTGTGGGTGGCGTGCGTGACCGTCCTGTTCTGCCTGCCGCAGGCGTCGCCGGTCACGGCGGACACGATGAACTACGCCTCCGTCGCCCTCGCCGCGGTCCTGGTCCTCGCCACCGTCTGGTGGTTCGTCGCCCGCCGGTCGTACGGCACCCCCACCGCCGCCGCCTACGGCAGCGACCGTGACCAGGCGGAACTCGCGGAAGGCATCGTCTGAGCGGACGGCCGGCGACGCCGCCGCGGTGACGAACGGGCGTGCGGGATGCGGCAGGATGAACGCACGCGCCGGTTCCCGGAGTTCCTCCGGCCGGCGCGGTCGCACATCCCGGACATCGAGCAGGTGACAACGTGACGAGACTTCACAACCGGCCCCCCACAGCCGCCCGGCGCCCCGGAGGTGACCGGTGAACCGCATGCTGACCCTGGACGACCTGGTCCTCGCCGGAATCGCCCTGGCGGCGGGCCTGACGCTCGCCTTCATGTCGCGCACCCTGCTGCGCTGGCTCGCGGGGCACGCCAAGCGGACCCGCTGGAGCGGGGACGACGTCATCGTGGACGCGCTGCGCTCGGTCGTGCCCTGGGCGGCCATCGCGGGCGGCACGGCGGCGGCCGCGGCGGTGCTGCCGCTCACCGGGGCCGTGCAGCACCACATCGACCAGGTGCTCCAGGTCTGGGTGATCGCCGTGGTGACCTTTTCCGCGGCCCGGGTCGTCGCCGGCCTGGTCCGCTCGGTCACCCAGTCCCGCTCGGGGGTGGCGGGCTCGGCGACCATCTTCGTCAACATCACCCGGGTACTGGTGCTGGCCATCGGCTTCCTGGTCGTGCTGCAGACCCTGGGCATCTCCATCGCGCCGCTGCTCACCGCCCTCGGCGTCGGCGGTCTGGCCGTCGCGCTGGCCCTCCAGGACACGCTCGCCAACCTCTTCGCGGGCATCCACATCCTCGCCTCCAAGACCGTCCAGCCGGGCGACTACATCCGGCTGAGCAGCGGCGAGGAGGGCTACGTCGTCGACATCAACTGGCGCCAGACGACGGTCCGCCAGCTCTCCAACAACCTGGTGGTCATCCCCAACGGCCAGCTCGCCAAGGCCAACATGACCAACTACACCCGGCCCGAACAGGAGCTGACCGTGCTGGTGCAGGTCGGGGTGGGCTACGACTCGGACCTGGAGCACGTGGAGCGGGTGACGGCGGAGGTGGTCGCGGAGGTGATGCGGGACGTCACGGGCGCGATGCCAGACCACGAGCCCGCCATCCGCTTCCACACCTTCGGCGACTCCCGGATCGGCTTCACGGTGATCCTCGGCGTGGGAGAGTTCAGCGACCAGTACCGGATCAAGCACGAGTTCATCAAGCGCCTGCACCGCCGCTACCGCGCCGAGGGCATCCGGATCCCGGCCCCCACCCGCACCGTGGCCCTCCAGCAGGGCCCGGTGACCATCCCGCAGCAGCGCAGCGGCGAGGACGCCGTCTCGGGGGCGCCGGCGGCCGAGTAGGGCGACGGCCGGGAAAGCGCCGCGAGGGGTCGTATGCTCGGAAGGCGTGACCTCCCCCGCCGACGGCCCCCGCGCGCTCGACCGGCGGCTGGACGCGCTCGCGCGGCAGCCGTTCCGGGCGCGGTTCCGGCTGCGCGGCCGGGAGCTGGCGACCGCGCGGCTGAAGGGGCCGGCGACCCTGCGGTGGCACGCCTACGACCTGATCGCCGCACGGCTGGCGCCGGCCCGGCCGCGCAAGGACGGCCGGCAGACCCCGTACCGCGGCCATCCGGTGTTCGTGGCCCAGCACGCGACCGCCACCTGCTGCCGGGGCTGTCTCGAACGCTGGCACGGCATCCCCAAGGGCCGGGAGCTGACCCGCGTCGAACACATGTACGTCGTAGAGATGATCTGCCGCTGGATCGCGCGCGAGACGGCGGGCGGCGGAATTTCCGGCCCGGACCCCTGTCGAGCGGACGCCGATCACGAGATATCTTGATGTCGAGCAATGTTGCAGACGTGGAGCGGAGCACCCGGTGACTGACTCGACCATCATCTACACCTACACAGACGAGGCCCCGGCCCTGGCGACGCATTCGTTCCTGCCGGTGATCCAGGCGTACGCCTCGCAGGCCGGTGTGCCCGTGGAGACCCGCGACATCTCGCTGGCCGGGCGCATCATCGCCGTCTTCCCGGAGTACCTGAACGAGGACCAGCGCATCCCGGACGCGCTGACCGAGCTGGGCGAGCTGGCCAAGACCCCGGCGGCCAACATCATCAAGCTGCCGAACATCTCGGCGTCCATCCCGCAGCTGAAGGCCGCCGTCGCCGAGCTCCAGGGCAAGGGCTACGCGCTGCCGGACTACCCGGACGACCCGAAGACCGACGAGGAGCGCGAGATCCGCGCCCGCTACGACAAGGTCAAGGGCTCCGCCGTCAACCCGGTGCTGCGTGAGGGCAACTCCGACCGCCGCGCCCCGGCCTCGGTGAAGAACTACGCCAAGACCCACCCGCACCGCATGGGCGCCTGGTCCTCCGAGTCCAGGACCAACGTGGCGACCATGGGCGAGAACGACTTCCGCTCCACCGAGAAGTCCGTGGTGATCTCCGAGGCCGGCACCCTGCGCATCGAGCTGGCCGCCGAGGACGGCACCACCACCGTCCTGAAGGACTCCGTACCGGTCCTCGAGGGCGAGGTCGTCGACGCCTCCGTCCTGCGCGTGGCCGAGCTGAACGAGTTCCTCGCCGCGCAGGTCGCCCGCGCCAAGCAGGACGGCGTCCTGTTCTCCGTGCACCTGAAGGCCACGATGATGAAGGTCTCCGACCCGATCATCTTCGGCCACGTGGTGCGCGCGTTCTTCCCGAAGACGTTCGCGAAGTACGGCGAGACCCTCAAGGCGGCCGGCCTCACCCCGAACGACGGCCTCGGCGGCATCCTCAAGGGCCTGGAGAGCCTGCCCGAGGGCGCCGAGATCAAGGCCTCCTTCGACGCCGAGATCGCCGAGGGCCCGGCCCTCGCCATGGTCGACTCCGACAAGGGCATCACCAACCTGCACGTGCCCTCCGACGTCATCATCGACGCCTCCATGCCCGCGATGATCCGCACCTCGGGCCACATGTGGGGCGCCGACGGCCAGGAGCACGACGCCCTCGCCGTCATCCCGGACTCCTCCTACGCCGGTGTCTACCAGGCCGTCATCGACGACTGCCGGGCCAACGGCGCCTACGACCCGTCCACCATGGGCTCGGTGCCGAACGTCGGCCTGATGGCGCAGAAGGCCGAGGAGTACGGCTCCCACGACAAGACCTTCGAGATCCCGGCCGCGGGCACCGTGCGCCTGGTCGACCAGGCCGGCAACGTCCTGATCGAGCAGCCGGTCGCGCAGGGCGACATCTTCCGCGCCTGCCAGACCAAGGACGCCCCGATCCGCGACTGGGTCAAGCTGGCCGTCACCCGCGCCCGCGCCACCGGCGACCCGGCGGTGTTCTGGCTGGACGAGGAGCGCGCCCACGACGCCAACCTGATCGCCAAGGTCGAGCAGTACCTGCCGGAGCACGACACCGAGGGCCTGGACATCCGGATCCTGTCCCCGGTGGAGGCCACCAAGCTGTCGGTGGAGCGCATCCGCCGCGGCGAGAACACCATCTCCGTCACCGGCAACGTCCTGCGTGACTACCTGACCGACCTCTTCCCCATCCTGGAGCTGGGCACCAGCGCCAAGATGCTGTCGGTCGTCCCGCTGATGGCGGGCGGCGGCCTGTTCGAGACCGGCGCCGGCGGCTCCGCGCCCAAGCACGTCCAGCAGCTGGTCAAGGAGAACTACCTGCGCTGGGACTCCCTCGGCGAGTTCTTCGCCCTGGTGCCGTCCTTCGAGCAGTACGCGGCGGCCACCGGCAACACCCGCGCCAAGGTCCTCGCCGACACCCTGGACCGCGCCACGGCGACCTTCCTCAACGAGGACAAGTCCCCGACCCGGCGCGTGGGCGGCATCGACAACCGCGGCAGCCACTTCTACCTGTCCCTGTACTGGGCGCAGGAGCTGGCGCGGCAGACCGACGACGCCGGCCTCGCGAAGGCGTTCGCGCCGCTCGCCGAGACGCTGGCCGCGAACGAGCGGACGATCGTGGACGAGCTGAACGCCGTCCAGGGCGAGCCGGCCGACATCGGCGGCTACTACCAGGTCGACAAGGCCAAGGCGGACACCGTCATGCGCCCGTCGGCGACCTGGAACGAGGTCCTGGCGTCCCTGAGCTGACGCCCGCGGCACCCCGCCACCCCGGGGGGGGGGGGGGGGGGGGGCGGGGGGGGGGGGGGGGGGGGGGGGGGGGGGGGGGGGGAGGGAGAGGGGGGGGGGGGGGGGGGGGGGGGGGGGGGGGGGGGGGGGGGGGGGGGGGTACGTNNNNTCGCCGCCACCCCCCCCCCCCCCCTCCCCCCCCCCCCACCCCCCCCCCCCCCCCCCCCCCCCCCCCCCCCCCCCCCCCCCCCCCCCCCCCCCCCCCCCGCGGTCGTGCGGGCCGGGGCCCGTTGTCGGTGGCGTGTGGCACCGTGATCGCGCACGATGCCACCGACGACCCCCTGGAGCAGCCCGTGACCCCGTTCGACCTCCTGCCCGGCGCCGCGGACTCCCCCGTGCTGCTGCACGTGCCGCACTCCGCGCGGGCGATACCCGACGACGTGCGCGCCGGGATCGTGCTGGACGACGGCGGGCTCAAGCGGGAGCTGGACCACATCACGGACGCGCACACCGCCGAGCTGGCCGAGCGGGCCGCCGCGCTCGCCGGGGTGCGGCCCTGGCGGTTCGTCAACCGGCTGTCGCGGCTGGTCGTGGACCCGGAGCGGTTCCCGGACGAGCGGGAGGAGATGGCGGCGGCCGGGATGGGCGCGGTGTACACGCGGACCACGCACCGGGCCGTGCTGCGGCCCGCGGACACCGACCCGGAGCCGCTGCTCGCCCGGTACTTCCGGCCGTACGCCCGGGCCATGACCGAGGCGGTGGCCGGCCGGCTGGCAGCGACCGGCCGCGCCGTGATCATCGACGTGCACTCGTACCCGACGGAGCCGCTCCCCTACGAGCTGCACGGCACCGGGCCGCGTCCGCCGGTGTGCCTCGGCACGGACGCCTTCCACACCCCGCCGGCGCTGGCCGAGGCCGCCCGCGAGGCGTTCGCCGGCCGCGGCGGGACGGGACTGGACAGCCCGTTCGCCGGGACGTACGTACCGCTGGACTTCTACGGCACGGACGCCCGGGTCGCCGCCCTGATGGTGGAGATCCGCCGCGACACCTACATGACGGAACCGGGCGGCCCGGCCGGCCCCGGCCTGGACCACCTGGCCGCGGCCCTGGCGGCACTCGTCGACAGGCTGTAGCCACAAGGCCGGTGCCCGTCGCCGGTGCCCCGGCGGGCGGCCGCACGCCCGCCTCCGCGGCCGGGCCCATGCGCCCCCGCCCGGACCCGCCCCCGTACGACCCCCGGCCAACCGTCCGCCTGCCGGGGCGCGGGCCCGGACCGGAGGGCGCCCCCGTCCCGGTCCGCGTGCCGGCCCGGGCACCGGCCGAACAGGGCGGCCCGGTCCGGGCGGGCGCCGGGGCCGTCACACCCGTAGCCACTCCGTCACGATCACCTCCGCGCCGGTGTGCAGGCGGAGGGCGAACGGGCCGGTGGGCGGCCGGTCGCCGGTGAAGCGGCCGAGGGGGTCGGTGGCGAGCGGGCGGACGTGACCGGGACCGCCGAGGAGTTCGATCCGCGCGGACTGCGGCGGCAGCAGCTGGCCGATCAGCCCGTCCCCGGTGACCTCGACGTCCACGGTCACCTCGCCCGCGTGAAAGGTGAGCATCCGCGGCGGGTCCAGGGCCCCCCGGACCGGCAGCGCGTCCACGAGCGAGTCGAAGGCCAGCTCGGCGAGCCGGGCGTCCAGGTCGTGCAGTGCGAACGCGTCCAGGGCCGACTGGACCAGCTCGGGCGGGACCGGGTCCCACACGGCGGCGGACCGCCGCAGCTCCTCCGCCAGCAGCTCGTCCGCCAGTTCGTCCGGCTCCCCGGGCATCTCGTCGTCACCGTTCACAGCGCACCCCGCGCGTCCATCCGGGCCCGCAGCCGGCGCAGACAGCGCTGGCGCAGCGGGCCGATGCTGCCGACCGCGATGCCGAGCGCGGCCGAGATCTCCCCGTAGCTCGGCGGCGGCGAGGCCATCAGCACGCGCAGCAACTGCCGGCAGCGCTCGCCCAGTCCGTCCAGCTCCTGCCACAGCCGGCGGACCCGCTCGGCCCGGTCCGCCGCCTCCTCCGAGTCGGTCAGCGACTCCTCCGGCGTCCGCTCCTCGCTGGCCCGGTCCAGCACCCGCGGATCGTCGGTCAGGGTCAGCCGCGCCAGGCCCTTGAGCACCTTCAGGCACTCGTGCCGGGCCGTACTGGCCAGCCAGGCACCGGCCTTGTCGGGTTCGCGGATGCGGCCGAGGTGCTGGGCGAAGCGGAACCACACCGTCTGGAAGACCTCGTGCCCGTCGGCGTCCGAGAGCCGGTGGGCCCGCACCACCGACCACACCAGCGGACTCATCCCTTCCACCAGCGCCTTCCAGGCCGCGGCGTCCCCGTCGACGGCGGACCGGACCAGCGCGCCGACCTCTGTTCGGTCCACGACTCCACCCCTTGTGTACGGCACGTCATCGTACGCCGTGGAGCGGAGGGTCCCGGCCCTCATACCGGCAGCGCCGGGAGCGCGACCGGCACGGGGCGCCACGTGGGCGGGAAGAGCGCCGGGACGTACGCCCCGCGCACCTCGGCCCGGTCCGTGGCGGCCGCCAGCAGCGCGGCCCCGGCCGCCCGCGGATCGCGTTCCCCGTACCGCGTCATCCGGGCGGCGACGAGCCCCGCGACCACCGGGGTGGCGAACGAGGTGCCGCTCCACTGCGCCATCCCCTCGAACATCACCTGGTCCGGTTTGCCGCCCGTGCTCTCCAGGCCCTCGCTCAGCACCCCCGTGTGGCCCGGGTACCGGCAGGTGCACGGGTACGCGTCGGAGCCGAACCGGCAGGCGTCGTAGGTGGAGTGCTGGTAGACGTACGGCACCGGGGCGGCGAAGCCGGTGAGGGCGCTGGTGAGGCGCTCGCCGGGGGCGTGCACCCGTACCCAGGGGCCGTGGTTGGTGAAGCAGGCGCCGCCCTCGCCGTCCGCGCGCAGGGCGCCGACCGACAGCACGCTGCCGGCGTACTCGGGCAGCCCGGCGTAGGCGGCGGGCCAGAACGGGACGGCACTGCCGTTGTTGCCCGCGGCGGCCACCAGCAGGGTGCGCCGCTCGCGCAGTTCCCGCATGAACGGGTCCAGCCCGATCAGGCCGCGGGGGTCCTTGCCGGGCGTGCCGGCGGACAGGCTGATGATGTCCGGCCAGCCGTCCCGGTCGACCGCCTCGAAGAGCAGCGCGCCGAACTCCGACTCCAGCACGGCACCGGCGTCGTTGAGCGTGCCCCGCACGGTGATGTCGGTGTTGGGCGCGACGGCCGCGAGGATCCCGGCGATGAACGTGCCGTGGCCGACGTACTGGCGCAGCACGCCGGCGGCGTCGGTCTCGGCCCGCTGGGCGTCGCCCGTGGTGTGGGCGAGCGGCGGGTAGCGGTGGTGGTCGCGCACCAGGCCGGTGTCGACGACCAGCACACCGACCGCGGTGGCCGGGTCGTGGCTCCCCTCGGCGGCGGCCGGGTTGGCGGGTTCGCCGCGCGGGACGGGCACCGGTTCGTCGCCGGGGCAGGCGTTGACCGCGATGTGCAGGACGTGGTTGCGTCCCGCCAGCCGGCGGCCCCGCCGGTCCTCGGCCTGCCGTACGGCGCGCAGGGCATGCGGCACGGTGTCCTCGCCCTCCTCCGGGTGGCCGACCCGGATCCGGGTGACGCCGGTGCGGCCGGCCTGCGGGCCCTCGCGGCGCACGTGGTCGGGGACGAGGCCCCGGGTCTCGGTGAAGTGGGCGCGCACGGCGTCCTCGACGAACGGGGCCTCCTCGCCGTCCGGGACGAGGACGACGCCCTTCTCGTAGAGGAAGCCCGCCGAGGCGTCCGGTCCCATGGTCAGCGGGACGTCCGGCATGGCGCGCTGGATGTGCTGGAACTGCTCGTGGAAACGCTGTGGTGCCACCTGGCATCCTCCCCCGTGGACGGTGCTACGACTGTGAGAGTCGCGGGACCGCCGTCTGATACAGCAGGCCACTACCATGCGAGACGTGACAGCGGGAAGCGAGTCGGTTCTCGAGCTGCTGCCCATGGTGTTCGCCGACCCGGGCGAGGCCCGGGCGCGGGCGGAACACGTGCTGCGCGCCGGTCCGCCGCCGCTGCACGCCAGCGTGGCCCACCAGGTACTCGGCATCTGGCAGCGGGACTTCGGCGACCTGCGGATCGCGCTGCGGCACCTGCGGCGGGCCCGGGACCTGGCCGCGCGCGCCGAGTCGGCCGACCGGGAGGCCGATGTGCTGGCGACCCTCGGGGTCGCACTGGTGCACGCGGGGCGCACACGGCAGGGGCTCGCCGCCTTCGAGCGGGGCGTGGCCCGGGGCAGCGGGCACACGCGGGCCCGGGTGCTGTACCGGCGCGCCTACGTCTGGTGGGTGCTGGGCCGGCACCGGGAGGCGCTGGAGGACGTACGGCGGGCGCTGCCGGTGCTGCGGCAGGCCGCCGACGACATCTGGACCGCGCGGGCGCTGACCCTGCGGGCCACCGTGCACCTGGCGCTCGGCGCGGTGGACCGGGCGGTCGCCGACTTCACGGCCGCGGAGCGGCTGTGGGACACCACCGGCCAGGAGCACGACAAGGCGGACGCGGTGGAGAGCCGGGGCCTGGCCGCCTTCCGGTCCGGGGACATCCCGGCGGCGCTGCGGCTGCTGGACGAGGCCGAGGAGCGCTACGCCAAGCTGGGCACGCCCACCTACAACCTGTCGATCCGGCGCTGCGAGGTGCTGCGGGCGGCGGGGCTGGCGCCGGAGGCGCTGGCCGAGGCGGACGCGGCGATCGCGGAACTGGACCGGATCGGCGGGCAGTCCACCCGCAAGGCCGAACTGCTGCTCGCCGCTTCCTGGGCGGCCCGTTCGGCGGGGGACGCGCACACCGCCATAGCCCGTGCCGCCGTCGCCGTACGGCTGTTCGCGGCGCAGCGCCGGACGTGGTGGGAGACGCACGCGCGGCTGGTGCTGATCGAGGCGCGGGTGGCGGCCGGGCGCCGGTCGGGGCGGATGGTCGCGGACGCGGCGGCGGTCGCCGGGAAGCTGGCCGCCTTCGGCTCGCCCGCCGCGCCGGAGGCCTCGCTGCTGGCCGGCCGGATCGCGCTGGCGCTGGGCTGGACGGCGGACGCGGAGCGGCACCTGGCGGTGGCCGCGCGCAGCCGGTACGGCGGGCCGCCGCCGGCCCGGGTGACCGGCTGGGCGGCGCAGGCGCTGCGGGCGCGGGCGGCCGGGTCCCGGCGGGGCGTGCTGGAGGCGTGCCGGCGCGGCCTGGACGTGCTGGACGACCACCGGATGACGCTCGGCGCCTCGGAGCTGCGCGCCCACGCGACCGCGCAAGGCGCCGAACTGGCGGCGCTGGCCCAGGAGGTGAGCCTGGCCCAGGGCGGCCCTCGACGGCTGCTGGTGTGGAGCGAGCGGTGGCGGGCGACCGTGCTGTCCGCGCCGCCGGCCCGGCCGCCGGACGATCCGGCGCTGCTGAGCGGGCTGACCGCCTACCGGGAGATCGCGGCCCGGGCGGAGGCCGCCCGGATGGACGGCCGCCCGGTGCCCGCGCTGGAGCGCGAACAGCGGCGCCTGGAGCGGGAGATCCGCTCCCGCACCCGGCACATGGGCGGGGCCGCGGCGGGCGCCGGATACCGCTTCGACGCGGACCGGCTGCTGGACCGGCTCGGCGACGGGCACCTGGTGGAGCTGGTCGTGGTCGACGGCCGGGTGCACGTCCTGCTGTGCGGGCGGGGCCGGGTGCGGCGGTTCGCCGGCGGGTCGCTGGCCCGGGCGGTGGCCGAGGCCGGGCACGTGCAGGCCGGGCTGCGGCGGCTCGCGCATCCGGGGGCCGAGGCGCGGCTGCCGCTGGTGGAGGAGGCCGGCCGGCGGCTCCAGGACCTGCTGCTGGCCGGCGCGGTGCCGCATCTCGGGTCCGGCCCGGTGGTGATCGTGCCGCCGGGCGCGCTGCACCAGGTGCCGTGGGCGCTGCTGCCCGCGCTGCGCGAGCGGGTGCACAGCGTGTCGCCGTCGGCGGGCAGTTGGCTGCGTGCCCGGGAGACCCCGCCGCCGCCGGAGGGCCGGCCGGTGCTGGTGCGCGGTCCGGGCCTGGCGACCGGCGGTGCGGAGGTGCCCGAGCTGGCGGACCGGTACGGCACGGCGACGGTCCTGGAGGACGACGAGGCGCGGGTGCCGCGGGTGCTCGCGGAGCTGGACGGCGCGGGCCTCGCGCATCTCGCCGCGCACGGCACGTTCCGCGCGGACAGTCCCCTGTTCTCCGCGCTGCGGATGGCGGACGGGCCGCTGATCGTGCACGATTTCGAGCGGCTGGCCCGCAGCCCGTACCGGATCATCCTCTCCAGCTGCGAGACCGCCCGCCTCGCCTCGGTCGGCGCGGACGAACTGCTGGGCGTGGTCACGGCGTTGCTGCCGCTGGGCACGGCCGGGGTGGTGGCGAGCAGCGCGCCGGTCAACGACGCGGCGGTGGTGCCGCTGATGCTGGCCCTGCACAAGGGCCTCGGCGCGGGTCTGTCCCTGGCCGAGGGCCTGCGGGACGCCCGCGCCGCCCTGCCGGGCGACGCGGTCCACCAGGCGACGGGGTGGGCGTTCGCGGCGTTCGGGGCGGCGTGAGGACGTCCGCCCCTGCCCCTAAGACCGTGTCCTACGTGGTGAGGCGGACGAGTCGCTTGTAGCAGCACAGGGCGGCGGCGAGTCCGAGAAAGGCCAGGTAGTTGCGGGGGTCGCGTTCGTAGCGGGGGCTGAGGCGGCGGTAGCCGGACAGCCAGGACATGGTGCGCTCGATGACCCATCTGCGGCGCCCCAATCGTTCGCCGGACTCGATGCCTTTGCGGGCGATGCGCACGCCGATGCGCTTCCCGCGGAGCCATCTGCGCAGGTCGGCCCGGTCGTAGGCTTTGTCGGCGTGCAGGCGCTGGGGCTTGAAGTGGCGGCCGCGGTGGGGGTCGTGTCTCGTTTGGTGGCCCTCCACCATCGGTTTCAGTCCTTCGCTGTCGTGGGTGTTGCCGGCGGAGACGCCGACGAGAAGGGGCAGTCCGTTCGCGTCCGACAGGACGTGCATCTTGGAACCCGGCTTGCCCCGGTCCACGGGGCTCGGACCTGTGTGTTCGCCCCCTTTTTGGCCCTGACGTGGGCGGTGTCGAGGACGACGCGGGTGACGTCGACGAGGCCGGCGTCGTCGAGCCGGTGCAGCACGGCCTCGTGCAGTCGGCCCCAGACACCGGCTCTGGACCAGATCAGGAACCGGCGGTGGGCGGTCGACTTCGAGATGCCGAATCAGGGCGGCAGGGCCCGCCAGGCGCAGCCGCTGACCAGCACGTAGATGATGGCGGCGAACAGCGTCTCATCAGGCGTGTCCGGTGTTCCACCGCCCTGTGGCCGCACCCTCGGCGGTGGGATCAGTGGCTTCGCGATCTCCCACAGCCCGTCCGGAACAATCCAACTCCACGTACCCCGCCCCATGACCTGACCAACGAACCACCACCACGTAGGACACGGTCTTAGCCAGGTGGCCGAGAGTACGGGCGGCCATGGAGACAAGGGGCTGGCGAGTCCGCTTCGTCGGTCCTGTGCGTGGGCCTGACGAAGTTCCCCTGATCGGTGCAGCGGGAAAACGATTCGTCAGGTGAACAGTGTCACCAGTGGTCAGAAAGCCTGCCCTGAGCTGCGAGTCTGAGACTTTGGCAACGGACCGGAAGGGCCCTTCAGTTGGGGCGCCGGTCCCTTCTACTGTCCTGGAGCTCTCCATGCGTGTTCGTCGTATCGTGATCGATGCCATGGGTTCCGCCGCGCTCGTCCTCGCCTCCGTCGGAGCGGGCAGCGCGAGTGCGAGCCCGGCCGCGCAGGACCCCTGTGGCTTCTTCGAGGCCGGTCCCGACGCCTACTACAACCACTGTTCGCAGGGACAGAGCATCATCATCGAGGTCGACGAAAGCGGGAACCCCCTCGAGGAGCGGTGTGTGGAGCCGGGCATGACCTGGTTGGGTCACAGCGATGATGTCAACGACGCGCAGCCCACCGGCAACCTCTGCTGAGTTCCCGCTCAGCAGCCCAGACACAGGATCCCAGCAACGAACACTTAACGACCGCCCGCCCCGGTGATCGGCGATCTGGGGCGGGCGGTCGGTGCGGAGCAGGTCAGGCGGGGGTGATGTTCTCCGCCTGCGGGCCCTTCTGGCCCTGGGTGATGTCGAAGTTGACCTTCTGGCCTTCCTGGAGCTCACGGAAGCCGGAGGCGTTGATGTTGGAGTAGTGGGCGAAGACGTCGGGGCCTCCGCCGTCCTGCTCGATGAAGCCGAAGCCCTTTTCCGCGTTGAACCACTTCACGGTGCCGGTAGCCATGGTGTCCTCCAGAAGACTCGAGATCGGGCCCCGCACCGTGCGGGACCCGGAGGTGATCGTCCTGGTCCTCCGAGACTTGGAACAGCAAGACGCCCGTGAACTCGCGCTCACGGGCGACCGGTTACTTCGGAACCACGACAGCTGATCTTGACGTTACACGGGCAGACCGCGTGGTGTGGCGGGCTCTGGTCAACTTCCGGTCCGGGCAGAGGGCTTGGTCTGCGCCATCTGCTGCAGGTCATGGCGGAGGAAGGGCTGGACGACGTGTCCACGGACGCGGCCTGGTTTGCGCAGGCGATCGCCGACCGGATCCCTTCGACGGACTGATCCGCGGGCTGTTCCGAGGCGGCCCGGCTCTTCACGGGGAGAGCCGGGCCGTGGTCGCGCTCGCACCGTCGCGGGGCTACCCCAGGCGTGGCGGCGGCGTACGGGGACGGGGCCGCCGATGCCCGGGAATCCGGCGTATGGTGCGGACCGCTCGTGTGACGTTCCCTGACCTCAACAGCCGCTGCTGAGGCGCTCGTTGGCGCGGCGGGTTTCGGTCGGCGTCGGCGTGGACGGGGTTGTCGCCGAGTTATCGTCTCCCGCGTGATCTCCAGCCGGGACACGGCGGCCTCCTGCTCGGCCAGCAGTGCTGCCAACTCTCCGACCCGAGCGCGGAGTTCAGAGGTCTGCTGACATGCACGAGCCTCACGTCGTCCCTGCTCCTCCCGCCAAAACATCGCCACCCCCGGGGATCCGACCCTGGACACGACGATCCGGCAAGCCGACGCGATCAGCAACGACCCAGATCAGCACAGCTCACTGCGCGAGAGCTACATCCCCCGGAGATCAGCCCTCAAAGAGAAGCTTCAGACGCAGGTGGCGGAGATGGCGTCCCCGTTGGCAGGTTTGTGGCTGGCCGCATCGCGCATGGTGGTGAAGTTCTGGACGTAGGAGGCGAAGACGTCGGTGTCCTCCAGTTGCAGGAGCGCCTCATCGTTCTGCCGCAGCGCGTCACGCGACCAATTATGGCTGCCCGTGTAGATCATCTTGCGGTCCGGAGTCCCATAGAGCTTGCCCTCCACCAGGAGGTACTTCGAGTGGACATACGGCTCCGAGGGGGTCGACTTCTCGCAGTAGTAGCGCACGAGCACGCCGTTGTATTGGTTGGTGGTCTTCCTCAGGAGGGTCTGCAAAGACTGCGTGGACCAACCAGGGGCGCCACCATCCGTCACGCTCGGCTTGTAGGTCTGCACGACCTCGACGTAGCAGCCCTTGGCGTCCAGGGCCACGAGCCGGTCCGCGAGATACGTACGGGTCATCGCGTACATGCCGACGCGGATGCGCGTCCGGTGGTCGTCGCCGATCCCGGTTTTCGTGTTCCCGAAGCATTCGATGTTGTCGAGGATCCCGGCGATGGTGTCCTCGGCTGGATCGTTGCTGGGATCGCCGTTGGCCTCGTGGCGCGGATAGAAGTGCACTTTGGCGTTGAGCGACGCGGTCGGCTTGCGTGTGTCGTAGTAGTTGTCGTCACGCTTCTGCTGGGCTAGGTCGTCGAAGTATCCGTCGTAGGCCTGGTAGATGCCGTTGTTGTCGGCCAGGACGAGGGCGTCGGTCCAGCCCTTGGTCGAGTCGCGGTAGTGCGACATGTTCGCGGAGGTCTGCAGGACGACGTTGCGGCTGCCCTTCGTCTCTGAGAACAGCAGGAACTTGTTGTGGTTGATGCCGCTGTGGCCGCCCGTGTCGATCTGCCGCTGACCTATGCAGCCTCGACCCTGTCCGCAGGTCAGCACCCAGGATGCCTTGGAGGTGTCGGCCCCGAGCTCCGTGACCAGCGGTCCGTAGGCGGCCGGGAAGTTCGCGTCGTCGGTCGTCGCGGCAGCGCTGTCGAAGATGATCTGTACATCGACACCACGCTGATGGGCTGCGACGAGCGCGTTCGGCACCTTCACGTCGGCTGCGTAGTACATCGACATCCGTATACGCGATCCAGCCGGAGCGCCTTCGATCAGTTCGATCTCGCGCTTGATGATGCCCTCCCGCTCGTCCTCCGTGGTACCCAGCGGGTTCGAGAAGACCGCGCCGGTGACCACTCCGCCCTCGGCCGCGGCGTTCGGCACCCCTCCGAGCGTGAAAACCAGGGCCGCCGACAGCCCGAGTATCACCACGTTCTTCTTTGTTCGCCTCATATACCCCACCCCCATCATGTCTGCGGCCCACATCCTTGGCCGCACTGAACCCGTGAACCCTCTCACGCCGCACTCGGGTCCCTTTGGACGGCGCCCTTAAGCCGTTTCGCGCGCGTCCACCAGCCAGGGCAGCGCGGACCGGTCACCGGTGCCGAGCCGGGTGTACGCGCCGTACAGGTGGTTGCCCACCGTCCGTACGGACAGCGTCAGCTTCTCGGCGATCTCCCGGTTGCTCAGCCCGGCCGCGGCCAGCGTGACGATCTGCCGCTGGCGGGCGGTGAGTTCGCCGAGGACCAGTCCGGCCAGCGCGGGTGTGCTCGCGCCCTGGCAGCGGCGGGCCAGGGCGACGGCCCGGGTCCGGGACCGCCGGGCGGCGCTCGGGTCGCGGTGCGCCCGGGCGGCCTGGGCGTGGGCCTCCGCCGCGTACAGCGTGAAGCCCCGCTCCGCCAGTGCCTCGGCGGCCCGGTCCAGCGCGGGCCCGTCCGCGTGCGCGAGGGCGTCGGCGTGCCGGGCGAACACGCTGCCTTCCGGGAGCCGTCCGGCCGCCCTCCCGGGGTCGCCGAGGCGTACGGCGTCGTAGCGGGCGTGGACGTCGTCCGGGTCGCCCCTCCCGTCCGGTCCGTCCTCGGCCAGCCGGAGTTCCCGGCGGCAGCCGTCGTCCGACGGGGCCGTCCGCAGCCCCTCCCGGGCCCAGGCCGCCGCCTCGCGCAGCTCGCCGCGCAGGCGCGCGAACCGGGCGCGGACCTCGGCGTACCGGGCGGGCAGCGGGTCGCCGTGCGCCACCAGCCACTCCCCCACCGGCGTGGGCACCGGCCGGACGTCCAGCCGCTCCATCCGCCGTACCAGCGACCGCCGTTCGTCCTCCAGCGCCGGGCCGTGCGCGGGGGCCGCCCGGCCCAGCCGCCGGGCCCGCAGCCGGCCGGCCGAGGCGCGCAGCACGGCGCCGTGCAGGGGGTGGGCGAGGGTGACCGCGCCGTGTGCGCCGACGTCGATCAGGCCGTCGGCCTCCAGGCGTTCGAGGGCGTCCAGGTCCAGGTCGTCCGCCGGCAGCGGCAGGGGTGCGGCGAAGGCGAGGCGGTCCAGGACGTCGCGTTCACCGGGACCGGACCGCTCCAGGGCGCCGGCGACCCGCTCCAGCACCGCCGCCGTGACCGGCAACGGCCCCCGCCAGGCCCACTCACCGGTACCGGGCACGGGCTCCAGCCGGCCGGGCCCGGCGAACACCGCCCACGGGGCGGGCGCCGGCCGCCCGGATACGGCGAGCAGGCTCTCCAAGCCGGCCGCCACCCGCCCGCTCCCGGTGAACGCGGCTCCCCCGCCCGGCCCCGACGGGTCCGCCCCGGCCGAGGCGGTCCCCGGACCGGCCGTCGGCGAGACCGATCCGGCCGGCCCGCCCCCCGAACCGGCCGCCACCCGGCCGCTCCCGGCGCACGCGTCTTCCGCCTCCGCCGTCAGCCGGTCGGCTTCGGTGATCGTCGGTTCCGGGGCCGGGGCCGGCGTCGGGCGGCCGGGGGCGGTGAGCGCCGTGACCAGGTCGCGCAGGAGGCGCAGGTCGCCCCGGCACGCCTGGTGCAGGCGGCGCACGGTGAGCGGTTCCAGGCCGGTGCCGGCGAGCAGCCGGGCGGTGTCCTCGCCCGGCAGCGGGCCGAGGGCCAGCCGGGGCAGCAGTTCCCCGGTCCACAGCCGGGTCACCGCGCCGGGCGCGCGCATGCCGTCCGCCGCGGCCACGATCAGCCGGGTGCGACCGTGCACGGCCAGTTGGTGGACCAGGGCGGCGGAGGTCTCGTCCAGCAGTTGGGCGTCGTCCACGACGAGGACCCGTACACCGGACAGCGCGCGGAGGGCGCCGTGCAGCGAGACGGTGTCGGGGAGCAGGGGCGCGAACGCCGCGAGGGGCAGGCGCCGGGCCTCGGGCGTGCCGGTCACCCGGGCGTGGTCCAGGCCCCGGACCGCCTCCGTGATCAGCCGGGTCTTGCCGTGGCCCGCCGGTCCGGTCACCACGATGCCGGGCCGCCCGCCGGCCGACGCGCCGCGCACCAGCTCCAGTTCCTCCGCCCGGCCGGTGAACGGCCAGGGCGCGTCCAGGGTCTTCGGGTGCAGTTCGTCAGTGCTCACACCATGCTGAGCACGGGTACTCGGTTCTGATACAGGGCGACTTGAGCAGCCCCCGACTCAGGCGTGCCGCCGGGCCGGGCGGCATCCTGCTGGCATGACCCGACGCCTCTGCTCGCTTCCGCGGCAGCCGGTCCCGGCGTTCGCCCCGGGACTGACCGCCGAGCGGCTGGGCGCCCTGCTCGCCGGGCGGCGGATGTGGGTCAACGGCACGGTGCTGCACTACTGCTTCCTGGACGCCCGCACCGACGCCTCGGTCATCCCGGTCCCCGGCACCGGTGAACTGCGCCGGGTGCCGTGGGCGGGCGGCGCGGAGCAGCGGGAGGTGGTCCGCGACTGCTTCCGCGAGTGGCAGGACCTCGGCATCGGCGTCACCTTCGCCGAGGTCGCCGACCGGCACGAGGCGGAGCTGCGCATCGGGTTCCAGGCCGGTGCCGGGTCCTGGTCGGCGGTGGGCCGGGACGCGCTGTCGGCGGGCCGGGGCGAGCGCACCATGAACCTCGGCTGGGACGTGACCGCGCCCGGGGAGCGGGGCACGGTGCTGCATCAGATCGGGCACGCCCTCGGCATGGTGCACGAGCACCAGAGCCCGTACGCGGGGCTGCACTGGGACGACGAGGCGGTGTACGCGGAGCTGGCCGGCCCGCCGAACTTCTGGAGCCGGGAGACGACGTACACCAATGTGCTGGGCCGGCTGGACGCCGGCGCGGCGGAGGCCTCGGTGTGGGACCCGCAGTCGGTCATGACGCTGCCGCTCGGGCCGGGGCTGGTGCTGGAGCCGGAGCAGTACCGCGGGGGGCTGCGGCCGCCCGGCAGCCCGTCCCCGGCCGACAAGGAGTTCGCGCTGCGCTGGTATCCGCCCGCCGGTTTGGCGGGGCCGGCCGCGCTGGTGCCGTTCCGGTCGGTGCCGCTCGGCCTCGGGCCCGGCGAGCAGGCGGACTTCACCGTCGAGCCGCCGCAGACCCGCGAGTACACCGTGGGCGCCTTCGGCGAGGCCGATGCCGTGCTGGTGGTCTTCGAGGAGCGGGACGGGGAGCCGCGCTTCCTCGCGGGACACGACGACGGCGGCACGCCGGACGGCGCGGCCGTCCGGGTGCGGCTGGTCAAGGGCCGCCGCTACACCGTCCGGGTGCGCCTGTACTCCACGTGGGGTCCGGGAGAGACGGCGGTCATGTGCTGGTGACGGCACAGGGACGGCACGGCGCCGCGGTCCGGCACCGGGGGAGCGGGCGCGGACGTCACCGACGGGGGTGGTGACGTCCGCGCGCGTGCCGGTGCCGTCGTGTCCGCGCCGTGTGCGCTCAGGCGGCGGGGCGCAGCGGCTCCACGGCGATGACCTTGCGGTAGACGCGGGCGCCGTCGCCGTAGTCGTCGACGGCGTAGTGCCAGGTGGCCTGGTTGTCCCAGAGGACGAAGTCGCCGGGCCGCCAGCCGAAGCGGATCGTGTAGTCCGGCGAGGCGGCGTGCCGCAGGAGGTGGTCGAGCAGGGTGCGGCCCTCCTGCTCGGTGACGCCGGTGAGCCCGAGCGCGGAGGAGCTGAGGAAGAGCCCCTTGCGTCCGGTGAGGGGGTGTTCGAGGACGACGGGGTGCTCGGTGGTGGTCTCGCCGAGGGCGGTCTTCCGGCTGCCCTGGGCGTAGTTCTCGGGGTTTCCGTCGTAGACCGCGCCGACGCCGGCGAGCAGGGTCTTGAAGGGCTCGGACAGGTCGTCGTAGGCGGCCTGCAGGTCGGCCCACAGGGTGTGGCCGCCGAGGTCGGGGACCTCGTCGTAGGTCAGCGACTCGATGGCGAAGGCGGGGGTGCGCCACAGGCCGCCGATGTGCCAGGTGCTGGCCTTGCCGGTGTGCCGCACGTTGTAGGGGTAGACCAGCGGGTGGTCCGGGTGGCGGGTGGCGGTGGGGTGGTCGAACGGCTCGGCGAAGAGCCGTACGGCCTCGACGTGCTGTTCCGGTGTCAGGTGCTGGTCGCGGAAGACCAGCACCTTGTGGTCGCGGAAGGCCCGGCGCAGCGCGCCGGCGGTGGACTCGTCGACGGGGCGGGTCAGGTCGACGCCGGTCACCTCCGCGCCGATGCGCGGGCCGGCCCGGTGGATGACGAGGTTGGTGTCGTGATCGGTGACGGTGGTCATGCCCATCTCCTCGATGCGTTGCTCGGGTGTGCGCTGATACGAACCCGGGTGTGCGGGCGTGCGGTGGCTCAGCGGCCGGCCGGCACGGGGGCCGGTGCGGACGCCGGGCCGGGGACGGCCGGGGCCCAGGGGAACGGGGGGTCCGGGATGGTCCGGCGCAGTACCGGGGCCACCTCGGACTGGAACAGTTCCAGCGAGTCGCGGTGCCCGGCGGGCGGGAGTCCGCCCGCGTCCGCGGCCACGTGCAGCACGGTGTGCCCGAACTCCTCGTGGTAGCGGTGCACCTTGTCGATGACCTGTTCGGGGCTGCCGATCAGGGCCGAGCTGCGGGCGGCGAAGTCCTCCAGGGTCTCGAAGACCACGGGCAGGCCCGCCGTCCGCTGGTAGGCGAGGGTGGCCTCGAAGACCGGGCGGTAGGCGGCCAGCGCCTCCTGGGAGGTGCGGGCGACGTACAGCCCGGCCGTGCCCGCGCCCACCGCGATGTCCGCCGGGTCGTGGCCGTAGTGCTCCCAGCGTTCGCGGTAGTACCGGATCAGCTGCGCGTACGGCTCGATGGGGTGGGTGACGTTCGCCGAGAACAGCGGGTCGCCGTAGCGCGCGGCGAGGTCCACGGACTCCTTGCTGGTGGCGCTGCCGTGCCAGACCCGCACCGGCCGCTGGTACGGCCGCGGCCACACCTCGGCGTCCTTCAGCGGCGGCCGGAACCGGGTGTCGGCGCTCACCTTGTCCTCGCGCCACAGCCGCCGGAACACCTCGTAGCTCTCGGCGTTGCGGGCCCACTGGTCCTCGGGGGTCACCTGGAACAGCTCGCGCTGCGCGGAGCCGTTGCCCTTGCCGATGATCAGGTCCAGCCGGCCGTCGGAGAGATGGTCCAGGGTCGCGTAGTCCTCGTAGGCCCGGACCGGGTCGAGCAGGCTGAGCGTGGTGACGGCGGTGAACAGCCGGATGCGGCGGGTGAGCGCGGCGATGTGGCCGAGCACCACCGTCGGCGCGGAGGAGAGGAACGGCCGTTCGTGCCGCTCCCCCACGGCGAACCCGTCGAAGCCCAGCTCCTCCGCCAGGATCGCGTCCTCCAGCACCTCGCGGAACCGCTCGTGCGTCGGTTTGAGCAGGCCGGTGGCGGGGTCCGGCCGGTGCACGATCAGTGTGACGGCGAGGAACCTCACGACGCCGCCCGCTCGGCCGGGGCGCCGGCGCGGCGGCCGGTGTCGGGGTGGGCGAGGCCCAGGTGGTCGCGCAGGGTGGTGCCCTCGTAGTCGGCGCGGAAGACGCCCTGTTCCTGGAGCAGCGGGACGACCTTGTCGGCGAACGGGTCGAGTCCGCCGGGGGTGATGTGCGGGACGAGGATGAAGCCGTCGGAGGCGTCGGCCTGGACGAACTCGTTGATGGTCCGCGCGACGGTGGCGGGCGAGCCGATGAAGGTCTGCCGGTTGCCGGTGTTGATGACGAGGTCGCGGATGGACCACTTGTTGGCCTCGGCGAGCTGCCGCCATTCGCGGGCGATGGCGACCGGGTCGCGGTACATCCGCACCTGGGCGCGGCCCCGGGAGATGTGCTCCTCGGCGACCACCGGGTCGACGTCGGGCAGCGGGCCCTCCGGGTCGTACGCCGACAGGTCCCGGTTCCACACGAATTCCAGGTGCTTGATGGCGGTGGCGCCGCTGACCTGCTGCCGGCGGACCTCGCGGGCGAGTTCGGCGGCCTCCTCGTCGGTGTCGCCGAGCACGAAGGTCGCGGCGGGCAGGATGAGCAGGTCCTCCGGGCGGCGGCCGTACTTGGCGAGGCGGGACTTGACGTCCGTGTAGAACGCCTGGCCCTCCTTCAGCGTGGCGTACCGGCTGAAGATCGCGTCGGCGTCGGCGGCGGCGAACTCGCGGCCCTCGTCGGAGTCGCCGGCCTGGAAGATGACGGGGCGGCCCTGCGGGGAGCGCGGGACGTTGAACCGGCCCTGGATGTCGAAGTGCTGTCCCTGGTGCACGAACGAGCCGGCCCGGGCGTCCCGCAGGAAGGTGCCGGTGGCCTGGTCGGCGAGGATCTCGTCGCCGTGCCAGGAGTCGAACAGCTCGTGCGCGGTGGCGAGGAACTCCTTGGCGCGGGAGTAACGCTCCTCCTGCGGCAGGAAGCCGCCGCGCCGGAAGTTCTCGCCGGTGAAGGCGTCCCAGGAGGTGACGACGTTCCACGCGGCCCGGCCGCCGGAGAGGTGGTCGAGGCTGGCGAACTGGCGGGCCACCTCGTACGGCTCGTTGAACGTGGAGTTGATGGTGCCGGTCAGGCCGAGCCGGTCGGTGACGGCGGCCAGCGCGGCGAGCACGGTGAAGGTGTCGGGGCGGCCGACCACGTCCAGGTCGTATATCTTGCCGCCCTGTTCGCGCAGCCTGAGGCCCTCGGCGAGGAAGAGGAAGTCGAACTTGGCGCGTTCGGCGGTCCGGGCGAAGTGCGCGAAGGAGCCGAACTCGATGTGGCTGCCGGCGGCCGGGTCGCTCCAGACGGTGGTGTTGTTGACGCCCGGGAAGTGGGCGGCCAGGTGGATCTGCTTCAGCGGCTTGCTCATGGTGGGGCGGGTCCTCCCGGCTCAGGCGGCGGCGGTGGCGTAGCGGTTGGCGGGGCGGGCGAGGCCGAGGAGGCCGCGCAGGGTCGTCGCCTCGTAGGCCGTGCGGAAGCGGTGGCGGCGCTGGAGTTCGGGCACCAGGTCCCGGGTGATCCGGGGCAGGTCGTGGCCGGTGACGGCGGGCCGCAGCCGGAAGCCGGTCAGTCCGCCGGCCGCCAGTTCCTCCAGCAGGTCGGCGAGCCCGGCGGCGGTGCCGGTGAAGACCGGGGCGTCGCTGGTGTACGGCTCGCCGGCGAGCGTGTCGAGCCGGTCCAGCCGGGCCCGGGCCGCCTCCTCGCCGTCGTCGAGGAGGACGACGAGGTCCCCGAAGACGTGCAGGGGCTCTCCGGCGCGGCCGGCCGCCCGCTGCTCGGCGCGGATCTCGGCGACGATGGCTCGGGCGTGGTCCGCGTCGCGCGGGGTGACGTAGCCGACGTCGGCCTGGCGGGCCACCAGCCGGTAGGGGACGGTCCGGTGGGCGAGGGCGGTGACCGGCGGCTGGCCCTGCGGCGGGCGGGGGGTGATGGAGGGGCCCTTGACGTGGAAGAAGCGGCCCTCGAAGTCGATGTAGTGCAGTTTGTCCCGGTCGACGAAGCGGCCGGTCGCGGCGTCCCGGATCTCGGCGTCGTCCTCCCAGCTGTCCCAGAGCCGGCGGACGACCTCCACGTGGTCGGCGGCCTCGTCGAACAGTTCGGTGATCGGTGCCGGCGTGTCCGCGCCGTCGTGGGGGTCGAGCCGGGGGATGGTGCGGCGGCCGAAGTGGGCGGCCTCGTCGGGGCGGGCGCTGATCTTGACGCGCAGGCCGGCGCGGCCGGTGCTGACGTAGTCGAGGGTGGCGATGGCCTTGGAGATGTGGAACGGCTCGGTGTGGGTGGCCACCACGGTCGGGACCAGGCCGATGTGGCGGGTGAGCGGGGCGACGCGGGAGGCGATGAGGACCGCGTCGAGCCGGCCGCGGACCTGGTCGGTGCGCTCGTCGGCCTCCCGGCGCCGGGAGGACTGCGGGCCGAGGCCGTCCTCGAGGGTGACGAAGTCGAGCAGACCGCGTTCGGCCTCGGTGATCTGGTCGGCCCAGTAGCCGGCGGTGAACAGGTCCCGGGGGCGGGCGACCGGCTCGCGCCAGGAGGCGGGATGCCAGCCGGTGCCGTCCAGGGCGACGGCGAGATGCAGGTGTGCGGGGGCAGTCGGCGACACGTCTGTGCCTTCCTTGATGTCCGTACGTGGGTGAGCGGCGCGCGGCCGGGCGCGGGCCGGGGTGCGCGGCGGGGGCCGGGCGGGCACGCGAAAGGCGCGGCCGGGCCGGGGGCCGGGCAGGGATCAGCGGCGACAGAGCGCGGCGGACACGCGCTGGAGGTCGATGTGCGGCCGGGAGTGCAGCCGGACGGAGCGGTACGGGCGCGGCGGGCGGGCCTGGTCGGGCACTCGGGTCACGGCCGTCGCCTCCCTCCGTCGGGCACGGCGGGCCGGATCGGCGTCCGCCGGGCGGGTCTCGTCAAAGCGGTCAACGCCCGCCCGCCGCGGGTTGTTCCCGGGCGGTGTCAGGAGTTGTCCAGGGGCAGTCCGGGCGGGTTGATCTCGGCCTTGGGCACGGCTTCGTTGGAGAGGTTGTAGGCGGCGAGCCACTTCTCGTACTGACCGTTCTCGATCAGGTAGTTGAGGGCGTCGGCAAGCGGCTTGGCGAGCCCGCTGTCCTTCTTGGCGGTGGCGGCGATCAGGCCCTGGACCGTCTCGCCGGCGCCGGAGAAGGTGCCCGCGTTGCGGGTCGGGTCGGGGGTGTGCGCGGTCTGCCGGGTGCGGTAGGCGACGGCGGGGTTGGGCCCGAGGTAGGCGTCGACCTTGCCGCTGCGCAGCGCCAGGCTGATGGCGTTCTGGTCCGGGAAGTACTTGACGGTGAGCTTCTTGCCCTCCTTGGCCAGTCTGGCCTTCCACTCCAGCAGGATCTTCTCCTGGTTGGTACCGGCGCCCACGGTCACCGTCTTGCCCGCGAGGTTCTCGTAGTCGCCGTCGAAGTTCCAGGTGCTCTTCTTCGGGACCTCGAAGGCCAGGTTGTCCTTGCGGTAGGAGGCGAACTCGTACTTCTTCTTGCGTTCCTCGGTGACGGTGACGTTGGAGAAGGCGACGTCGTTCTTGCCGCTGTCGAGGCCGACGAAGAGGTTCTCCCAGGTGGAGTTGCGCAGTTCGGGCTCCAGGCCGAGCACCGCGGCCACCAGCCGGCCGAGGTCGGGCTCGGAGCCGGTGAGGGTCTTCTGGTCGCTGCCCACGAAGTTCAGCGGCGCCGATCCGGAGGGCAGGGCTCCGACGCCGATGACGAGCTTGCCGCTCTTGCGGATGGAGGCGGGCAGTTCGGCGCTGATGGACTTGACCTCGGAGACCTTCAACTCGGCCGGTTCGGCGGCTCCGTTGGACAGCTGCCCCACGGTCACCGTGCCGGCCGGGCCGCTGGTGGTGGCGGCGTCGCTGTCTCCTCCGCAGGCGGCGAGGGAGCCGGCGAGGGAGAGGGTGGCGGTCGCCGCGGTGAGGCCGCGTACGAGGGCGCGTCGGGAGAACTGGCGGGGCATGGCTGTCCTTGTCGTTCGGGGTGTCGAGGGGTGGTGGGGCGGGCGGTGGGTCACAGGACCTTGCCGAGGAAGTCGCGGGTGCGTTCGTGCCGGGGGTGGTCCAGAACCTGGGCGGGCGTGCCCTGTTCGACGATCCGGCCGGCGTCGAGGAAGACGATCCGGTCGGCGACCTCGCGGGCGAAGCCGATCTCGTGGGTGACGATGACGAGGGTGGTGCCGCTGGTCGCCAGGTCCTTGATGACGGCCAGCACCTCGCCGACCAGCTCGGGGTCGAGCGCCGAGGTCGGCTCGTCGAAGAGGATGATCCCGGGGCGCAGGGCGAGGGCGCGGGCGATGGCCACGCGCTGCTGCTGGCCGCCGGACAACTGCCGCGGGTAGGCGTCGCACTTGTCGCCGAGGCCGACGCGGCCGAGCAGTTCGCGGGCGAGGTCCCGGGCCGCCGGCCGGGTGAGCCGGCCGGTGGCGGCGGGGGCGGCGGCGACGTTGTCGAGGACGGTCAGGTGCGGGAAGAGGTTGAAGTTCTGGAAGACGAAGCCGATCCGGCCGCGCTGGGCGAGCAGGGCGCGCTCGCCGAGTTCCTTCAGCCCCTTGCCGTGCCGTTTGACGCCGATCAGTTCGCCGCCCACGCTGACGTGGCCGATCTCGGGCTTCTCCAGGTGGTTGATCACCCGGAGTAGGGTGGACTTGCCGGAGCCGGAGGGCCCGATGATCGCCGTGACCTCGCCGGGGCGGACGGTGAGGTCGATGCCGTCGAGCACCCGGTGGGTGCCGTACCACTTGTGCACGCCGTGCACCTCTAGCGCGACGGGTGCCGCCTTCTCCGGGGTCCGGACGGTGGTCATACGGCGGCCTCCTTGCGCAACCGGGCCCGCACGTCCGCGAGTTGGGCGCGGACCCGCTGGAGCGGGGTCGGCGGCAGGGCGCGGGTGGCGCCCCGGGCGTAGTGCCGCTCGACGTAGAACTGGACGACGGAGACGGCGCTGGTGAGGAGCAGGTACCAGACGGTGGCGACCATCAGCAACGGCACCACGTCGCCGGGGTAGGTGTTGCCCATCGACTGCACCGCGCCGAACAGGTCGAGCAGGGACACGTAGAACACCAGGGACGTGCTCTTGACGAGGCCGATCAGCTGGTTGACGTAGTTCGGGGTGATGGACCTGAGGGCCTGCGGGAAGACGATCCTGCGGAACCGGTAGCCCCGGGGCAGGCCGAGCGCGGCGGCGGCCTCGTGCTGGCCCTGGTCGACGGAGAGGATGCCGCCGCGGACCACCTCGGCCGCGTACGCCGCCTCGTTGAGGGTGAGGCCGACGACGGCGATGGTCATGTCGGTGGCCAGCCGGGACTCGTCGAAGGTGATGAAGGCCGGGCCGAACGGCACCCCGAGGCTCAGGGTCTTGTACAGGGCACTGAAGTTGTACAGGAAGATCAGCACCACGATCAGCGGAACGGACCGGAACAGCCAGGTGTAGGTCCAGCTGACCGCCCGCAGCACCGGGCTCCCGGAGAGCCGGCCGAGCGCGAGCAGGACACCGCCGAGGAGGCCCAGGACCGCGCTGAACGCGGCGACTTCGAGGGTGACGAGGAGTCCGTCGACGACGGTGGGGCGCAGGAACCAGTAGCGGAAGCGGTCCCACTGGTAGAAGGGGTTCGTGGCCAGTCCGTGCAGGATCTGCGCGACGAGCACGAGGACGACGGCGGTGACGATCCACCGCCCGGGCCGGCGCAGCGGCTGAACTCGCTGCGCCGTCAGCTCTCTTGGCGGTGTGTCGGCTGTAGGGGGCGCCTCGGCGAGGGAGACGGCGGCGCCTGGGGGTTCACTCATGAGGGGCTCCGGCGAGGTCGGGCACCCCGGGCCGCGGCCGGGCGGACGCGGGCCCCGACGGCTCTGGGGCACGGGGCGGCGCACGGGCCGGCGCGAAACCGGGGGTGGGCGGACTACGGCGCACCGGGCGAGCGGGGTGCGCGGCGGGAACGCGAGGGCGAAGAAGGAGAGGTCAGCCCTGGCGGCGGGCGATGCCCGGCGCGGTACACAGTGCGCTGTTCACCCGGAGCAGGTCGACGGCACGGTCGGCGACCAGGAGACCGGCGAACGACGGTACGCGGCCCTGGGGGCGGCTCGGGGCCGTCCTGGAAGCTGCGTACATGGCGTCACCTGTCACTGTCGTGGCCCCGCGGGGCCTCGCGCTTACCGAATGCGTCGTCCGGTCCGGTCGTCACCTGGGGCACCCCACCGCGGTGCGAGGGTTGCCGGTCAGCGAGCCAGGGCTTGGCGCTGACGCTCATGACCGTTCTGAGCCGTAAGTAAGGCAGTTGCCCGTTCGAATGTCAACGCCCGTCCGCCCAGTGGACCCCCGCGGACCGCTCTCACCTGCGGCGGGCGCCCGAGGTGTGCCCGGCGTGGCCCGCCCAGTCCAGGATCTGGACGGCCGCTCCGGCGGCCTCCAGGCCCTGGCAACGGCCGTGGTGGCGGCGGGCGATGCCGTCGAGGTCGAGATGACGGCCGAACGCGGGGTGGGCGGCCAGCCGGCGGGCGTAAGCCCACAGCGCGTGGTGCCCGGCCACCCGGTGCACGGCGGAGGCGTCGAGATGGCAGCGGTGGACGGTGTCGAGTTGCACCAGGGTCACCCACAGCTCGATGTCGGCGGCGGTGAGCCGGCCGTCGGCCAGGTACTCCTCCCCGCTCAGCCGGCGCTCCAGCCGGCCCAGGGTGTCCAGCAGGGTGTCCAGCGCGGCGGCCCGCTCCGGTGGCGTGGCGCCCGCCCGGCCGGCGCGCTGGGCGGCCTCCTCGATGCCCTCGGCGCACATCCGCTCGACCGCCTCGATCACGGACTCCAGGCCCGCCGGGTACAGGCGGGCGTGGTCGTCCGGCCGGAACCGGTCCAGGTCGCGCAGGATGTCCGGGGCGTGGGTGCTGACGATGCGTCCGGACCAGTCGTCGCTGAGGACGGGGGCGAGGGCCGGGCCGGTGTAGTGGTGGGCGCTCGCCTCGTACAGCGGGCGCAGCGCCGCGTGGCCGCCGTCGGGACAGTCCGGGACGGCCGGCAGCGGGGTGACCGGACAGCGGGTGTCCAGGCCGAGGAGGCTGTGGCCGACGGCGAGGCGCAGTCCGTCGGGGCAGGCGGTCGACAGATGGAGCCGGTAGCGGTGCGGCACGGCGTAGTGGCCGCTGCGCGCGTCCCGGCCGATCCGGCCCCGGAAGAGGGGGGCGGTGCGGTGGACGGGCGGCACGGCGGCGAGCGGAGTGATGGACATGCGTCTCCCCGGGTGGTGGGCGTGCGGACGGGCGCTTCCGGCGCGGGCGTCGGCCGGCCGGCGGGGCCGAGGGGCCCGGTTCAGCGGTGGCGGCTGATCGCGCTGCAGACACGCTGGAGGTCGATGTGGCGGCGGGAGGTGAGCAGGGGCGCGTGCCACGGGGTCCGGACCGTACGGCCGGTGCCCGGTGCGAGGCGCGTCATGATTCCCTACCTGTTCACTAGGATTCCCTCCCCTGGAGTGTCGATCCGGCTCGGTACGGCGTCAAGGGGGTGTCCACGCACGGGAGTCGGGGGTCTCCTCGGAGCGAGAAAGATGTGACACAGCTCTCGCCGGAGGCGCCGCGCCCGGCGGCCCGGGAGATCGTCGCCGCCGCCGCGGCGGGCGACCTGATCGCCTATGTCGAGGCCGACACCCGTTTCCACCTCGGCCTCCTCGCCCTCGCGGGCAACGCGCACCTGGTCGAGGTCGTCGCCGACCTGCGGGGGCGCTCCCGGCTGTACGGGCTGACCGCGCTGGTCCGGGCGGGCCGGCTGCTCGCCTCCGCCAAGGAGCACCTGGAGCTGCTGGACGCCCTGCTGGAGCGCGACGGGCGGGCCGTCCACACGATCACGACCCGGCATCTGGGGCATGTGCGCGGCCTGTGGGCGGCGGACTGACCTCCTGCGGCGCCGGACATCCGGCGGCCACGGGACCGCGACGCGACGTTTTTTGCGTGATCACGCGGTCCGCGCGGAACAAAAAACGGCGATTTTGAGCCAGATCGGCGCATCCCCGACCATGGAGCCCGTCCCGGTGATCCCGGGAACGTCCGTTCCATGAGAGGCGCACCACCCATGCACGACACCGGAACCGTCGCACGGTCGGCTCCGGCCTCCGCGGAGACCCCTGCGGCGTCCCCCACGGTTCCCGCCAAGAACCCGCACGGCGACGCCGGCAGGCATGCCCGCCGGTTCGGCCTGCCCGTCGCCACGGCGCTGGTCATGGGCAACATCATCGGCGGCGGCATCTTCCTGCTGCCCGCCTCCATCGCCCCCTACGGCACGGTCAGCCTGGTCGCCTTCGGCGTGCTGACCGTCGGCGCCATCGCGCTCGCCCTGGTCTTCGGCCGGCTGGCCGCCCGGGACCCGCGCACCGGCGGCCCCTACGTCTACGCCCGCGAGGCGTTCGGCGACTTCGCGGGCTTCCTCGCGGCCTGGTCGTACTGGATCACCACCTGGGTGTCGAACGCGGCGCTCGCCGTCGCGGCCGTCGGCTACCTGAACGTGCTGATACCGGTCGACGACCACCGCTGGACCGCCTGCCTGGCCGCGCTCGTCCTGCAGTGGCTGCCCGCCCTCGCCAACTTCGCCGGCACCCGGTACGTGGGCGCCGTCCAGCTGGTCTCCACCGTGCTGAAGTTCCTGCCGCTGCTGCTCGTCGCGGTCGGCGGCCTGTTCTTCTTCGACCCGGACCGGCTCGGGCCGTTCAACTCCAGCGGGCACGGCGCGGTCGGCGCGGTGTCCGCCTCCGCCGCCCTGCTGCTCTTCTCCTACCTCGGAGTGGAGTCCGCCGCCGTCAGCGCGGGCGAGGTCGAGAACGCCCGCCGCAACGTGGGCCGGGCGACCGTCATCGGCACCGCGGGCGCGGCGCTGGTGTACCTGCTGGGCACGGTGTCGGTGTTCGGCACGGTCGCGCACGACCGTCTGGTGGCCTCCACCGCGCCGTTCTCGGACGCCGTGAACACGATGTTCGGCGGCAGCTGGGGCGGTACGGCGGTGGCACTCGCCGCGCTGGTGTCGATGACCGGCTGCCTCAACGGCTGGACCCTGCTCAGCGCCCAGACGCCGTACGCCGCGGCGCGCGACGGACTGTTCCCGAGCGCCTTCGCCCGCCGCCGCAGGGGGGTGCCCACGGTGGGCGTCGGCGTGACGGTCGTCCTCGCCTCGCTGCTCACCGTGTACAACTACTTCTCCGGCTCGGCCAGGGTCTTCGACGTCCTGGTGCTGGTCACCACGTTCACCGCGACCGTGCCGTATCTGCTGGCCACCGCCGCGCAGATCTTCCACCTCGTGGCCGGGCGGCCCGGGGCGGTCGACCGGGGACGGCTGGTGCGGGACTCCGTGATCACCGCGGTGGCCGCCGCGTTCTCGGTCTGGCTGATGGCGGGCGCCGGCTACGCCGCCGTGTACCAGGGCGTGCTGTTCCTGTTCGTCGGGATCATCGTCTACGCGGTGATGGCGGCCCGGCGCCAGCGGCGGCAGACCCCGGCGACCGGGGCCCCGGCGACCGAGGCGCCGTAGACCGCCGCGGCCCGCAGACCCCCGGCGCCGCGGTGTCCGGGGGCGCCGGGTCTAGGCAGTTTCGTTTGGATCAGTCGGTCGCTGGTCCGGGTGTGCCGTTAACAGATGCGCAGTGGGCGCGGATCGAGCCGTTACTCCCGGACCGCACGCCGAAGCGGGGTGGTCGCTGGCGGGATCATCGTGAGGTGATCGACGCGATCGCGTTCAAGTTCCAGACCGGAACGCAGTGGGTCCACCTGCCGGAGAAGTACGGCAACTGGCGGGGCGTCTACAACCGGCTGCGGATGTGGGCCGTCGACGGCACCTGGGAGCGGGTGTTCACCGCGCTGATGGCCCAGGCCGACGCCGATGAGGACCTCGGCTGGGCCGTGTCCGTCGACTCCACGATCGTGCGGGCCCACCAGCACGCTGCCGGGGCCCGCAAAAAGGGGCCCCGGCCGGCGAACCGGCCGACCACGCAATCGGCCGGTCCCGCGGCGGGCTGACGACCAAGATCCACCTGGCCGCCGATGCCCGCTGCCGACCTCTCGCGTTCGTTCTCTCCGCCGGACAGGCCGGTGATGCATCAGCTTTCACCGAGGTCATGGCCCGCCTACGCGTTCCCCGTCGGCGGGGACGACCTCGCACCAGGCCGGACCTGGTCCTGGCCGACAAGGCGTACTCCTCCCGCGCGATCCGCGAGCACTTGCGCAAACGCGGTATCCGAGCAGTTATCCCCGTCCCCGCAGACCAGCGCAGGCACCGACTCCGCCGGGGCAGCCAAGGCGGCAGGCCACCGGCCTTCGACCGCGAGACCTACAAGCAGCGCAACACCGTCGAACGGTGCATCAACCGGCTGAAGCAGTGGCGCGGCATCGCCACCCGCTACGAGAAGACCGCCACCATCTACCTGGCCGGACTCCACATCGCGGGCATCTTCCTCTGGTCCGCCCGGTGATCCGAACGAAACTGCCTAGCGGGCACCGGCCTCTGTCCACAGGCTCGCCATGGGGTACTGGGCGGCATGAGCGATCACGAGCAGCGGCTGGCCCCGCGCCGCGGCAAGGTTCTGGAGGCCCTCGCACGGGCGAGCGGAAGGTGTTCACCCGGCCCGCGCCGAAATCAGCGAAGGCTCAGGTGAAATTCCTTCTCACGCGGGCGAAGGGGTCGACCAAGGCCCTGGCGGAGAGGCTGGGTGTCTTGCGCCGCACGGTGGAGCGCTACTGTGACGTCGCCCGATAGTCGGCCATCCCGCTTCCAAGCTGGCCTGCGAGCGGCCGGACGCATGATCAGACGGGTGGAGGTCTCTGGCAGCATGAGTCCATGAACTGCGAGAACGACCCGGGCGATGGGCTCCAACTACTGAAGGGCCTGGAGGTCAGCGCCGTCTCGTTAGTGCGTGACCACGTCGAGCTGCACTTCGACGGGCCGGTATTGCGGGCCTTGAGCAACCCCCTGGGCGTGTACAGAGGCCACGCGTGGCACTTCCCCGCACCTGGGTCACTGGACTTCATGCGCTGCTACATCGGCAAGACCGTCGACGGTTACGAAGACGATCCGGAACGGCTTCTGGCCCTCCACTTTGGGGAGCATCGTTTCATCATCCCGCTGGACGACGGCTCAAGCCTGGGCCCCGAGGCGGCCCACCTGGTCGGCGTCGATGAGAGTGGGAGGACTTCTCCCCTCGGCGGAATGTGGATCTGGATGTCAAGCTAAAGGGGCGTCCCGTAAAACAGGGGCCCGGTGGGGCGCCCGCCATCAGCTGGTACGGTTGTCCCTATTTGGTTGGCCTGGGCATTCAGCTGGCCTCAGATCGCATGGAGGCCGGGCGGTGCAGTTCGTCTGCCGGAATTTTGGGCTGTCGGACCTGCCCCGGCGCGGCGTCACTCCGCAGGAGGCGCCCCTGGAGGTGCTGCTCCTCGACATCGAGGCAGAACTGTCCGTCTGGGAGCAGGGGCGGGAGGTGTGGTCCGAGGAGGCGTTCCCGGTGGCTGAGCTGGCGTACCACCTGGCGCTCTGGCTCCAGAGCCCGGCTGCCGGTCATGAGGACTTCGAGCTTGCTTCGATGCAGGCCGAGGAAGGGATGATCCGCATCGTCCACTCCGATGAGGGCTGGCGGGTCGGCTCCGTCTTTACGCCGGACTTCTGGACTCCACCCGTTGCTTGGGACGTTCTCGTAGCAGAGATCAAGTGGTTCAACGGTGCCGTGCGCGAGGGCATCGCCGAGATGGGCATCGACCCCGCCTTCATCCCAGAGCCCTGAGACTGTTCCGGCCCGGCCGACCGGCTGGAATGATCACGGGGTGGCTGGCGGCCGGGTGCGGGCGCGAGCTGTCAGTAGCCGAGCCACTACCACGCAGGGGCGCCGAGTGTGGGGAATCAGAGGAACGTCCACCAGGGGCCCTGCGAGTCCGCTAGTGGCTTGGCTCGGATTGTCGACCGCGTAATTGGTTCGCCGTCCGGTGCCCGTCATTCTGCCTCCAGGTGTGATCTCGACGGTGGCCGTGAGGGCGTCCTGGAGCGTTCGCACGCCTGCGAGCATGGGCGAGGGCGCCTCCCACCCCGCGTGTCTCCCCGCTCTACCCGCCGTGGCCCGTCGCCTTGCCCGCCACGGCGGCGGCCGCGCGGACGAAGGCGGCCAGGGCTGGGGAGGTGGCGTGCTCGGGCCAGGCGAGGACGAGCGTGGTGGGCTCGGCATCATCGACTGGGACAGCGACCAGGTCGTCGCGGAGCTGGCCGCGGATGGAGGAGGGGAGGACGGCGACCATGCGGCGTAAAGGCGATGAGGTGGAGAAGCTGCCCAAGGTTGTGGAGCTCGAGTCCGTGTGAGCCACCCTCAGGTGCGCCCGGCCAGCGCGGCAGAGGCTCCCCGGCGAGGTCGTTCAGGCAGACCTGGGTACGGCCCGCGAGGCGATGCGAACTCGGCATCACGAGAAGTTGAGTCTCGGTCAGGAGGTCCTGGGCGTCCAGGCCGGTGAGGTCGTGGTGGGGGCGGTAAAGCAGGGCGGCGTCGGCACGACCCTCCCGCAGGAGGATCTCGCGCTCGCCGAAGCTGCACACCAGCTCGACCGGCAGCGCACCCGGCTCAGCCTGATAGGCGTCGAGGATCGCGGGCAGCAGGCCACCGCTGCCGCCCGGCTTGATGACCAGGACCAGACGCGGGTCGGCGCGGCCGGCCCGCCGGGTGCGGCGCGCCGCGCGGCTGCTGGCCGACCGGCTGACCGACCGCCTTGAGGAAGTCAGCGGGCAGGCCCTGGTGCGCGATCCCATGGGCTGGTTCATCGGGCGCGGCCTGGTCCAGCGGCAGGCCTGCGCGGACCCGCGCTGCGACGACGGGATCCGCCTCGACACCCGCGCCGACTGTCCCACCTGGCAGTACAGCCCAGCGGCGCGTGGTCTACGAGCAGCAGCAGCGCGAGCACACACTCCGCGAAGCGGCGCGGGCCGAGGCGCGTCGTGCGCGGGAGGCCGTCGCGGTCCAGGCGCGGCGGGCGGTGGCAGCCCGCCGCCGTGCCCAGCAGGAGGCCGCTGCGCAGGCACGCCGCTCTGCGCCCTGCGCGGGCGTCCGAGGCGCCGCCGCAGCCCGGCCGCTGAAAGCGCATGGCGGCGTACTCAGCTGACCAGCCCGGCCTCCCACCTGCGCCGGACGCGCCGTGCAAGGCGCTCTCCGCCCGCGATGTCTGCCTGGCACCAATTGGCCCACCTCTCCTAGCTTTAAGAGGTCGTCGCGCAGATAGGCGGTCGCCAGGGCGGCGTTGAGGGCGGGCGGTCCAGCTAGGCTCAGAGATCACTGTCTTCAGACCGCTGTGAGGGAGCCATGGCCGTCACATACTTGATGCTCGCGCGGCTACCTGAAGGAGGCTTGGGTGCTTTCGACGCTTATGAAAGCGCCGTTTTGCCACTCCTTGCCGAGTATGGAGGACGTCTTGAGCGACGCCTGCGCACTTTGGACGATCAGGTCGAGGCCCACCTCATAACCTTCCCCAACAGCGAGGATCTCGCTGCCTACCGGGCGGACCCCCGGCGTTCTGCCGCTGCACCGATGCTGGAATCGTCTGGGGCCGCTGTCGAACTGCTCGCGGTCCGCGACGTGTAGTGATGGGTGCAGCATGAAGGCAGGCACAGGTTCCGTGATCATGGAGTTGCGACGCTCTGTGATCACCGGGAAGACCTGTGCCTGCGCTGCCATCATGGCTGAGTGAACCACTGTGGGACAAATTCGCCGCCCTGCTGCCGCGGCGGTCGGAGTTCGATCCAGCCCATCCGCTGGGCTGCCACCGGCGCCGGATCGATGACCGGATTGTCTTCGACAAGCTGCTCCAGGTCCTCCGGTTCGGGTGCTCCTACGAAGCGATCGGGGATTCCACCTGCTCGGCCACGACCATTCGCAACCGCCGCGACCAGTGGATACGCCTGGGTCTGTTCGCCCGTCTGAAGGAGATTGCGCTCGACGCCTACGATCGCATCGTCGGTCTCATACGGTGTTCCGTAGGTGTGTGGTGAGCGCGGCCGCGCCGAGCTCCCCCTGCAGTTCGCGGACGGTGAATGCCTCCGGCCTGACGGCTTCACCCGGCTGGGCTCGGTCTCCAGCAGGGGCGCGAGCCGGGTGCAGGCGGCCAGGGCCCGCACGGTTTGGCGGCGCTCGCGCAGCGCGCCGATGAGGGTGGTGACGACTTCGCCGGCGACCGAGCCGACGGTGCCGGGCAGCAGCAGGGTCTGGGCGATGTCGCTGAGGACGGCCTGGGTCTGCTGCGGCAGGGCCTTGCCGAACCGGCTGGCCAGCCCGCCGCGTTCGAGGTAGGCGCCGAGCGGTTCTGCCGGGTGCTGGGCCTGGCGGGCAGCGGCCGGGCGACGGCGGCAGCGAGCGCGGCCCGGATGGTCAGGACGACGTCTTCGAAGGTCGTGCCGGCGGACCGGGCCAGGTCGATCCGGACGGGCAGGATCCTGCGCCCGCTCCAGACCGGCTCCCCCCGCTGCGCCGGCCTGCTCCCGCCGAGCGCGGCTTCGAGTTTGCGCAGCAGCGTGGACTTGCCGACGCCGCCCACCCCGTGGGAGACGATCAGATGGGTGCGGGGCGCCTCGAGGTCCGCCGGGTCGAAGCCGGGAGCGGTGACGTGCCGCAGGTGTTCGGCGAGCGCGGTGGCGACGAGCTCCCACTGACCCTGGCGGTTGGTGAACGCCTCGCTCGAGTCAACGGGGTCGTTGAACTGAACAACGCACGCAGGTCCGTCACGTGGCCTCCCCCGAGCAAAAGATCATCAGTCGGCCAAGCCTATGCCCGCCCCCGCCCGGGAAGGCAGACCACCGGTGCGCCAAGGCCTGCGACCGGACGGGTCCGGCCGGATCTCGCCGCGCTTTTGTGCTGGTCAGCGGCCTGGGTCGTCTTGCCGGGGTGCCCGCTTGGTGCCGAGAATGAGCGGTCCCTTGTCCGGCTCGCTGTTTGGTGGCTTTCATGCACGACCCCGCAACCCCCGACCCGCACCCGGCCCCCGACCGGGCCGGCGGCCAGCCCCCGGACGACGGGCTGGACTGCACCGCCGGCCACGAGATCGCCGTCGAGCTGGTGGGGCAGGTGATCGCCTGGTACAGCCAGCACATCCTCGCCGCCCAGCGGGCCGGCGCCACCCCGCAGACCCTCAGCGAACTGATCGCGCAGCGGCTGGAGTGCGTGCGGGACCGCGACCGCCTCGAGGACGCCGACACGCAGGAGACGGCACGCCTGGCCGCGCTCTACGCGGCCCGGCTGAAGGAACTGCAAGCCCCCGGCTCGTAAGGGCGGGCGGGCAGGGCGGCCACGGCCGCAGGCCCGGTCAGGCGGTACGGCCGCAGGTGAGGCGGCATCAGCGGCCGCGCGCGCCGGGCGATACCGGCCAGCGCATCCCGGTAGTGCGGCATCGCCGCCCGCAGCCGGCGCTGCACCGCCCAGAACCGCGCGGCCTCCGCCTCGGTGTACGGGCGCGCATGCTCCAGGAGTAGCGCGGTCACGGCGCCGGCCAGCCGCGCCCACAAGCCGTCCGAGCGGCGCTCGTTGCGGTAGACGACGGTGGCGTCCCGCCGCAGCACGGTGACGGCGTCGGCCACCGGCGTGTCCTCGGCGGCGGCGACCGCGTCGGGCAGCGCGGCGAAGTGGGCGTCGTGCCCGCCGGCGGTGGTGAACCGCGCGGGAGCACCATGGCCGCTGAGACGGGCGTAGCGCTCGGCGGTTCCCTGCAAGGAGTCCGCCGCCCGCCCGGCCAGGACAACGAGCTCGACCCGGTAGCCCGCCTGCCAGTACAGAATCGCCCCCGCGGTGAACGCCGCGGCACTCGCGGGGGCGATCTCGACGACCACATCGCTGCGCCGCCGGCGTACGTACTGCTCGGCCAGCGCCTGCCAGGCCCGGTAGTCCGCACGGATGCGCTCACCGGCCGCACGCGGCTCCTCCGCCAGCAACGTGAGGTAATCGGGGTGGGCGGCCTTGAAGTCGTCACCGCTGATCCGCACCGGCCGCCCCCGCAGGGTGCGCCGGATCATCGGCGTCAACCGGGTCTTGCCCGCGCCGGGCTGCCCCATGACGTACACGACGATCGGCCGCTCCTGCGGCGTGCTGCGCGCCAGCAGGTCCGGCACGATCAGCTCGTCAAAAATCCAGCGGTGCTCCTCGGCGGACAGCCGGTGGTAGTCCACCCCCGGCGGCTCCCGCCGGGCCTGCGCGGTGCGCCGCACCGGCTCCGCCAGGGCCGCCGCCCGCTCGGCGTCGCGCCGTACCGCCAGCGCCCAGTCCCCGGGCAGCCGCGGATCGTGCGTGCGCCGATCCGCCTCGGCGAGCCGACCCCGGAAGACACCCGTCTCCGCCGCACCCCACGGCCGCGACCGCTCGGCCAGCAGCGCCTCCCGCGCGCCCGCCGGCCGGCTCCACCGCCCGTCAGGGGTGAGGTCGTTGGCGTAGAGCACCTCGGCCACGCGCCGCACGACGACCACCCGGTCCACCAGGCGCCCCGCCTCGATGCCGACGAGGACCTCGGGCAGCGCCGCCGCGCACGCGTCATGGTTGTCCCACGCCACGTACCGGGCCCGCCCCTCCTCGGCGAGCCGCAGGTAGCGGTCCAGCACCCCGAGCTGGCTGACCGCTTCCGGCATGGCCAGCGCCACGAACTCCACCCGGTACCCCACCCGCCGGTAGGCGGCCGCCGACGCCCGCCACGCCGCCGGATCCGCCAGCGCCTCCTCCACCACCACGTCATACCGGCACGCCCGGGCGCGGGCCTCCACCTCGGCCTGCCACCGGTAGGTCTCCTCCCGTACCCGCACCCCGGCCGTCCGCACGTCCTCCGCCAGGAACGCGCCATAGCGCGGATGGACGGCCTTGTAGGCGTCGCGGTCCACGCGCACCGCCCCACCACGCCGCTGAAGAGCCGCCTGGACCAGGTCCATCACCAGCGTCTTGCCGCTCCCGGCCTGCCCGGCCACGAACACCACCACGGCTGCTCCTGGGCGACCGCGCCGCACAGGGCGCCGGGAAGAACCGGCGCGGGCGGGGCGGCGGCCTGACGGCGCGGGGACGGGCTACTCACGTACTCCTCCACGAACACGGAATTCACAAGCGGAGAACAGCCAAGACACGGGTGCGCCCGGCCGAAGGTGGAAGCGGGCCGGGCGCACCGGAAGAGGTCGGCGGCACACGCTGCCGACGTAGCGGCAGCAGCCCCGGACGTCCCAGGCCACGTACACGGCGTTCCGCGCCGTGATGGCGCGTCGAGCCGCCTGCACCGTGGCGCGGCAGGTCAGGTCGGCCAACAGGTGACCGTCGCAGGTCAGTACGCCGGCGTCGAGCAGGGGCGCCAGAGCCTGGGTGACGGGGGTGAGCTGTCGGCGGAGCTGGCGCGGGACAGCAAGGCTCACGCGTCGTCCCCGTCCAGATCGTCATTCGGGTCCAACACCGCCGTCCACGAGGGGCCGTAGGCCACGAGGATCTCGTCCACCTTATTCAGGTGGTTGCGCATCAGCGCCACGCCGTCAGGGCTGCCGAAGACGTCCCGGCCGCGAGCGTGGGTCTGGGTCATCTTGGCGAGGGTATTCGCGGTCTTGCGCGCGGTCTTCAGGGCCCCCTCCAAGAACCGGCGCTGCCGCACGTCCTCCGGCTCGGAGTCGCCGCCGCCGGTCGCGTTCGGCCTGGGCCGGGCCGCCGGCGAGGCCCGCGATGCCCGCGCGGAGCAACTGCGGGCGGTGGTCGCCGCGGCGCCGATGGTCGACACCGTCGGCGAGCTGCGGGCGCTGCTGGAGCAGCTCCCCGGCGAGATGCCGCTGTCCCTGAACGATCACCACCGGGCCCTGCCCGGCGAGCCGGACCAGGTGCACACCATCCACCCCCGTCTGGTGGCCATGGTCTCCGGGCTCGCCACCGAGGCAGAGAGCAGGCAGCCCGGGCTGATGCTCACCCAGGTATACGTGCCCTTCCCCGCCGAGGCCGAGGAGCAGGCCGCCGTCGCCACCCGCGACGACCTGCCCGCGTACGGCGAACTCCCGCGCGCCGCCTACCACCTGGAACGCGGGGAGCTGCGCCCCGGACTGAAGGACGTCGCCGAGGTGCTGGCGGAACTGGCCCACCTCGTGGGCGAGGTCGCGGCGGACGTCACGGAACACGACGAGGACGGCTCGTACACCGAACTCCTGCACGCGGCCCGGGAGCTGCTGGTGCCGCTGCCGGAGCGCGGGGCCCGCGTTCTTGAGCTGGCCGCCCTGACGCAGCCGGGCGCGGACGAGGCCGCCGAGTTCGCCCGCTGGGCGGACCCGCGCGCCGAGGCGTACTTCTTCCGCTCCGGCCCGGCGCCGGTGTGGCTGGGCGTCCTGGCCGAGCACGCCCCGCACCTGCTGATGCCAGATCCCGCGGCCGGCGGGCGATGGCCGGCCGCCCCGTCCCTCGAGCACGTCACCAGCCGTCCAAGACCCGGCGGTCAGCCGGGCGCAGCAGGTGGCCGCGGTCGGCCGCCCGGCCCTGGACGCGCTGCTGGGTCTCGCGCTGCGCCACGGCGACGGCGTCGCAGCCGCCTTGGTGCGCGCCGTCCTGGGCGACACCGCCGGGCTGCGCGCCGGCACCGGACCGGCGGTGGTGGCGACGCTGCGCCTGGCGGCCCGCTGGGCCCGGAGCGTTCCGCCCGCGGGACGGACACGCGACTGGATCCTTGTGGTGGAGGGTCTGCTGGCCGGCGCGGTCGAGGACGAGCACGCCGGCCACCTGTCGCTGCGGGCCGTCGCCGAGCGCGTGGCCGCCGCCGAGACCGCCGCCAACCAGCGGGCGGCGGCCAGGGATCGGGCCGCCGCCGAAGCGGCGATGGCGGCCGCGCTGGCCCACGAGGAGAAGCTGGAAGAGCAGATCACCGAGGAGGCCGCGGCCCGGCTGCCCGGCTCCGAGGTGGCGGTGCTGTTGCGTGAACTCGCGGTGACGGCCTACCCGGCCGGCCGCGCCGGCTCCGCGCACCGGGACGTCGCGATGATCCGGGCGGTGTTGGCCCGCCTGCTCGCCCGCGACGTCACCCTGCTGCCGGTCGCTTCCCGGCCGCTGGTCTTCGGCGGCGACCTCGCCCTGGTGCACGCCGGTGACCCGGCCGCGTACGGCGGGTCGAGGCTGGCGCGCACCCTGCTCGACCTGGCCGCGGCCGACGCGGACGCCGGCGCCGGCCTGGGGGTGCGCACCCGCGCCTTCCGCCGACTGGCCGGCCTCGATGCCCGGCTGCATGACCGCCTGCTGGCCGCCCACCTCGCCGCTCGCCCGCCGGCGGCCGCCTCGTCCCCGGTGCCCGCCGGATCCGCAGACGTCGCCGGGGACGCGGAGGAGTGGTGGGAGCAGGCGATCGCGCTCGCACCGCGCCTGGTGGCCGCCGAGGCCGCACCGGAGCCGGCCCGCCTCGTCGGCCTGGTCTTCGGCACCAGCCCGGCCGAGCGCCCCGGGGAGTTGGAGACGAGGGTGCGTACCGCGCTCGGCGTGCCTGCGCCGGCCAACACGCAGGTGCCCGACGTAAGGGTCCGCATCCTGTATGTCCTGCCGCCCGCCCCCGGAAAGGCCGACCTCTCCTCGCCGGTGCCGTATCTCGCTGACCGGCTGTCGCCGCGCGAGCAAGGCGCACCGACGGCAGGTGGCTCCGCCGTCCAGGGTGGACCCGCCCATCACCTCGGCGGTGGAGCGGCAGACGGCTCGTTCGACGACCTGGTCGAGAACGCCGTCGACCTCGCCGCGGTGGGCGTGCGCCCGTACGCCCCGGGCCAGGTAGTGCTGTTCCAGGAACCGGACCTCGCCTGAGGCGCTTGGGCAGGGTCCGTCGGCTCCCGTCGGTCGGGTTGAGCTCTCTGGTGGCTTTTCCGGGGAAGGCCGTGGTGGGAACCCTGATCGGCCGGACCGCGCGTGTGCGCGAGACCGGCCCGCTTCGCGGGGAACAGCGAGAGAAGTCCCCGTCGATCAGCGAGAAGTGCGGCCGCGGGCCGGTGGCCGGCGCCTCGGTTCGGGTCGTGGACAGTGAGAGTCAGGGCAGGCAGCAGCGGGGGAGGGTGCCTCTGCCGCCGGAGGATCTGCGGGCCGTCGTGGCCCCGGTCGACCTAGTGTGGGCGTGGCTGGAGCGTCCGGCTGCCCGCCGGATTGTGGAGGCCGCTGTCCGCAGTGAGCTGAAGACGGTGGAGGGCTACGCGGGCCGTGCGGACGCGCCGCAGGTCCTTGCCGACCGCCTCGCCCGGCGCCTGGCCGAGCAGCTGCGTACGAGCGGCCCGATCACCGATCCGGTGGGCTGGCTGCTGGCTCGGGGCCTCCGCAGCGCCAGGAGTGCGGCGACGCCCGGTGCGACGACCGGGTGCTGCTCGACTCCGGCCGGGACTGTCCCCGCTGTGAGGAGCGGAGGGAAGACCGCCGTGCGCAGCGCCGGAAGGTCGCGGCTGCCGTGGAGGTCGCGATGCCCGGGGCCTCGGAAGCGGAACGGCGGGCGGCCACCGCCAAGCAGCTCCACCAGGATGTGACGGCCAGGGCGCGGGCCCGCGAGGCCGAGTGGGAGCAGGTCCGCGCCCGGTCGGCGGCGGTCAAGGCCCGCGCCGAAGCCGCGGCCGCACAGGGGTCCACCGTCCGGCCCGCACCGGTGGCGCCGGTCGTGGTGCCGGCGCCGCGTTCGGTCGCCGCGCCGGCCGCGGCCGTCGACGACGTCGACCAGGAGCAGGACCTCGTGCTCGAGGACCTGACCCGCGACCAGGTCCTCGACTGGTGGGTGCGCGCGATGAAGGACACGCAGCTGGTGTTCGACCACATCGACCGGTACGGCGAGACGTCGGCCTGGCGCCTGTTCACCGGGCGGCTGGTGGACCAGGTGCAGCGGGTGGTCGGCCTCGGGCACCTGAACCTCGGCTACATCCCGTGGGGGCAGGTATGAGCGGCGGCGAGATGTCCGGCGTGGAACCTGGCCCGGGTCGTGCTGCGGGCCGCGCTGAACGGCGGCGGGCAGAAGGCGAAGTTGAAGCCGCGGCCCGTCCGTACGGTGTGCCGGGACGGGCGCGAGCCGATGGGCCTGGGGCTGTGATCGGCGCGTTGGTCACCGAGCGGGCCTGGGAGCTCCCGGCGGCCGGCGCCTCGCTGCGCGAGCGGTGGACAGCCAACGCTCGGAGCTGGCCCGGCACGTTGCCGAAGTCGGCTACGACATCGACACCGGGTGACTCACCGTGTGCCCGGAGTCGCCAGCCTGGGCGACGAAGACGCGCCGAGAGCAGCCCGCGTCATCGCGGCCGCCAACGAGTCGGTCGGCCGCACCGTCGTGCGCGCCCTGAAGATCCTCGCGCCCGGCACGGTGCCGACACGCGAGTCGGCCGACGCCGACCCGGAGCCCGCGGGCCGCGCCCGCCGGGCCGGTGCGCACCCGGGAGACCGCCTCGGACGGCTACCGCCGTGCGCTCGCCGTGCACCGCCGGGCGGCGCGACCGTCCCGGGTGGACCCGGCTTCCGTGCCGCAGGAGAACGTCGCGCCACTGAAGTCCATGCTGCCGTCGACGGTGACATCCGTGATGCGCCCATCGCGCAGGTCGTGGTGCACGCGCCGCGTCCGGTCGTCGAGTCCGTTACAAACGACTCGTCCGTCTCACCACATTGGACACGGTGTAAACCCGACCAGCCTTCGTTCACAGGTCGTCAGTGGACCGTAGAGCGCCGTTCATACACTATGACCCTGCGGCCTCGGGTCTGCTTGTCGGTCACCGCAGTGAAGTACCTTCGCAGGACAGTGATCTTTACCCTGTCCCGGGCGGCTGTCACCGGGCGGGCCACGGGGGATGCATCCGTCACCAGGAGGACTCGCCGCTCGTTAAGCAGCGCGGTGCGTATGAGATCCGGTGCCGTCTCGACACCTTTGAGGGTTGCGGACTTCTCCGGGGACTCCGCCAGGGCTACGTCCCGCAGGCCGGCGAAGGCGTTGGGGATGACGGACTTGGTGTCTCTGCGGGCTGAGGGCACGAAGATCACCGCATTCCCGGGCTGCTTGAGGCGTCGTATGTCCGAGGCAACCGCCAGGACGTCGTCCACTCTGCTCGCCGGGGACCGCTTGGCCAGTGATTGCGGCAGCAGGGCCGACATGGCAACGGCGAGCGTCATGGGGAGAATCCACCTCGACGCTGTCGGGAAGCGGGGCTCGGCCGCCTGTACCGCCGCGCCGACGGCCGTACCGATCAGGAGCGCCAGCCCCAGCATGCTGTAGAGGATGTAGCGGTCCAGGAAGACCGGCTGGATCAAGGACAAGGCGATCAGGCCGAGTTGCGGCACCGCGAGCAGGGGCAGCCCTACGGCCGCCGCCGATGGCCGGCCTGCCCGCGGCCGGTCCAGCAGCGCGCAGGAGCCGCCGATCGCCAGCAGGACCGCCGGGCCGATCAGCATGTGCCAGGACAGCGGCGGGATCCAGGCCATCTGCGCGGACTGGCTCCGGCTGAACACCACCAGCGGAAGCACTCCGACGGTGGCGCACCCAGCGGCCGCCGCCCAGCGGGCCAGGACCACGCGCTGGGCCCGGGCCCAGAGCAAGGTGGCCAGATGCGCCGCGAGGATCATGAGCGAGAGCCAGTTCAGCAGGCCGGTGAGGAGGACAGCGGTGCTGTAGGCAGCCCAGTGGCGAGTCCGGGCGGGGTGCTCGAGGATGGTGATGAGGAGCAGGGTGGAGATTGCCGCACCGGCCGCCACCAGCGCGTACGACCGGCCCTCCTGGAGATAGAACTGCACAGCCGGCAGCAACCCGAACGCCATGCCGCCGGCCAGGCCCGCCCAACTCCCGGCCAGTCGGCGGCCGATGACGGCCACACAAGCAGCCGAGACCGCTGTGGCCAGCACCGAGGGCAGCCGTAAGGTCGTGGTGCCGGGGCCGAAACACGTGAACAGCACGTGCATCAGCAGGTAGTAGAGGCCATGGACCACGTCGACGTTTGCCAGCATGTGCCAGATCTCCGCCGTCGAGCGCTGAGCCACCTGCCAGGTCGCGGCCTCATCCCGCCACACACTGTCCTGCCGCGACAACCCCCACAGGCCGAAGACGAAGGTCCACAGCATCGGCACCAGCCACACGACAACCGCGCGAAATGAGGGCGGCCCCCCAGTTGGTACGTCGTGCGGGGGGGCTTGGAGCGCCGTGTCTAACTTGCGGTCAGTCGACATGAAGGAGGGATCCTAAAGCAGTTGTCCATGAGGGCTGACTGCCAGGAGTTACCTACCGGCCGTCAATCGTAGCACCCTAATAGGACTTCGTTAGGTCTGTCTTGATCGGTCCCAGACCCTCTCGGCCGCGTCGTAGCTGACCGCCAAAGGGGCGATCCCGCCCGCGCTGCGGATCCGGCAGACGATCGCGCTCAGGACGTCGGCGAACTCAGGGGTGACCAGCAGGACGCGTTCCTTGCCGGTCTTCGACGGGGCGATGGGCAGCAGCGGGACGACCTCGCCGGGCGTGGGCAGCCAGTATTGCAGGATGCTGTGGCGGCTGTGCTCCAGCATCTCCTCGATTCGGATGCCGGTGTGCCGCAGCACTTCGATCGTGGCCCAGGCCCAGAAGGTTCAGTTCTCCGCGGCTTTGAGGTCGGTCCGCCAGCCCTCGGGCTGGAGGAAGGCGGTGCGGGTCGGCGACCCAGTTCGAGGTGCGGGCCTTGTGGTAGGCCTCTTCAAGCACGGTGAACTCGGATCCGGCCGCGCGGCTTCGACGGCGCCGAGGCGGCCCGGGCATCTTTGAGGTGCTGGTCGGCGGCGTAGACGAGGGCCGGGAGGTACGGGAGCCGCTCGCGGGTGCGCTGGTGTGATCAGGACTTCTGTCGCTTCTGGCGCCTCTTGCTGTTGACCGGTGGGAAGGGACAGCGGACGGCGTGCTGTCCCCACCGGGCCGGACCGCCGTTCGGGCTGCGGCCGGCGGACAACGAGAGCACAAACTGCCGGGGCGGCGGACCATGAGCCACGCCGGATGCATGCGGATCACGTCCGCGCCGATCAGGGCGAGCATGCCGGCTTTCAGCTCGGGCTCGCGGATGGGCCGCAGGCCGCGGGCATCGGCCCACCGGATCACCCCGTCACACCAGGTCCGCGGAACCGCGGGGCCGGGGCTGGCTCTCCAATGGGACTGCCGGTTGTTGCCCGGGAACTCCAGAAGTCGCGCAGGACTGTCTCGCGCGAGTAGGGGGCGTACCTCGCCGATGACCCGGGAGATGGTGGAGCGACTCGACACCGAACCAGCAGGCCGGCAGGTTATGAGTTACGGCATGACACAGAATCAGGACACTGTCCGAATCTATCTCCCGCTCAATTCGCGCCAGTTTCACCTCATGATCCACATCTTTCCAGCCAACTACTCCGAGGGAAGCAAGAAGATGGTTGCGTCGCGATCATCGTGTGATCAATGTTGAAGTGTCCACAGCAACCCATGGAACCTGAGAGTGAGAGGTGATTCACCATGCAGAGAAAGAGCGTTGTCAAGGCTGTCATCGCATCCGCAGCTCTTATTTTCGCTGCGGCAACCCCGGCGCTCGCCACGACCGTCGACGTGGACGGAGGCAGGTGGAGCTACGACGATGGCGCCAACACGGCGTGGTCGAACTACACGCACCCGAAAAACTCACACGCGTCGTCGGTGAAGATCGGCAGCGTGCTCTTCAAGAGCGGCTGCACGGTTAAGGGCCAGTGGTCCCTCGCCTCTGGTACGAAGAATGGCGGCGCCATCTCGTACTACTACAACCCGAGCTGCTGAACCGCTCAGCTGTGGGGGTGGGTGTTCCTGCCCCCACAGCTATTTTCTATGGACTGAACTGGATCGGTACCAGATGCTGCACCGAGGCATAAAATTCGTCCACGCCGCGGTTCTGGCCTTCGCCGCAACACTGTCATTTCTGTTCGTACGCGGCCTGGACGAGACCGTAGTGCTGGGGAACGCCGCCCTGGTCGAAGTCATCGACTCTGACGGGTCGAACAACGGCACTCAAGTCATCCGGGCCATCAAGGATTTCTCAACTGAACAAAAAGTCGGGGTGGCCCGCGAGATACCTGACCTGAAGAACCCCGACGGCCTCCGGCACCTCTATCTGGCTCCAGGCAGTGCTACATCTCTGACGGCAGGGTGGCTGGATAACGGATACCCGGAATTCAGCAGGGACTACGCTACAAGCGTCCACCCGATTTCTGAAATCGGGCCAATGGACCCCCGGGGCTCCTATTATGTGTTCGGCTCGCCCAAGGCCGTCGATATGCTGGTGACCAAGCTCGGTCATCTTGGTCTCGTCACGAGCGTGACGCATCCCTTGTCATACTCGGAACTGAGCGACCGGTACTCGGACGATCCTCTGTTCCGAGCCCTGTGCGTGGTCGCCCTCGCAGCGATGACAATGACCGGTGCAAGTGTGCTACTCAACGCCAACGCGTATGGGATTCTTCGGATGCAGGGGATGTCTTTCATCGGCATCCTCCTCCGTGATCTGCGGCAGTTGGCCGCCTTCTGGTTCACAGCGGCCGGCATCGTAGCGATAGTGACGGTGGCCTGGCTCGGTCTCTACAACGGCTTCGCCTGGTTCTGTCTGTTCGCCGTAGTGGCTGCGCTGGCCGCTGCCCTTCTGGTCCTTGCAGTGCTTGCAGCCCACGCGGCCATGCTCGCGCTGACGTATAGGGTCGACGTGCTGTCGGCCCTCAAGGGTGAGCTGCCGGCGAGGGCTGCCTCTCTCAGCGTCTATGTCGTACGTGTCCCCGTGCTCCTGCTCGCGCTCAGTATCGCCACAAACGTCACTGTCGCCGGCCGGGGTGTGCTGATGCGACTGGAAAACCAAAAAGTTTATGACACGGTGGGCGACGCTGTCTCGATCCGTCTCAGTGGCGCATTCGCCATGCATACGGAACAACTGGACCAGCACGTGGGGCCTTGGCTGCGCCAGGCCGACAAGCGTGGCGAGGTCATCCTCGCCGGCCGTAAGGACCTCCAAGTCTCCACACCTGGTGCTCATCTACCGGCAGGCGAGTTTCTTATCGTCAACGACACGTTCCTCGCCGAGCAGCCTGTAAAGAGCCCGACGGGACTTCGCTACACTTCTCAGGCCAAGCGAGGGGGGGAACCGGAATCACGTCCGGTGCGAGTCATCATCCCCGATTCTCTTGCTTCTCATGCACAAGTGATCACGAAGGCGGCGTCCGAAGTAATCGACGCCCGCGGGGTTCGGAATGTTCCCCTTGAGGTAATGAGGAGCAGATCAGGGCAGCGCATTTTTGGGTACAACACCGGCACCTATGTGTACAACTCGGCACATGGACCCGACGAGGACAGATCCCTGTTGCTCGATCCGGTGATTATTGCCGTCCCCAATGGTTCGCGGTTCCTCACAGATGACGCGTACACCACCTTCGCCACCCAGTCGGGAACAATCTTTCCCGACCCGAATACCGTACTGCGCGACATCACACACAACAACCTGCAAAGCTACATCAGCGGAGTGAGTCCTGTCGGGCAGAAAACTGCCCTTGACCTCAGGAAGGCGACCGCCGAACTTCGGCTGCAGGTTTTCAACCTCATCATTACCGCCATCATCCTCCTAATTACCGGGGTCGGTGTTTGCATCATCTACGCTCGCAAAAATGCGCAGAGGATTTTTGCGCGACACGTCAACGGCTGGAGGTACATCGCCACACATCGATTCATCCTCGCTGTCGAACTGGCCATTGCGGGCATATTCGCGACACGGGTCCCCTTCAAATCTTGGCAGCAGGGGCAAGAACTGAAGCGAATTGCGGCTGCTGGTGCACCCGCCCCCTTCCAGCCTGTACATATCACCGCGCTGGACGTCGGCGTAATTACAACTCTAGTTGCGGTCGAATTCGGAGCCGTACTGTTCGCTCTCGCATTCTTTCATCGCCGAATAATCAAGGAAGGAGCGAGCGCTGCATGAGCCTGGAAAACGAAATTAAGTCAGAGGCGGATCTGGTCGAGGTCCAGAATCTGTCAAAGGCGTTCGAGTCCCGGGTCTTGTGGAGTGATATCAACTTCACCGTGAAGTCGGGTGAGATGTTCGCGCTCGTCGGCCCCAGCGGATCGGGGAAATCAACGCTCCTCAACTGTATCGGACTGCTCGACAAGCCGACCACTGGAGCAATCCGATACCGGGGAAAGGACATCACGCGATTCGGCAGAGGCCAGATCCGACGCTTTCGCCGTGACAGTCTCGGCTACCTGTTCCAACACTACGCCCTGATCGAAAATGCAACTGTCGAAGAAAACCTGGAAGTGGCCATCAGGCCGCGACGGACCAATTCGTACAGCGGCGGCCCAGACATCGCCGAGGCCTTGGAACGCGTGGGCCTGGCAGGCCGGAGCAAGGAACAGATCCACCGTCTAAGCGGTGGCGAACAGCAACGCGTTGCTCTGGCCCGGCTGATAGTCCAGAAACCGACACTGGTCCTGGCCGACGAGCCCACCGGCGCCCTCGACGAAACCAACAGCGCCGCCGTTATAGGCATCCTCCGCGAACTGAGCCGGAGCGGATGTGCCGTGGTGCTCGCCACCCACGACGCCGCCGTCCGGGATAGCTGCGACGCAGTATTCGCCGTACACGAGGCATCGTTCATCACCCCCTCGCCGCGTGAGTCGGCCAGCTCGGACCCGGCTCCGGCCCACCATTGACCTCCGATAGGGTGGAGGACCCTGACAACCGCCCACCCCTTGATGATCTGGCAGGAGATCCGCGTGCCCGAGGACCGCATCGCACAGGGTGAGATCGCTGCGCTCACCCGGCGCTTCGAGGATGTGGCGGAGCGGACGGACCGGGAGTTCGGGATCGTCAAGAGCGATCTGACCGCGGTGCGGCTGCAGGTCGGCAACCTTGATCAGAAGGTGGGGAACCTGGACGCGAAGGTGAGCAGCCTCACCGATGAGGTCCGGGGCCTGGCCGAGAAAATCGACCGGAATCAGCCGCAGATCGTGGAGCTGCTGACCCAGCTCGTCGGCCGGAACCCCGACGCCCGCTGATCCTCCTGTGTGGCTGTGGCCCTGGACACACTCAAGTGTTCCAGGGCACAGCCGTATACGTCCTGGGCAGCAGGGTGACTGAGCCCACATTCACCGCGCCTCACTCCTCAGCGCTCGCCGCTTGTGGCGGATCCACCACAAGCGGCGAGCGCATGGTTCACAGCAGGCGGATGCCGAGATGGTGCCGGCGCTCGGCGACGAGCGTCTCCCACCGCCTGCGGATGGTGTCCTCGGGTTCGAGCCAGCGGGCGGTGGAGGGCTGGGGGAGGGGCTGTGCGGCCATGAAGTGGGCGACGTCGGCGTAGTAGGCGTAGTCGCCGTTCCGCGCGAGGCCCCGTAGCCGGCCGACGGCTGTGCGGACTTTGTCGTGGTCGCCGAGGACGGCGTGGTGGAACGCGAGGACCACGTCGAGGACGGCTTCGGCCGCGGTGATACCGGCGTCGCGGCTCTCGGCGCGCAGGATGCGGGCGGCGTCGAGGCCGGGCAGGGTGCCGGCGTCGCGGGCGAGCGCGGCGATCCGAAGGGTGAGGGTGGTGGCGCGGAGGTCGAGGCCGGTGAGGAGCTGCTCGGCGAGGTGGATCTCGTCGTCCGCGGTGTCGGGGTCGGTGAAGGCGAGGACGAGGGCGCGGTGGGTCTGGCTGGTGGCGCGTTCTCCGGCGACATCGTGCTGGTCGGCCTGGTCGCGGGCGGCGGCGTAGGCGGTGGCCGCGCGGTGCATGTCGCCGTGGGGCCAGTAGATGTCGCCTTCGACGCGGTGCTGGCGGCCGGCCCATCCGAGGGTGCGGGCGGTGTCGTGGGCGGTGGGGAAGTCGCCGGCGAGGCGGGCGAGGTGGGCTAGGGTCCGTCTTCAAAGATCATCGGGTGGTGGATCATGGTGGGGTGATACGTCGCCATGAACTCACTGATCAGGAGTGGGAGTTGCTCGCTCCGCTGATACCGCGAGCCGCGACAGGCCGACCCCGGGTGGCAGACCGGCAGGTC
>NZ_JBVHXT010000002.1:0-309829 GCF_055569255.1 Streptomyces sp. NPDC029296
CACCGAAGCCCCCTTGCGTCCGTAATCGAACCGGCAGCAAAGCTACACGCGCGTCTCGGCAACCGACTTGACGGCTTGGGGGCGTGAGGCGTCTAGCCAGCCCCCACCCGTCACCCCGCCACCGGCCCCTGCCGACAGCCGGCGCCCACCCTCGGAGCCGCCTTCGCCAAGCCCCGGCCGGATGATGCGCAAAGGCGTCCCGTAGCACCCCACCGCCCCGCCAGCCACCGCTTCCCCGTTTCGATCACCGCGCTCCGTGAAAACGACGACTCCGGAACGACCACATGATCACCTCTGGCCACACCACGATCAGCGAGGGCCAGTTCCGCACACCGTGTCACCATCCGGTCACCATCCGTTCTAAGGTCCTCCCCCGGGTGACCGGCTCCCCATTGCCGCCCGGACCAGGGGCGGCAACCGGCCACCACCGCCTAGAAGGACCCGGCGGCGGCCACTCCCCCTGCACGGGCCGCCCCGGGGCGCGCGTACGACCGAGCGGTCGTACGAGTCGTACGGAAGGACGTGACGGTTCCAGGTGGCAGCCCACCGCAAGCCCCCGCAACGCCCCCTCACCGGCCATACGGTCCGGACGGTCGCCACGCTCGCCCTGGCGGGCGCGGCCACCGCGACCTGCTTCGACGGGACGGGCCACGCCGAGCCCCGGCTCACGCCGGCCCAGGTGAAGGCCCGGGTGGACACGCTGTACCGGGAGGCCGAGGCCGCGACCGAGAAGTACAACGGGGCAAAGGAGGAGGCGGACGCGGCACAGCGGCGGCTGAGCGCGCTGCAGGACCAGACCGCCCGCAGGCAGGTGAGGCTCGACGCGGCCCGGAACGCCCTGGGCTCGATCGCGGCCGCGCAGTACCGGGACGGCGCCATCGCCCCGGCCTGGCAACTGGCCCTCTCCAGCGACCCCGACCGGTATCTGGACGGTGCCGCGCTCGCGGAGCGGGCCGGCGACCGGCAGGCCGCGGCGGTGTCGCGGGTGCGCCGGCAGCTGCACGAGATCGAGCGGTTGCGCGGTGCCGCACGCGTCGAGGTGAGGTCGCTGCGGTCCCGGCAGGCCGAGCTGCGCCGGCAGAAGAGGACCGTCACCGGCAAGCTGGACGAGGCCCGGCGGCTGCTCGCGCGGCTCACGGCCCGGCAGCGCGCCGAGGCCACCACCGCCGACGCCCCGGCCGGACACGTCTCCCGGTCGGCCGCGGATCTACGGGAGCCGCTGGAGCGGGCCGGATCCGTCCCGGCACCCGGCGGGCGCGCCGCGGTAGCCGTCGCCTACGCGTACGGCAAGCTCGGCAGTCCCTATGTGTGGGGCGCCACCGGGCCGAACGCCTTCGACTGCTCGGGCCTGGTCCAGGCCGCCTACCGTGCCGCCGGTCTCACCCTGCCGCGCACCTCCTACGCCCAGATCAACGCGGGCCGCCAGGTCTCCCGCTCCGAACTGCGGCCGGGAGACCTGGTGTTCTTCTATCCCGGCATCAGTCACGTCGGCATCTACGTGGGCGGCGGCCGGATGATCCACGCCCCCAACCCGTCGGCTCCGGTCCGGCTGGCGCCGATCGACCAGATGCCGTTCGCGGGGGCGACCCGGGTGGCGTGAGGGGCGGGCCCGGACGGGCCCGTGGGGACGTCAGACCAGCCGGCGCGCGGTCGCCCAGCGGGTCAGCTCGTGCCGGTTGGACAGCTGGAGCTTGCGCAGCACCGCCGAGACGTGGGACTCGACCGTCTTCACGGAGATGAAGAGCTGCTTGGCGATCTCCTTGTAGGCGTAGCCACGGGCGATCAGGCGCAGCACCTCGCGTTCCCGCTGGGTGAGGCGGTCCAGGTCCTCGTCCACGGGCGGGGCGTCGGTCGAGGCGAAGGCGTCCAGGACGAACCCGGCCAGCCGCGGGGAGAAGACGGCGTCGCCCTCCTGGACGCGGAAGATGGAGTCGATCAGGTCGGCGCCGGTGATGGTCTTGGTGACATAGCCGCGGGCGCCGCCGCGGATCACCCCGATGACGTCCTCCGCGGCGTCCGACACGGACAGCGCGAGGAAGCGGACGGGCCGCTCGGCGTCGGCCGACAGCGCCGCGCACCGGCGCAGCACCTCGACCCCGCCGCCGCCCGGCAGGTGCACGTCGAGGAGGACCACCTCGGGCCGGGTGCCGGTGATGACCGCGACGGCCTGGTCGACGTCCGCGGCCTCGCCGACCACCTCGACGCCGGTCTCGGCGGTCTGGCCGATCTCGGCCTGGACGCCGGTGCGGAACATCCGGTGGTCGTCCACGAGGACCACCCGTACGTGCCGCCCGTCCGCGCCGGCACCGGGCCGGCCGGACCCGGCCGCCTCCGCCGTCCCCGCCGTGCCGTTCGCCTCGGTCGCGTCGCTCATGACGTCTTCTCCGCCCTCTCCATCTCCAGCTCGACCTCGGTGCCGCCGTCGGGCACCGCCCGCAGCCGGGCCGTGCCGCCGTTGCGTTCCATGCGGCCGATGATCGATTCTCTGACACCCATGCGGTCGGCGGGTATCGCGTCGAGCTCGAAGCCGGGGCCGCGGTCCCGTACGGAGACGAAGACCGACTTTCCCTCGACTTCGGCGTAGACCTGTACGGCACCGCCCTCGCCACCGTACTTGGCGGCGTTCACCATAGCCTCGCGCGCGGCTTGCATCTGTGCCGCCGTCCTCTCGTCCAGGGGGCAGTCGCCGACGAGGACGACCTCGATGGGCACGCCGTGCTTGTCCTCCACCTCGGCGGCGTTGCGCCGCACCGCCTCGGCGACCGTACCGGGGTCGTCGGCCTCGTCCTTGCCGGTGCCCTCGGGTTTGTACAGCCAGGTGCGCAGGTCGCGTTCCTGGGCGCGGGCGAGGCGGCGCACTTCGCCCGCGTTCTCGGCGTTGCGCTGGATCAGGGTGAGGGTGTGCAGCACGGAGTCGTGGACGTGGGCGGCTACCTCGGCGCGTTCCTGGGCGCGGATGCGCATCAGGCGTTCCTCGGAGAGGTCCTGGGTCATGCGGACCAGGTAGGGACCGGCGAGCAGGGTGATGCCGACGAGGACGACGAGCGCGGCCTGCAGCACCGCGCCCAGGTGGGCGGCGGAGCCCTGGAGGACGAAGACCGCCGTGACACCGGCCGTGACGAGCAGGACGCCGCCGACCGTGCGCAGCAGGGTGAGGGTGCGGCGCCGCCGGCCGGCCTCGACCCAGCGGGCCCGGCGGGCGTTGTCCGCCTGGCGCCAGACGAGGGCGACGCCGGCCGCGACGAGCACGGCGGGCACCAGATAGGCCTTGGTCGCGCTGCCCAGGTTGACGCTGCCCACGAAGACCATGGACACGATGACCATGAGGAGCAGGGCGGCGATCTGCCCGCGGTCCGGTTTGCGCGGCACCAGTCTGCGCCTGCCGTCCGGGGAGGTCTCCGCGCCCACCGGAGCGGGCTTCTGGTCGCCGACGCCGCCGACGCCGAGCGGGACGAAGAACCAGAACGCGGCGTAGAGCAGCGCTCCGAGCCCGTCGGCCGTGAGCAGGCCGGCGAAGACGAGCCGCACCCAGACGACGGGCAGCCCGAGATGCCCGGCGAGCCCTCGCGCCACTCCGCCGAGCCAGCGTCCGTCGCTGCTGCGGTAGAGCTTGCGCGGGGGCCGCGGGTCGTCGAGTGGCAGGCTTGCGGCTTCCGGCATGCCAACGATGGTCACACGGGCGGCGGGGCGGAGCATCAGGGTCGGCCCCGGAGACGCCCCTGATCTTCCGTCAGGGCCGGTCCGGGTGGGCCGCTCGGACGCCGGATCCGGGCGGGCGGTGCGGTTCGAACGCTTCCCCGCCCGGTGTCAGGGCCGATTTCAGGGTTGGCCCAGGGTCGTCCCGACTGCCGCCCGGGCCGCCGGCCGGTCACCATGGACGCATGACGGATCACGAGCACGCCGCGACGGGTCCGGGACCCGGCCCCGGCCCGCGCCCGGCCCCGGGCACCGGGCCGACGGATGCCGCGCCCGCCGCGACGGGAGAGAACGCGGCGGCCGGTGCCGGCTCCCACGCCCATGCCGGCGTCGGCCCCCGTTCGCGGAGTGGCGGCCCCTCCCCCGCGAGGGATGCGGAGGGGCGGGAGAGCCACCGGCTCCCCGAGCGGTTCCGGCGGGACCGCGGACACAGGATGATCGCGGGCGTGTGCGCGGGACTCGGCCGGCAGACCGACATGGACCCGGTGATCTTCCGGATCACGCTGGCCGTGTTGTCCGCGACGGGCGGCCTGGGCCTCATCTTCTACGGCTTCGCCTGGCTGCTGGTGCCGTACGAGGACGAGGAGGAGAACGAGGTCCGCAAGCTGTTCACGGGCCGGGTCGACGGCCATGCGCTGGCCGCGGTGCTGTTCGCCCTGGTCGGCTGCGGAATCTTCCTGACGATGCTGAGGAACGGCGGGGTGCTGGCGTTCGCCGCGGTGCTCTCGCTGCTGCTCGCCGGCGCGGGGTACTGGTCGCGGCGCCGAGACGCCCCCGACCACGATCCCCTGGCGGCGCAGGCCGCCGCCGACGCGCCGCCGGAGGCCCAGGCGCCGCCGGTCGTCACCGCCTACCCCTCGTGGTGGCGGGACCCGATCGTCAAGGACGGCACCCATGTCGGTGGCACCGGCTATCTGTGGGGGCCCGGCGACGCCGGGGAACGGGATCTGACGTCGGTCCTGGACGTCGGCATCACCACCCCCTGGACGCACCCCGGGGCGATACCCGCACTCGAGGCAAAGCCCCCGAGACCGCGCGGCCCGCGCTGGATCGGCGACTGGGTGGTCCTGCTCGCCCTGCTGGCGAGTGGCCTGGGCACCTGGCGCGGCTGGCACACCCAACCGCTGGGCACCAACCTCCAGACCGGCCTGGCCTGCGCGCTGGCGGTGTTCGGCCTGGGCATAGCGCTCAGCGCGTTCCTGGGCCGGACCGGCGCCGGGACGGTGTTCCTGGCCGTGATCACGGCGGCCCTGCTCGCCGGGGCGGCGGCCCTGCCCCGGGACATCACCGCCGACTGGAAGGAGGCGTCCTGGAGGCCGGCCGCTGTGGCGCAGGTGCGGTCCGGTTACGACCTCGGCACGGGGCGGGCCACGCTGGATCTGAGCCGGGTCCGCCCGGCCACGGGGCGGGCGGTCGCCACGGACGCCCGGGTGGGCGCGGGGCGGCTGAAGGTGATCGTGCCGGCGGACGTGACCGTGCGGATGGACATCGATGTGGGGCTGGGCGACATCCGGTTGCCGGGGGACGGGCGGAAGGACGTGGACATGCGGCCCGGCAGGCATCGGGATGTGACGCTGGCACCGGCCAAGGCCGCGGCCAAGGGTTCGGGGACGCCGGGCACGCTGGATCTCACGCTCGGCGTCGGAGTGGGACAGGTGGAGGTCGGCCGTGCTGCGTCATGAGTTCCAGCCCGGGAGGCTGGTCGCCGGGCTCTGCCTCACCGGCATCGCCGCGGCCTACGCGGGGGACGCGGCCGGTCTGTGGGAGACCCCGTGGTTCCTGATGGTTCCGCTCGTCGTGGGTGCCCTGTGCCTGGCCGGCGCCACGGCCGTGCTGGCCCGGGGGGTCCGCAGACGGCGCGGCGCCGCGGAGGGTCAGCGGTAGCCGCCGGGCCACCGCCGGGCGCGCCAGGCCGCGTCCACGGAGAAGTAGGGGGCTCCGGCGAGGACCAGGGGGAGCCAGGCCATCAGGTAGGCGAGGTCGTTCCCGTAGTAGTAGGGGGTGGTGGCCCAGCTCATCGTCAGCCAGAGGCTGAGCGAGATCAGCGCGCCGCCGAGCGCGGCGAGGCGGCCGAGGAGACCGAGGAGGGTGGCGATGCCGACGGCCAGTTCACCGAGGGCGATGGCGTAGCCGAAGCCGACCGGGCTCTTCAGGGCCAGGTCGATCAGGGCCGGGATGGCCGCGGAGTCGCGGGCCGCGCGCATGGTGTCGCCGATCGATCCGGCGCCGGAGGAGTGCATGAAGGCGCTGTCGGTGAGCTTGTCCAGGCCGGCGTAGAGGAAGGTGACGCCCAGGAAGAGGCGCAGTGGCAGCAGGGCGTAGTGGGTGAGGGTGTCCCGGAGGCTGCGGGGCTCGTTCAGCCGGGGAATGCGCGTTTCCGTCCGCATGCCTTGAGTCATCGCTACAAGCCGCCTTTCACCCGCAGTGCCCCCTGATGTGACGATACGTATGACGAAGGGAGCCCGTTCAATCCTGTCCCAGATGATTTTCCGGATTTCGGCCCCCCGCGGCGAACCCGCCTCTCACTCCGCCACCTGGAGCGGGTACCGGTTCGTCGTCACGCCGGCCGCCGTCACCACCTGGACGTCGACCGGTCCGGGCTCCACGTCGGCGGGTACGGGCACGGTCAGGGTGGTGTCCGTGGGGTTGCGGAAGCCACCGGTGACGGGGATCAGCGGGACGTGGACGTCGACCGTGCCGATGCGGACGACCGTCCGGGAGAGCCGGTCGGGGCTCTGGGCTCCGGGCGGGACGAAGCCGCTGCCGCGGATCTCGATGTCGTCGCCGGTGCGGACCGGGCCGTCGAGGTCGCCGGGCTCCCGGGCGCGGACGACCGAGAGGATCACCGGCCGGCCGCCCTCGGCGTACTTGCCGGCCAGATAGGTCGCCGCCGAGATCAGCACGACCACGGCCAGGCCCCAGGGCAGGTCGGGCAGTCGGTCGGGGCGGCGGGCCAGCCGTACGGCGGCGAACAGCAGGGCGACGGCGCCGACGGCGACGTACTGGATGTCGGTGAAGGCGCCCCGGCCGGAGTCGTCGGTGAGCAGGTCGGCGGCGCGCGGGCGGTGGGCCGGTACCTTCTGCAGCCGCTGGGCGTGGACGCGCACGACCACCACCCGGCGGACCAGGACGGCGATGCCGCACACGACGGCGAGGACGGACACCATGCCCGCGCCGTGCGCCAGGCCGAGGCCGGCGATCAGCGCGTCGCGCTCGGCGGGGTCGGAGGCGGCGGCCAGGCGGAGTGCCAGCAGCAGGACGGCGTAGCCGAGGAACAGCACCCAGCAGGCGGCAACGACACGGGAGGTGGAGATGCGGTTGTCCTCGCCGATCACCGGGGCGAGCGCTCCGCCGCGCGTCCGGTGGAGGAAGCAGGCGGCGGTCAGGGCGCCGGCGACGGCGAGCGCGGCGAGCAGGGCCGCGGTGCGGGCGCCGGTCCAGCCCGCGCCGATCGCGGTGAGTGCCTCGGCGAGCAGCAGCGCGATGACCGTGCCCCACACCGCGCACACCGTGCGCAGCCACAGCCGGGCGAGCCGGGCCGCGCCCTCGGCGCGGTCCCGTTCGGCGACGGCCTCGGCCCGTTGGGTCAGTTCCTCGGACACCCACTGGCGGGACGCCGAGGCCGAGTGCGCCACGGCCGCCGGCAGTCCCCGTCCGGCGGCGAACTCGTCGCGTCGGCGCAGGAACGCGGCGACGGCGCGCCGATGTCCCTCCCGGGCGCCGTGCGGACAGTCCCCGCAGGCGCAGCCGCCCTCGTGGTCCTCCCCGGCCCCCGTGTCCCCCCTTGCCTGCCGCACCGTCACGTCCGACGCCCGCCTTCCCCACGACCCGCCGGCCCCGCCGACGCCCTCCGCGGCGCGCGTGACGGTCCGGCAACTCCCCTGCGACGACAGCGAATTGTGCCGCACTCCGGGCCCCTCGGGGTGGCCGGTCCGGGTCAGGGCGGGTGAACCCGTCAGGCGCCGTGTTGACCCGGTCGCGCGTCCCCGTAGCGGGGAGGCGGTCACCGCCTCGTGCCGCCGCCCCGGTCGCGGGGGCCGGACGCGCACCCGGGCCGGTGCCTCAGTCGAGCAGGTCCGGTTCGGCGCGGCTGATGTCCTGCCACAGGGGCTGGTAGTTGATCCAGGCCACCAGGTCGCCGCCGAGCTGTTCGCGGGTGGCGACGGCCGCCTTGTGGTCGATGAGCACCGGCCGGCCCGCCGCCTTGGCCGTCAGCTGCACCTGGCAGGACCGGTCCAGGGACAGGAACCACCAGGCGGCGGCGTCCACCGAGTCGCCGACGGTGAGCAGCCCGTGGTTGCGCAGCACCAGCGCCTTGCGGGAACCCAGCGTGGCGGCGATCCGGCGGCCCTCCCCGGCGTCGACGGTGACGCCGGTGTAGGCGTCGTAGAGGGCGATGTCCTCGTAGAAGGCGCAGCTCTCCTGGGTGATGGGGTCGATCAGGTCGCCGAGGGCGGCGAGGGCGCGGCCGTACACGGAGTGGCAGTGGGCGACGGCGACGACGTCGGGGCGGGCGGCGTGCACCTGGGCGTGCACGGTGAACGCGGCCTGGTTGACGTGGTAGCGGCCCTCGACGACCTGCCCGTCCCGGTTGGCGAGCACCAGGTCGCTGACGGTGACGTGCTTGAAGGGCATGCCGAACGGGTTGACCCAGAAGCAGTCGGTGTACTCCGGGTCCCGGGCCGTGATGTGCCCGGACACCCCGTCCTCGAAGCCGGCCCGTCCGAAGATCCGCAGGGCGCCCGCGAGCCGCTCCTTGCGGTGCCGGCGTTCGTCCTCCACCGACTCGTGCATCGGCGGCATGGCGAACCGCAACCGGTCGGTGGGCAGCGGCAGGGGCGGGGTTGATCCGTGCATGGAACCTCCAGCAGGGAATGGCCGTACGGGCCGGAACGTACCCCCGGTCGGCCCACATGGGCAGCGCCGGCCGGTAAAGATGATGTGCGCGGTGCATACCCGACAGGAGATGTCCGGATTGGGCGGCAGGCTGGTGCGTATGAACTGGACAGCTTTCCGCACCGCCGCGCCCGGGCTGGCGGCCGTCGCCGAGGAGCGCTTCGGCGCCTACCGGCACCACGTCCTGGCGACCCTGCGCCGGGACGGCTCGCCCCGCACCTCCGGTCTGGAGGTGCGGTTCGTGGACGGGGAACTGTGGCTCGGGATGATGCCGCGCTCCCTCAAGGCCCTGGACCTGCTGCGCGACCCGCGCTTCACCCTCCAGGCCAATCCCGGCGGCGGTACGGACCTGGGCGGCGGCGACGTCCGGATCAGCGGGCGGGCGTACGAGGTCGGGGAGGGCCCGGCCAAGGCCGCGTACGTGAAAGAGGTGGAACCGCCGCAGCCGTTCCACCTCTTCCGCACCGAGCTGACGGAGGTCGTCCGCACCTACGTCGAGGACGACGCGTATCTGGTCGTCCAGGTCTGGAAGCCCGGTGAGCCCCCGCGCACGCTCAGGCGCGCCTAGGGCCTACTCCCACTCGATCGTCCCCGGGGGCTTGCTCGTCACGTCGAGCACGACCCGGTTGACGTCGCGGACCTCGTTGGTGATCCGGGTCGAGATGCGGGCCAGGACGTCGTAGGGCAGCCGGGACCAGTCGGCGGTCATGGCGTCCTCGGAGGAGACCGGGCGCAGCACGATCGGGTGGCCGTAGGTGCGGCCGTCGCCCTGGACGCCCACGCTGCGGACGTCCGCGAGCAGGACCACCGGGCACTGCCAGATGTCGCGGTCCAGGCCGGCCGCGCTCAGCTCCTCGCGGGCGATGGCGTCGGCCTCGCGCAGCAGGTCCAGCCGCTCCTTCGTCACCTCCCCGACGATCCGGATGCCGAGGCCGGGGCCGGGGAAGGGCTGGCGCTGGACGATCTCGTCCGGCAGGCCCAGCTCCTTGCCGACCATGCGGACCTCGTCCTTGAACAGCTTGCGCAGCGGCTCGATCAGCTTGAACTCGAGGTCCTCGGGCAGGCCGCCGACGTTGTGGTGCGACTTGATGTTCGCGGCGCCGGTGCCGCCGCCGGACTCCACCACGTCCGGGTACAGGGTGCCCTGGACCAGGAACTCCACGGCCGGGCCCTCGTCGGCGATGATCTCGGCCTGCGCCTGCTCGAAGACGCGGATGAACTCCCGGCCGATGATCTTCCGCTTCTCCTCGGGGTCGGTGACCCCGGCGAGCGCCTTCAGGAAGCGCTCCTCGGCGTCGACGACCTTCAGCTGCACGCCGGTGGCCGCGACGAAGTCCTTCTCGACCTGCTCGGTCTCGCCCTTGCGCATCAGGCCGTGGTCGACGTAGACGCAGGTCAGCTGGGAGCCGATGGCCTTCTGCACGAGGGCGGCGGCGACGGCGGAGTCCACCCCGCCGGACAGGCCGCAGATCGCGCGCTTGTCGCCGACCAGCTCGCGGATGGCCTGGACCTGCTCCTCGATGACGTTGCCGGTGGTCCAGTCCGGCTTCAGCCCGGCACCGCGGTAGAGGAAGTGCTCCAGCACCTGCTGGCCGTGCGTGGAGTGCATGACCTCGGGGTGGTACTGGACGCCGTAGAGCTTCTTGTCGTCGTTCTCGAACGCGGCGACCGGGACGACGGCCGTGGACGCGGTGACCGTGAAGCCCTCCGGGGCGGCGGAGCAGGCGTCACCGTGGGACATCCACACGTGCTGCTCCTCCGGGGTGCCCTCGAAGAGGGTGGAGGAGGCCCTGGAGACGTGCAGGTCGGTACGGCCGTACTCGCGGGCGCCGGTGTTGTCGACGGTGCCGCCGAGGGCCTGCGCCATCAGCTGGAAGCCGTAGCACATGCCGAAGACGGGGACGCCGGACTCGAAGAGTTCGCGGTCGAGGCGGGGGGCTCCCTCCTCGTACACCGACGAGGGACCGCCGGAGAGGATGATCGCCGCGGGCTTCTTGGCGAGCATGTCGCGGACCGGCATGGTGCTCGGCACGATCTCGCTGTAGACCCGCGCCTCGCGGACGCGACGGGCGATGAGCTGGGCGTACTGCGCGCCGAAGTCGACGACCAGGACGGTGTCGGGGGTGGCGGCAGACTGGGTCGCTGATGACACGGGGTGCCTTCTGGTGGTCGGGCGGGGGTCTGTGCTTCCGATTCTAACGGGGTGGCCGCCGGACCTCCGAACCCCGAAGACGGGCCGCCGTGGCATACTGACCGCATGCGCAAGCACCCGACCTTCGTCTTTACCTATGGCATCCGGCCCGCCGGCTGCCATGGTCGTGCTGCTTGAGCCAACCGCCAAGCGACTTCCCAGGCGCCCCGGGCCGACAAGGCCCGGGGCGCCTGTCGTTCACCGGGTTCCGTCGTCCCAGGGCTCGCGTCACCCCGATCGAGGAGCCCCGCATGACCACCACCACACCGGAAGCGACCATCGCCGACGCCCGCGAGCGCATCGACGCGCTCGACGACCGGATCATCGGCCTGATCCAGGAGCGGATGGCCGTCTCCGCCGTCGTCCAGCAGACCCGCATCGCCTCCGGCGGGCGGCGCGTGCACCTGTCCCGCGAGATGGAGATCCTCGGCCGCTACCGGGACGCCCTCGGCAGGCCCGGCACCGGCCTCGCCATGACCCTCCTGGAGCTGTGCCGGGGTCGCATCTGAGTTCGGTCCCGCTCTCACCCGTACGGTGCCGTGACCGGCCCGCGCGCCCCTTCGTTGAGGGTGTGTCCGTGCCAGCCAGGGGCGGGCGTCAGCACCACGCGTGGCTCGCCGGAGCGATGAGGCGTACGGGTCGTGCCGTACGCCGTGGGACCTCGCTCCGGGGAAGTGGCCGGACGGCAGGGGACAGCAGCCCGGTCACGCGAGAGAACGGCCGGCTCCGGGGACGCCCGGGGCCGGCCGGCGGAAAACCCCGGACAGCGCAGGGCGCGGCGCCGGTCCCGGGCATCGGCGCCGACCGTGCGAAGGGCCCCGCGGCCCCTCCGTCCCGCGGGGCCCTTCGTCGCGCCCGGACCCGCCGCCCCCCCTGCCGCCCGGCGACCGGCCCCGACTCCGGCCCCACCCCCTCCGAAATGTGACCCAGATCACTTTTCAAATCGGGCGCTTCAGAGCAACCCTTCCAGCTTTCCGCTGATCAAACCTGCCGGATCAAGAAACGGTGGGCGGGACCTGCTTTCGGAGGGGGATGCAGGTCCCGTCCGCCGTTTCGGTCACTTCTTCGGCGGCACCGCCGGCATCCCCAGGAACGGCAGCCGCAGCGCGCCGAACGCGTCCGCCGGCACCACCGGCGCCTTGGGTTCCACCGCCGCCAGCCGCTCGTACGCCGCTCCCTGCGCCGGCCGCGGGTCCTTCTCACCCTTGTTCGGCCAGAACGACATCGCCCGCTCGGCCTGGGCGGTGATCGTCAGCGAGGGGTTCACGCCCAGGTTCGCCGAGACCGCGGAGCCGTCCACGACCGAGATGCCGGGGTGGCCGTAGAGCCGGTGGTAGGGGTCGATCACGCCCGTCTGCGGGGAGTCGCCGATGGGGCAGCCGCCGAGGAAGTGCGCGGTGAGCGGGGTGCCCATCAGCTCGCCCACGTTGCTGCCGGCGAAGCCGTTGATCTCGGCGGCGAGCGCGGAGGCCGCCTCGGTCGCGGCCCTGATCTGCTTCGGGTTGGGCGCGCCGTGCCCCTGCCGGGCGGTGAGCAGCCCCCGGCCGGGCCCGGCCGGCTTCAGGTAGGTGGTCAGCGAGTTGTCCAGGGACTGCATGACCAGGCCGATGATGGTCCGCTCCGACCAGCGCCGGTTGGACAGCGAGCGGGCGACCTGGACCGGGTGCCGGGCCGCGTTCGCCAGCCAGGCGAGCACGCGCGAGGAGCCCTCCGTGTAGGGCACCTGGAGGATGGACAGGCCACCCATCGCGTTGGAGCCCTTGCCGTAGCGGACCGGCTCGATGTGGGTGTTCTCGTCGGGGTGGATGGAGGAGGTGATGGCGACGCCCCGGGTGAAGTCGGCCCGCGGCGTGCCGGTCGCCCGGCGGTAGCGGCGGTCGTCGGTCTGCGCGCCGACCAGCGCCTCGGAGTTGGTGCGGGTCAGGTCGCCGAGCCGGGGGGACAGATACGGCAGCTGGCGGCCCGCCTTCATGCGGTGCAGCAGGGTCTGGGTGCCGTAGGTGCCGGCCGCGAGGACGACCCGGCGGGCGGTGAGGATCCGGCCCTCGGCCTTCCGTTTCCGGTCCGTCGGCAGGGTCGCCACCGCGTAGCCGCCGCGCGAGTCGTCGGTGACGGACACCACCGTGGTCATGGGGTGGACGACCGCGCCCGCCTTCTCGGCGAGGTGGAGGTAGTTCTCGTTGAGGGTGTTCTTCGCGCCGTGCCGGCAGCCGGTCATGCACTCGCCGCACTCGGTGCAGGCCCGCCGGTCGGGTCCGGCCCCGCCGAAGTAGGGGTCGGCGACCCGCCCGCCGGGCGCGGCCGTCGTCCGTCCGTCGGCGTCCTCGCCGTCCCCGAAGAACACGCCCACCGGGGCCATGTGGAAGGTGTCGCCGACGCCCATCCGCCGGGCCGCCGCCTTCAGATGGACGTCGGAGGGGGTCATGGTGGGGTTGAGCCGCGCCCCGAGCATGCGCCGGGCCTGGTCGTAGTACGGCGTCAACTCCTCCTGCCAGTCGGTGATGTGCCGCCACTGGGGGTCGTCGAAGAATGCCTTCGGCGGTACGTAGAGGGTGTTGGCGTAGTTGAGCGAGCCGCCGCCGACGCCCGCGCCGGCCAGCACCATGACGTTGCCCAGCAGGTGGATGCGCTGGATGCCGTACATGCCGAGCCGGGGCGCCCAGAGGTAGTTCTTCAGGTCCCAGGAGTTCTTCGGGAGGGTGGCGCGGGTGAAGCGGCGGCCCGCTTCCAGGACGCCGACCCGGTAGCCCTTCTCGGTGAGCCGGAGGGCCGACACCGAGCCGCCGAACCCCGAACCGACGACGATCACGTCGTAGTCGTACCCGTCCTCGTCCCGGGTCTGGACGGACTGCTCCTTCGACACGTGCTCTCCTCGGTGAGAACGGGTGCTTGCGAACGGGTGCTTGCGAACGGCTGCTTGCCGGGAGACTCGCGGGCGGGTGCCGCTAGCGGAACCGGAAGGCCTTCATCAGGCGCAGGCTCGTGCTCATGAACCGGGCGTACGCCTCGTCGTCCATGCCCAGCGAGGGCGCCATCGGCAGCAGCCGCTGCTGGGCGACCGTCTGGGCCTCCGTGTACTTGAGGATCCCCTCGGAGCCGTGGCGGCGGCCGAGACCGGAGTCCTTCATGCCGCCCATCGGGGACTGGACGCTGCCGTAGGCGGGGGCGTAGCCCTCGTTGACGTTGACGGTGCCGGTGCGCAGGCGGGCGGCGATGTCCCGGCCGCGGCGGGCGTTCGTCGTCCACACGGACGCGTTCAGGCCGTACGGCGTGGCGTTGGCGCGATCCACCGCCTCGTCGTCGGTCCGGAAACGGTAGACGGAGACGACGGGGCCGAAGGTCTCCTCCTCGCAGACGGCCATGGCGGGCTCGACGCCGTCCAGGATGGTGGGCTCGAAGAAGTAGGGGCCGATGTCGGGGCGTGCCACCCCGCCCGCGATCACCTTCGCGCCCTTGGCGACGGCCTCCTCGACGTGCCGTTCGACGGTCTTCAGCTGCCGCTCGCCCACCAGGGAGCCCATGTCGGCGCCGTAGGCGAGGGAGTTGCCGAGCCGCATGGCCCTGGTGCGGGCGGCGAACCGCTCCAGGAAGGCGTCGGCGACGGACTCGTGGACGTACAGCCGCTCGATGGAGATGCACAGCTGGCCCGCGGAGGAGAAGCAGGCGCGGACGGCGCCGGCGGCGGCCTTCTCGACGTCGGCGTCGTCGAGCACCAGCATGGCGTTCTTGCCGCCGAGTTCGAGGGAGGCGCCGACCAGGCGGGAGGCGGCGCCGACGGCGACCTCGCGGCCGGTGCGGGTGGAGCCGGTGAAGGACACGTAGTCGGCGTGCCGGACCAGTTCGGGGCCGACGACCGGGCCCTCGCCGAGGACGACCTGGAAGACGCCTCCGGGCAGCCCGGCCTCGATCAGCAGGTCCCGCGCCCACAGCGCGGTGAGGCAGGTCTCCGTGTCGGGCTTCATCACCACGGCGTTGCCCGCGACGAAGGCGGGCAGGGCGTCGCCGACGGACAGCTCCAGCGGGTAGTTCCAGGGGGCGATCTGGCCCACGACCCCGCGCGGGTGGCGCAGTTCGGTGACCTTCGTCAGGGCCGGCACGGCGCCCGCGTGCCGCTTGGGCCGCAGATAGGCGGCGGCGCGGCGGCCGTAGTGCCGGGCGGCGACGGCGACGGCCTGCACCTCCTCGTGCGCGTGCAGCCGGGCCTTGCCGGTCTCCAGCTGGATCAGGTCCAGGACCTCGGCCTGCCGCTCCAGCACCAGGTCGTGGAAGCGCAGCAGCACGGTGGCGCGCTGCCGCAGCGGGGTCGCCGCCCACACGGTCTGGGCGGCGCGGGCCGCCGCGAAGGCGTCGCGGACGTCGTCCGGGGTGGACTCGGGCAGGTCGGCCAGCTTCTCGCCGGTGAGCGGGGTGTGGTTCGCGGTACGGCCGGAGCCCGCGACCCCCTTGGTGAGCCGGGCCACCAGCTGGGGGGTGACCACGTCGGCGGCGGTACGGGCGCCGTCGGGAGCGGGCGCGAGCGGGTTGGTACCGGCGATGTCCGGGGCCTGCGTGTCCGTCATGACGCGCAGGGTATGCCGCGGCGCGCCCTTTGTGTACCCGTCGGTAACGCGGATTCACCGACCGCTCACACCCTGCCAGTGATCACTGGCAGGAAAGCGCTGATCAGGGCGTTGACGGGGGGAAGCTCAGTCGGCTCCCGGTTTTCTCGCCAGCAGCAGGGCGAGGGGGCCCAGGGCGGCGCGGCGGCGGGGGCCGGGGGCCGGAACGGGCGCATCCGGTGCCGGCCCGGGTACGGCGGCGGGGGTATCGGACTCGGGCGCCTGCTCGGGTACGGCCGCGGGGGTGTGGGGCGCAGGCGCCTGTTCCGGTGCGGCCGCCGGGGCGTCGGGCGCAGGCGCCTGCTCGGGTAGGGCTGCCGGGGCGTCGGAGTCCGGTGGCGGTTCCGGTGCGGCGCTCGGGGCGTGGGGCGCGCGGGGTGGGTCCGGTACGGCGGTGAGGCCCGCGCAGTCGCGGAGCGCGGCCTCGGTCCGTGCCGCGTCCGGCCGGGCCGCCGGCTCCTCGGCGTGCAGCCGGTCCAGCAGCGGGCCCAGCGGCCCGGGGTCGGTGTCCCCGACGGCGGTGCGCAGCAGTGCGCCCAGCGACCACAGGTCGGAGGCCGGACCGGCACCGGGCCCCGCCGCCCGCTCGGGGGCCACGAAACCGGCCGGCACCTGCCCGGCGCCGATGCCGAAGTCGGTGAGGACGACGCGTCCGGTACCGGATTCCAGCAGGACGTTGGCCGGTTTGACGTCCCGGTGCACGATGCCGACGGCGTGGGCGGCGCGCAGCGCGCCGAGCACGGCGAGCCCGATCCGCGCGGCCTCGGCGGCCGGCAGCGGCCCGCGCCCCAGCACCTCGCGCAGCGACTCGCCCTCGACCAACTCCATGACGACCCAGGGCAGTCCGGCCTCGGTGACCACGTCGTACACCGTCACGGCCGAGGGGTGCCGCACCCTGGTCGCGGCGCGGGCCTCGTGGTGGAGCCGGTGGGCGAGGCGTCCGCTCTCCTCGTCGGTCACCGGATCGCCCGGCAGCAGCGGCTCCTTGAGCGCGACCGGCAGGTGCCGCCGTTCGTCCAGGGCCCGCCAGACGGTGCCGGCCGGGCCGGACCCGAGGCGTCCGGTCAGCCGGTAACGGCCGCCGATCAGACGTGCGTCGGGCGGGTGTGCGCCGTCTTCGGTCATGCTCCATCAGTACCGCGCGCACGGCGCCGCTGTCGAAGCGGCCGGCTCTCACCCGCCGGCCGAGAAGGTGTCGACGGCCACGTCGAAGTACTCCCGGGCCTCGCGCACCTTCCCCACCGGCGCCGACACCCACACGTCGTAGAGCCGGCCGCCCTCCTCCCAGCACAGGTCGTAGGTGTGGCGCGGGCCCTCCGCCGCGCTGAAGCCGTTCCAGGTGAACTCCCAGAAGGCGGCCCGGTGTCCGCGGTGCGTGGCCGGGGTGACCCGGCCGTCGCGGTAGCCGGGGTTGTTGTCGGCGCCGGCGGCGGCGGAGCGCTCCAGGACGCCCCGGGGGCCGCCGGGCTGCGGGCCGCCGACCCTGACGCCCAGGCGGAAGGTCTGGTTCGGGGAGAAGTAGAAGACGCGTTCGTCGCGCGGGCTGCGGACGAAGTCCTCGGGGACGGCGAGGGAGAAGCCGGCCGGGTCGCGGGCCGTGCGGTAACCGGAGGGCGCGGTGCGCGAGCCGGTGCCGGGCACGGCCGCGGTGCCGGTGGTGGTCGGGCCGGGCGGGGGCGTGACCGGTGGCGCGGGTGCCGTCGGGGACGGTGTCGTCCCCGTGGCGCCGGTCCCGGTGCGGGTCGCCGGGGTGGTGGCCGTGCCGCCCGGGGTGCCGCCTCCGCCCCCGCTCTGGTGCAGCAGCAGCGTGGCGGCCGACACCCCGGCCCCGGTCAGCGCGGCGACCAGCAGGGCCGCGACCAGCACCCCGCGCGGGGCCTGCCGGACCGGGGGCGGCTGCGCCGTCGGCAGGGCGGGGCCGAGCGGCGGCGGCCCGCCGTGCGGCGGGTCCGGCCGGGTCGGCGAGTGGGCCGCCGGGATCCGGTGCGTACGGCCGCCGCCGATCCGGTGCGGGTACAGGCGCCCGATGCCGTGGGCTCCCGTACCCGGGCCGCCCGGCGCGGCCGGGGTGCGGCCGGTCTCCAGGTACGTCCGCAGCAACCGCTCGGCGTCCGCCGCGCCCAGCCGCCGGTCGGGGTCGCGCTCCAGCAGCCCGAGGACGACGGGCAGCAGCGGCTCGGCCTGGGCCGGCGGGCGGATGTCGTCGGAGACGACGGCGTGCAGGATGCCGCCGAGCGAGTCGCGGCGGAACGGCGACTCGCCGCTGAGCACCGTGCACAGCAGCGCGCCCAGGGACCACAGGTCGGACTCCGGCCCGGTGCGCAGCCCGGACATCCGCTCCGGCGCGGTGTATTCGGGCGAGCCCACGAAGGCGCCGGTCTCGGTGAGCGTGGTGGCGCCCTCCACCTGGGCGATGCCGAAGTCGGTGAGGACGACCCGGTCGGTGCCGGACTCGATCAGGACGTTCGCGGGCTTGATGTCCCGGTGCAGCACCCCCGCCTCGTGCGCGGTGTGCACCGCGCTCAGCAGGGCGATGCCGATGCGCGCGGCCTCGGCGGCGTCGACCGGGCCGTCCCGGGCGATCCGCTCGGCGAGCGAGGGGCCGTCGACCAGCTCCATCACGAGGTACGGCCGGCCGTCGTGTTCCACCACGTCGTGCACCACGATGATGTGCGGGTGCCGTAACTGGCAGACTGCGCGGGCCTCGCGGAAGGTGCGGTCGCGGCGGCGGCGCGCGTCGTCGTCCGGGAGCGAGTCGTCCGGGAGGAACTCCTTGACCGCCACCTGACGGCCCAGCACCTGGTCCCTGGCCCGCCACACGACGCCCATGCCGCCGCGCCCGACGCGTTCCTCCAGGCGGTAACGGCCCGCGATCAGCCGGAAGCCGGCTCCCTCGGTCCCCATGCGCCCCATCATGCCGCAGCGGGGGCCCGCGTCCTCGAAATCCGGTCGTGGTGCGGGGGTGTGCGCATCACCGGTCGGACAGCCGTTCCCGGCGCGGGCGGCGCGGTGCGGGGCGCAGGGCTCAGCGCGGCTCCTGCCAGCCCTGGAGCACCGCCTTGAACTGCTTGCCGGTCCGGTCCCAGTCCGCGGCGGGCGAGGATATGTAGAGCACGTACTCGGTGCCGTCGCGGGCGATGTAGGTCTCCTCCATGGCACGCCGCGGTCCCGGGAAGGCGGAGTCCTTCGCGAGCGCGTTCCAGGTGTACTCCCAGACCGAGCCGCCGAGGTCGCGGTAGACGTTCTTCTCCAGCCGGACCCGCCGGTAGTCGGCCAGCCGCCGGGCGAGCTGGCCGTCCAGGTCGAGCTGGTGGGAGTAGGCGTCCTTGAAGTCGGGCGAGGTGTCGACGGCGATGCGGACGAAGTGCTTGCCGCCGTCGGGTGTGTAGTCGACCTGCCGGAGGTCGCCGGAGACCCCGACGACCTTCCGTGACCAGCCCTCGGGCAGGTAGACGCTGAAGCCCCACTCGTCGTCGTACCGCCGCCAGGAGGCCGGGATCGTGCCGTCGGTGCCGGGCGTGGCGGAGCCGCTCACGGAGGGGGAGGGCGTGGCCGGGCCCCCGCTCGATCCACCGGTCTCCTCGATGCCGGCGCCCCACTTCTGGACGGCCACCGCGGCGCCGGCGCCGAGCAGGGCCGCGGCGGCCACGACGAGCGCGAGGGTACGCAGCCGGCGGCGGGGCCGGGCCGGGACGCCGGCCCCGCCGGACGGCACGGGCCCCACGGCCGTCGGACCGGTGACGGCACCGGTCGCGCCCGCCGGGAAACCGGGGAAGGTGCCACCGGCCGGGTGACCGGTGGCGCCACCGGACCCGTAAGCGGTGGCGCCGCCGGAGCCGTAACCGGTGGCGCCGCCGGAGCCGTAAGCGGTGGAGCCGTCCGCCGGGTGGCCGGTGGACCCGTGGCCCGGGCCGGCCGTTCCAGGGGTGCCGTGGGCGCCGTGGGCCCCGGGCGGGCCGGTGTGCACGCCCGCGCCCTGGGTCGGCAGGAACTCCTGCGCGGTGCGCGGTCTGCGGCCCTCCGCCACCTCGGCGAGCATCTGCTCCGCCTGCTCGACGCTCGGCCGGTCGGCCGGGTCCTTGCGCAGCAGGGCGGCGATGACCGGTCCGAGCGGACCGGCCTGGCGCGGCTCCTCCGTGTCCTCCTCGACGATCGCCTGCATGGTGCTCAGCGGCGAGGTCCGGCGGAACGGCGAGCGTCCCTCGACCGCCGTGTACAGCGTGGCGCCGAGGGCCCACAGGTCGGAGGCCGGGCCCGGGTCGTGGCCGCGCACCCGCTCGGGGGCCAGGTAGTCGACGGAGCCGACGACCTCGCCGGTGCGGGTGATGGTGGAGTCGCCCTCGATCTGGGCGATGCCGAAGTCGGTGAGCAGCACCCGGCGGTCCGTGCCGAGCAGGACGTTGCCGGGTTTGACGTCCCGGTGCAGTACACCGGCGGCGTGTGCCGCGCGCAGCGCCCGCAGCACCCACAGCCCGATCCGCGCGGCCTCCGCCGGTTCCACGCGGCCCCGCTCCTTGACCACGTCGGCCAGCGAGTCGCCCTCGACCAGCTCCATCACGATCCAGGGCCGGCCGTCGTGTTCGAGGACGTCGTGCACGGTGACGACGGCGGAGTGGTTGATGCGCGCGGCGGCCCGCGCCTCGGCGCGGGTACGGGCGAGCAGTACGGCCCGGTCGCCGTCGGAGACGTAGAGCGAGGCGGTCAACTCCTTGACGGCGACCATCCGGTGCAGCACCTCGTCGTGAGCGCGCCACACCCGGCCCATGCCGCCGCTGCCGATGGAGTCGGCGAGCCGGTAGCGGCCTGCTATGAGCAGGCCCTGCATCTGATTCACGTTGCCCCGCAATGCTCTTGACAGGGCCAGACTAAGGACCGGCCCCCACCCAGGGAACCGGCGGGGTGCACCGGTGACAGCACTGTGACGATGGTCATTTCGCCGCGAGAGGGCGAACCGGACGGTGGCGTACCGCCCCGGGCACGCGCCGCTCAGCCCGTGTGGCGGTACGTCGCCACGGCCTGTTCGTACAGCCGCGACACCTCGTCCCGTTCGCCTTCCGGACCGCGCACCTGGACGATGTGGTAGCGGCCGTTCAGCAGCAGCGCCATGTTCCGCACGAACCGGTCCCGCCCCTGCCCGTCGGTCCAGGTGAACTGGCCCTCGGCCATGGTCCGTCCGCCCACCTCGGTGGTCCGCAGCCCGGTCGCCGTGGCCCAGCTGGAGTCGCGGTACGGCTGGAGTTCCCGCTCCTTGTCCCGCTGGTAGACCATCGGATCAGCGCCGTACGCGGAGGCGCTGTCCCGGCCGGGTACGACGATCAGCTCGAACTCCCCGTGTGCGTACACCACCTGTCCGCTGCCGTTCCTCGGGGTGCGGCCCCAGCCCTCGGCGACGGCGATGCGGAAGCCGGCGGCGTCCTCGCGCAGGGTGAACCCGTCGGGCACGGAGGGGTTTCCGCCGGTCTGGGTCTCGGTGGCGGGCGCGGAGGTGCCCTCGGCGGGCGCGCTCTGCCCGGCGGACGGCTGCCGGGTGTGCGCGGGCAGCGGGCTCGTCCGCCCGGCGCTGCCGCTACGGTCCCCGCCGGTCTCCTGCTTGGGCAGGAAGAGCATCGCGTACGCGATCCCGCCCGCGAGCAGGAGCAGGACCAGCAGGAGCAGGGTCCGGCCGAGGCTGCGCGGCGAACCGGCGCCTTCCCGGCCCCGCTTGTGCCGGCCGTGCGGGTGGGCGACGGGCAGTCCGGCGCGGCGCCGGCGCACCAGCTCGCCCCGGCGCCGCACGATCGGCAGCCGGCTCGGGTCGGCGGGCGGCACGGGGACGACCCGGCTGCCGGCCTCCGGCTCCGGCGCGGACCGCACCAGGGAGCGCAGCCAGCCGCTCAGCTCCTCCATGTCCGGCCGCTCGGTGGGGTCCTGACGCAGCAGGGACTCCACGACCGGGCGCAGCGGCCCGCACTCCTCGGCGAAGGCGGGCGGCTCGGCGCACACCAGCTGCACCAGCTCGGCCGTGGACTCCTCCGGGTACGGCGCGTGCCCCTGCACGGCCCGGAAGAGCAGCGCGCCCAGCGCCCACAGGTCGGTGGCGGGGCCGATCGGCGCCGCCAGCTGCCAGTTCTCGTGCACGGGCCCGGCCTGTTCCGGCGCCCACCGCTCGGTCACCGGCCCCACCACGGTCATCCGCACCTGCCGCGCCCGCTCGGCGGCCAGCGCGGTGCCGGGCCCCCGGCGCACGGGCCCGGGAGCGTCCCAGCCCGGGGCCGTGGCGGACTCCGGGGAACGGCCGGGCACCGGCTCCGGGGCGCGTCCGGTGTCGTAGGGGCGGACGGGGGCGAGGTCGGGGCGGGGAGCGGACCCCCCAAAACCGGGCTCGCCGGAACCGGAGGCACGCCCGGGCTCCGTCCCGCCGCCGGGGCCGGTGGGGTCCGGGGCCGGTCGCCCGGGGGTGTCGTACGGGGGCCGGGGCGTGTCGTGGGCCTGGGCCGGGACCCGGTCGGGCCGTGACCGCGCCGGGGGCAGGCCCAGCCGCCGGGTGGCGCCGTCCAGGGCCTGGGGCGTGCCGTCCTCCAGGGCCTGGGGGGTGCCGCCGGGCCCGGTGCGCGGGGCGGCGCCGTGCCAGGGGGCGCCGCGCACGCCGTACGGGTCGGCGATCCGGCCGGGCGGCACCGCGCTGCCCGGGTCCGAGGGGTACGACGGCTGTGCCGTGCCGTCGGCCCGGTCCGCACCGGTGCCGGTGTCGGTGCCGGCGGGCGGACGGGCCCCGGGCAGGGCGGGGCGCAGGCCCGGCCGGGCCTCGTGCACCCGGGCGGCGGCACGGGCGCCCGCCCGGTACGCGGCGATGGCGCCGGCCCGGGCCGCCCGGACGTCCGCCCCGGTCTCCAGCGCCGGCTGCCCGGCCCCGCCGGACGTCTCGTGCGGCCCCGGCCCCGGTGCCGACAGCCCCCCGGCCGCGCGGGCCTGGATGGCGGCCCGCCGCGCGGCCTCGGGATCGGCATCCGCCGCACCACCGGAACCGGCGGGCGCGGCGGGCGTCCCGGTGTCCTCCGTGACCTCCCCCGGCGTCCCCGTCCACCCGGCCGGGCCGGCGCCGAAGGTCTCCCCCGCGCCCCCGCCGCCTTCCGCGTCCTCGGGAGCCGGCACCGGGTCGTACCCGCAGAGCGCCTCCTCCGCCGCGCCGGCCGCGAGGCCGGTCAGCACCACACGGCCGTCGTCGCAGACCAGGACCGTACGGACGGTGACGTTGCGGTGCACCCAGCCATGGGCGTGCAGCACCCGGAGCGCCATGAGCACGTCGGACGCGACCTCGGCCGCCCGGTACGGCGTGAGCGGCCGCTCGGTGAGCAGGGCGGCCAGCGGGCGCGCGGCCACCAGCTCGCTGACGATCCACAGGGACCCGCCCTCGGCGAAGACGTCGAAGACCTGGTCCAGGCGCGGGTGGTCGGGGACGCGGGCCGCCGCCTGCGCGGCCTCGACGGCGCGCCGCACCGCCGGATCGGCGGGCCGCCGGGTGGCGGCCCGGGTGTCCGCGGCCGGCCGGTACGGACGCTCGCGCGCGGTGAACCCCTCGGGCAGTCCCTCGGCGTCCAGCACCTCGGCCTCGACGACCTCCGGCAACGGCACCTGGCGGATGAGGACTTCCTGGCCGCTGTAGGTGTCGAAGGCGCGGACCTCGGTGAATTCGTAGGCGTCGGCCGGCGGCAGCGGCAGGCGGTAGCGGTCGGCGAGCACCCGACCCGCGTAGTCGTCCACTGTGCCTCCCTCGGCCGCCCGGCTGGTCATGTCCGTCCGTGGCACGACCCGTCGCGTACCCGCCTGCGGCCGCGTACGGTCCGCGACCCTTCACGATACGTGCCGGAGGCAACCCGCACGGCGCGGATGACGGATTCCCGGGCGGCAAACCGGGGCGCGGCGCCTACGGCTTGGGCACGAAGGACTTCGTCAGCGTCTTCCAGGTGTCCTTGCGCAGGTCGCCGTGCCAGTCGGCGTCCTGCGCGGTGTACATCAGCGCGTAACCGAGGTGGTCGTTCACCACGAATCCCCGGTCGATGGTCCGCAACTTGGTGCCGCCGTCGACGTAGGTGAACTCCCAGTCGGCCGTGTTCCAGCCGCGGTACCCCACCTTCTCGATGCGGACCTTGTGGTACTGGGAGCGCACCATGTACCGCTCCTGGTTCCGCCAGTCCGCCACCGGGTCGTCCTTGGGCGTACCGGTCCAGGCGACGAGCAGCTTCTGCCCGCCGGGCCCCGTGTAGCGGTCGCCGGAGCGCCCGGTGGTCTTGTACTTCCACCCCTTGGGCAGGCCGATCGAGTAGCCCTGCTCGCCCTTGCGGGTGCTCTCGGCCGGCGCGCTCCCGCCGTCCTTGCCGCCGGACGCGCCCGAGTCGCCGGAGTCGTCGGACTCGTCCCGGGCGTCGGCGGACGGGCTCGCGGCGCCGTCCGCGGCGGAGCCGGTGGCGGTGGACGCCGCACTCGCGCCGTCCGTCCGTGCCCCGGTGTCCGTGTCCCCGGCCGCGTCCTTGTCCCGCTTGGCGGTCGCGTCAGCGGTGGCGGCCCCGGCCCCGCTGGTCTTGCCGTCGTCGCCGCTGTCGGTCAGGGCGAAGGCCAGCACGGTGCCGAGCACCGCGAGCACGACCACGGCGACGATGATCACCAGCGTGCGCCTGGGCACCACATCGGTCAGCGGCGCCCTCGGCACCGGCCGCGGCGGCAGGTCCGGCGGCGGCACCACGGGCCAGCCGGAAGCCGGCCGGTTCGCGCCGGAGTCCGGCCCCACGGCACCCACTCGCGCCCCACCGACGGCACCGGGCCGCGCCCCGCCGGGGGAACCGGCGGCACCGGGCCGGGCAGCACCGGCGGCGGCACCCCCGGCGCCCGGCAGCGCGCCGGGAGCGAGCGGCGGAGGCGGAGGCGGTACGGACGACGTGGCCGGCGCGCTCCCGCTCCTGGTCCGCGTGGCCGCGGCGCCGGTGGCCGCCCCCGCCGCCTTGCGCACCGACCGCAGCGCGCCGCGCAGCTTCTCGCCGGCCTCCTCGCCCCGCCTGCCCTCCGGCCCGCCGGGCCGGACCGGCAGCGGAACCACCCGGGTGGCGTCCATCGCCTCCGGCTCGGGCGCGTGGATCACCGCGTTGAGCATGGCCCGGGCCCCGGCGTCGTCGAGCCGCTTGGCCGGGTCCTTGGTCAGCAGGCCGTAGAGGACGTCCCGCAGCGGCCCCGCGTTCCTGGGCTCCTCCAGCTGCTCGGTCATCACCGCGGTGAGCGTGGCGATCGCCGAGCCCTTGTCGTAGGGCGGCGTGCCCTCGACCGCCGCGTACAGCAGACCGCCGAGCGACCACAGGTCGGCCGCCGGTCCCGGCTTGTGGCCGCGGGCGCGCTCCGGGGAGATGTAGGAAGGGGCGCCGACGAGCATGCCGGTGGAGGTGATGGACGGGTCGCCCTCGACCTGCGCGATGCCGAAGTCGGTGAGCACGACCCGGCCGTCCTCGGCGATGAGCACGTTGGACGGCTTCACGTCCCGGTGCAGGATGCCCTCCCGGTGCGCGGAGCGCAGCACGTCCAGGATGGCGAGTCCCACCTCGGCGGCGCGCTTCGGCGTCAGCACCCCGTCCTCGCGGATGACCTCGGCCAGCGACTTGCCCTCGACCAACTCCATGACGATCCAGGGCCGGTCGTCCTCGTCGACCACGTCGAAGACCGTCACGGCGCTGTTGTTGCGGATCCGGGCGATCGCCTTGGCCTCGCGCAGGGTGCGCGTGATCAGGCGCCGCTTCTCCTCCTCGTCGATGTTCGACGGGAACCGCAGTTCCTTGACGGCGACCGTCCGGCCGAGGGTCTCGTCCTCGGCGCGCCAGACCGTGCCCATACCGCCGCGGCCCAGCACGTCCCCCAGCCGGTACCGCCCGGCGAGGAGACGCCGCTCGCTCTTGTCCTGACGAGTCTCCTGACGAGATGAACCCGCCCGCTCCGCCTCCGACATGCGTCCCCTCATACAACCCGCCCTGACAGAGCCTCCATTGTCTCTCACCCGACAAGTGCCCGGCGCCCAGGGTGCCCCTGGCCGGGCCCCGCCCTCCCCGCCCCGCGAGCCCTCTTGAACCGGGCGCTCCGCTTACCGGGATGATGGGCCGTAAGAGGGGAGGAACCGGTATGCCGACGCTTCGGACAGTCCTGTCCATACCGGTGTCGCTGGTGTTGCTGCTCGCCCCGGCGGCCTTTCAGGACACCTCCCCGCACCCCTTTCCGGTCGCGGCCGCGGACACGGTCCTGCCGCTGCTCGTCAGCGACGGCGGGGCACCCGCGGCGGCCCTGCTGACCCGGGACGCCGAGGGCGGCGGAGCGCGCCTGCGGTACGCGTCGGCCGGCCGGGGCATCTCCCGCGCCGACCACTTCCGCGCCGGCAGCATCACCAAGACCTTCCTCGCGACGGTCGTGCTCCAGCTGGCCGAGGAGCACCGGCTCTCCCTCTCCGACACCGTCGAGCGGCACCTGCCGGGGCTGCTCCGCGGGCGCGGCACCGACGGCCGGCGCATCACCCTGCGGGCCCTGCTCACCCACACCAGCGGGCTGGCCGACTTCACCGGGGCCACCCGGGGCGCCGTGCCCCTGACCCCGCTTCAGGCCGTGCGGGTCGCTTCCTCGCTCCCCCCGTCCCGCCCGGGCCGCTACTCCTACTCCAACACCAATTACGTCCTGCTCGGTCTGGTCGTCGGCCGGGTCACCGGCCGCTCCTACGCCGCCGAGGCCGAACGCCGTGTCATCGCCCCGCTGGGGTTGAGGGGCACCTCCTTTCCCGGGTCCCGTGGATCGCTGCCCTCGCCGCACGGCCGCGCCTACGCGGCCGACGGCTCCGATGTCACCGAACTGGACCCGCGCGTGGCCGGCGCGGCGGGCGAGCTGGTGACCACCCTGGCCGACCTGGACCGCTTCTACGCGGCCCTGCTCGGCGGCCGGCTGCTGCCCGCGCGCCGGCTGCGCGAGATGCTGGACACCCGTGCCGCACACGGCGCGTACGGCATGGGCCTGATGCGGGCGGAACTGCCGTGCGGCACCACCGTGTGGGGACACAGCGGCCGGATCTCCGGCAGCTACGTGCGCAGCGCCGCCACCGCCGACGGCCGGCGTGTCCTCACCTTCCGGGTGAACACGGACGCGATCGTGCACCCCCGCCTCGACGCGGCCCTGCTCGCCGGGGAGTTCTGCCCCCGCACCCGGTAGAACGCCCGGGGCCGGAGCGGAGATCCCGAAACCGGCCGCTCGTTCGAGTGAGTGTCGGCCGCTCCGCCGCCGGGGCGGAGCGGCGGCCTACAGCGGCACGATGTCCGGGGCCCCCAGCCGGGCGGCGTCCGCCGTCTGGTCGTCCGGCTGGAGCTGGGACTCGCGCTCGGCCTCCACCCGCTTCTCGTAGTGCTCGACCTCGCGCGCTATCCGGTCCGCGTCCCAGCCGAGGACCGGTGCCATCAGCTCGGCCGCCTCCCGGGCGCTGCGGGTGCCGCGGTCGAAGGTCTCGATGGAGATGCGGGTGCGGCGGGTGAGGACGTCGTCCAGGTGCCGGGCGCCCTCGTGCGAGGCGGCGTACACCACCTCGGCGCGCAGATAGTCGTCGGCGGCGTGCAGCGGTTCGCCGAGCGCGGGGTCGGCGGCGATGAGCTCCAGGACCTCCTCGGCCAGCGAGCCGTAGCGGTTCAGCAGGTGTTCCACGCGGACCACGTGCAGTCCGGTGCGGGCGGCGATCCGCGCCCGCGCGTTCCACAGCGCCTGGTAGCCCTCCGCGCCGAGCAGCGGGATCTCCTCCGTGACGCAGTCGGCGACACGCATGTCCAGGCCGTGCACCGCCTCGTCGACGGCGTCCTTGGCCATCACCCGGTAGGTCGTGTACTTGCCGCCGGCCACGACCACCAGCCCGGGCGCCGGATGGGCGACCGTGTGCTCGCGGGACAGCTTGCTGGTGGCGTCGGACTCGCCGGCCAGCAGCGGGCGCAGCCCGGCGTACACGCCCTGCACGTCGTCGCGGGCGAGCGGCACGGCCAGCACCGAGTTGACGTGTTCCAGCAGGTAGTCGATGTCGGCGCTGGACGCGGCCGGGTGGGCCTTGTCCAGGTCCCAGGCCGTGTCGGTGGTGCCGATGATCCAGTGCCGGCCCCAGGGGATGACGAACAGGACGGACTTCTCGGTGCGCAGGATCAGGCCGGTGGTGGAGTGGATGCGGTCCTTGGGCACGACCAGGTGGATGCCCTTGGAGGCGCGGACGTGGAACTGCCCGCGTTCGCCCACCATGGCCTGGGTGTCGTCGGTCCACACGCCGGTGGCGTTGACGACCTGCTGGGCGCGGATCTCGTACTCCCCGCCGCCCTCGACGTCGCGCACCCTGGCCCCCACGACCCGCTCGCCCTCACGCAGGAAGCCGGTCACGCGTGCACGGTTGGCCACTTTCGCGCCGTACGACGCCGCCGTGCGCACCAGGGTGGCCACGAAGCGGGCGTCGTCCATCTGGGCGTCGTAGTACTGCAGGGCGCCGACCAGCGCGTCCTTCTTCAGGCAGGGGGCCACGCGCAGGGCGTGACGGCGGGTCAGGTGGCGGTGCACGGGCAGGCCCCGGCCGTGGCCGCGGGCCATCGACATCGCGTCGTACAGCGCGACGCCCGAGCCCGCGTACAGCCGCTCCCAGCCCTTGTGCTGGAGCGGGTAGAGGAACGGCACCGGCTTGACCAGGTGCGGGGCCAGGCGTTCCAGCAACAGGCCGCGCTCCTTGAGGGCCTCGCGGACCAGGGCGAAGTCGAGCATCTCCAGATAGCGCAGGCCGCCGTGGATGAGCTTGCTGGACCGGCTGGAGGTGCCGGACGCCCAGTCCCGGGCCTCGACCAGACCCGTCGACAGGCCGCGGGTGACCGCGTCCAGCGCGGTTCCGGCGCCGACCACGCCGGCGCCGACCACCAGCACGTCCAGCTCGCGTTCCGCCATCGCCGCCAGTGCCTCGGCGCGCTGCGCCGGCCCCAGTGTCGCTGTCCTCACCGCTGCCTCCCGCTGTCGCTGACTCGCTCGCGTCGGCCGCACCCGGTGGGCGTGGCCCCGCTCATGCCCTCCTCATGCCCAAATGATGACCGCGATGCGCCGCTTCAGCCACCACGGGCTCCCCGCCTGTGGACAACTCGCGCACAACCATCGGAAGACACACAAACACAATCACACATAACGGTCATATTCGTACCTAATCTGTCAGTGCGCCCGCTCATGCTGTCCACAGCGGTTGCGCACCTGTCCCGCTTCGGCTACTGGGAAGGACGGCCCACGCATGCCCGCAGACCTCGCCGTCATCGGACTCGGCCCCTACGGACTGCCGCTCGCCCAGGCCGCCGTCGCCGCCGGCGTCCGCACCGCCGGCTACTCCACCGGCCCCGAGGCGGGCCCGCTCAGCCCCGCCGAGCTGCGCCGGATGCACTCCGCCGGCTTCCGGCTCGCCACCGACCCGGCCCAGCTCGGCCGGGTGCGCACCGCGGTGATCTGCGCGCCCACCCCGCGCGGCGCCGACGGCGGCCTCGACCTCGGCCAGGTCGAGGCCGCCGCCCGCACCCTGGCCGGGCACCTGCGCCCGCACACCACGGTCATCCTGGAGTCGCCCATCCTGCCCGGGACCACGGAGGAGTTCCTGCGCCCGCTCCTGGAGGACGGCTCGGGCCTGCGCGCCGGCCGCGACTTCCACCTCGCCTACTCCCCCAGCCGCGTCGACCCCGGCAGCCGCGGCCACACGCCCACCGGCACCCCGAGGGTCATCGGCGGCCTCACCCCCGCCTGCACCGAGTCCGCCGCCGCGTTCTACGGCCGGCTCACCGACAAGGTGGTCCGCGCGCGGGGGCTGCGCGAGGCGGAGACCGTGCAGTTGCTGGAGACCAACTACCGGCACGTGAACATCGCGCTGGTCAACGAGATGGCCGTGCTCTGCCACGAGCTGGGCGTGGACCTGTGGGACGTGATCCGCTGCGCGGAGACCAAGCCCTTCGGCTTCCAGGCGTTCCGGCCCGGTCCCGGCGTCGGCGGGCACGGTGCCGCGCAGGACCTGACCGGGCACGCGACCCGCACCCTGCGCATGGTCGAGCTGGCCCAGCAGGTCAACAGCCGGATGCCCCGGTACGTCGTGCAGCGCGCCGCCACACTCCTGAACGAGCACGGCAAGTCCGCGCGCGGAGCCCGCGTGCTGCTGCTCGGCGTCACCTACAAGCCCGACCTCGCCGACCTCCAGGGCACGCCCGCGCGCGAGATCGCCGTGCGGCTGATGGAGTTCGGCGCGTCCGTGAGCTACCACGACCCGTACGTGCCCGCGTGGAACGTCCTGGACCGCCCGGTCCCGCGCGCGGACTCCCTCTACGAGGCCGCCGCCGACGCCGACCTCACGATCCTGCTCCAGCACCACCGCACGTACGACTTGCAGGGCCTGTCGGTGAAGGCCCAGCTCCTGCTCGACACCCGGGGCGCCACACCCACGGGGGCGGCGCACCGGTTGTGAAGGGGGGCGCGCGGGAGTGTGGGGGCCGGGGACTGGTGGCGTCGGGAATTCCCCGCCGCTACCTTGGGCACAGACGGAGCCCACCGCAGGGGTCACTGCGGCAGGCTCCTGGATGGATCACGGAGTGTCCACCCCTAGCTCTTGTAGGGGTGGCCGCTCACCATCCGAAGATCCGCAAGATCCACCTCCTCCGGAACTTCACCAGCCAAAGCCGAGTGCGGTCCCAGCGGGTGGGCTTGCGGTGGCGTCCCATGGGCGCCCCCTGTCACACAGTGCGCCCCCGAGCGGAGCGGCCGGGGCATGCGGAAGGGCCGGCCGTTCACCAGGAACGACCGGCCCTCGGGGCGTCGCGGGACCGCCCGGCGGTTACCGCCGGTGCTGGCTGTCCGCCACCGTCACCTCGACCCGCTGGAACTCCTTCAGCTCGCTGTAGCCGGTGGTGGCCATGGCGCGGCGCAGGGCGCCGAAGAAGTTCATCGAGCCGTCCGGGGTGTGGGACGGACCGGTGAGGATCTCCTCGATGGTGCCGACCGTGCCGAGGCCGACCTTCTTGCCGCGGGGCAGCTCCTCGTTGACCGCCTCCATGCCCCAGTGGTGGCCCTTGCCGGGCGCGTCCGTGGCGCGGGCCAGCGGGGAGCCCATCATGACGGCGTCGGCGCCGCAGGCGATCGCCTTGGGCAGGTCGCCGGACCAGCCGACACCGCCGTCCGCGATCACGTGCACGTACCGGCCGCCGGACTCGTCCATGTAGTCCCGGCGGGCCGCGGCCACGTCGGCGACGGCCGTCGCCATCGGGACCTGGATGCCGAGGACGTTGCGCGTGGTGTGCGCGGCGCCGCCGCCGAAGCCGACCAGCACGCCGGCCGCACCGGTGCGCATCAGGTGCAGCGCGGCGGTGTACGTGGCGCAGCCGCCGACGATCACCGGGACGTCCAGTTCGTAGATGAACTGCTTGAGGTTCAGCGGCTCGTGCGAGGACGACACGTGCTCCGCCGACACCGTCGTGCCCCGGATGACGAAGATGTCCACGCCCGCGTCCACCACGGCCTTGGAGAACTGGGCGGTGCGCTGCGGGGAGAGCGCGGCGGCGGTGACCACACCGGCGTCGCGCACCTCCTTGATGCGGGCGCCGATCAGCTCCTCCTTGATCGGCGCCGCGTAGATCTCCTGGAGGCGGCGGGTCGCCCGCTCGGCGGGCAGCTCGGCGATCTCGTCCAGCAGCGGCTGCGGGTCCTCGTGCCGGGTCCACAGGCCCTCGAGGTTCAGCACGCCGAGGCCGCCCAGCTCACCGATGCGGATCGCGGTGGCCGGGGAGACCACGGAGTCCATGGGTGCGGCCAGGAACGGCAGCTCGAAGCGGTAGGCGTCGATCTGCCAGGCGATCGAGACCTCCTTCGGGTCCCGCGTACGGCGGCTGGGGACGACGGCGATGTCGTCGAAGGCGTACGCCCGGCGGCCGCGCTTGCCGCGCCCGATCTCGATCTCAGTCACGTCTTGGCCTTTCCCTGATGCGTTTCAGCGTCTTCCAGTATCGCCGACGGCTGCGGCGGCGACCCCCCACCCGCACGGCGAGGGCGGCCCCGGAGCCGTCCGGAGCCGCCCTCGAAGAGCCTCACGCGTGCGCGCGCGTCACTTCTTGCCGCTGTAGTTCGGTGCCTCGACCGTCATCTGGATGTCGTGCGGGTGGCTCTCCTTCAGACCCGCCGAGGTGATCCGCACGAACCGGCCGCCCGCCTGGAGCTCGGGCACGGTCCTGCCGCCGACGTAGAACATCGACTGGCGCAGGCCGCCGACCAGCTGGTGGACGACGGAGGACAGCGGGCCGCGGTAGGGCACCTGGCCCTCGATGCCCTCGGGGATCAGCTGCTCGTCGGAGGCGACGCCCTCCTGGAAGTAGCGGTCCTTGGAGAACGACCTGCGGTCGCCGCGGGTCTGCATGGCGCCGAGCGAGCCCATGCCGCGGTACGACTTGAACTGCTTGCCGTTGATGAACAGCAGCTCGCCCGGGGACTCCTCGCAGCCCGCGAGCAGCGAGCCGAGCATCACCGTGTCGGCGCCCGCGACCAGGGCCTTGGCGATGTCGCCGGAGTACTGCAGACCGCCGTCGCCGATGACCGGGACGCCGGCGTCCTTGGCGGCGAGCGCCGCCTCGTAGATCGCGGTGACCTGCGGCACGCCCACGCCGGCGACGACGCGGGTGGTGCAGATGGAGCCGGGGCCGACGCCCACCTTGATGCCGTCGGCGCCCGCGTCGACCAGGGCCTGGGCGCCGTCGCGGGTGGCGACGTTGCCGCCGATGACGTCGACGCCGGAGGAGTTCGACTTGATCTTGGCGATCATGTCGCCGACCAGCCGGGAGTGGCCGTGCGCGGTGTCCACGACGATGAAGTCGACACCGGCCTCGATCAGGGCCTGGGCGCGCTCGAAGGCGTCGCCGGCCACACCGACCGCCGCGCCGACCAGCAGGCGGCCCTCGGCGTCCTTGGCGGCGTTCGGGTACTTCTCCGCCTTGACGAAGTCCTTGACGGTGATCAGGCCCTTGAGGACACCGCCGTCGTCGACCAGCGGCAGCTTCTCGATCTTGTGCTTGCGCAGCAGCTCCATGGCCTCCGGGCCGGAGATGCCGACCTTGCCGGTGACCAGCGGCATCGGGGTCATGACCTCGCGCACGCGGCGGCTGCGGTCGCTCTCGAAGGCCATGTCGCGGTTGGTGACGATGCCGAGGAGCTTCTTGTCGCCGTCGGTCACCGGGACACCGCTGATGCGGAACTTGGCGCACAGCGCGTCGGCCTCGGCGAGCGTGGCCTCCGGGTGGATGGTGATCGGGTCGGTCACCATGCCGGACTCGGAGCGCTTCACCAGGTCGACCTGGTTGGCCTGGTCCTCGATGGAGAGGTTGCGGTGCAGGACGCCGACACCGCCCTGGCGGGCCATCGCGATCGCCATGCGGGACTCGGTCACCTTGTCCATGGCGGCGGACAGCAGCGGGATGTTGACCCGCACGTTGCGGGAGACGTACGAGGCGGTGTCGATCTCGTCGGGTGCCATGTCCGACGGGCCCGGCAGCAGCAGCACGTCGTCGTAGGTCAGCCCGAGTGTCGCGAATTTACCGGGCACTCCGTCGACGTTTGCAGTCATGACACCTTCCCCAAATGGCCTTGATCGGTGCGGATGTCCATGCTAACGGGAAGCGCCGCTAGCAAATTCCACGGTAAGGGCTCGCTTCCGGCTTCGTATCTTCGTACGAAACCCTCGGTGTGCGGGCGCGGCGGCGAAGCTACGGCGGCCCCCGCCCGGCGGATTACTGCTCGGCGAGCGCTCTGAGACGGCTCAGCGCCCGGTGCTGGGCCACGCGGACCGCGCCGGGTGACATTCCCAACATCTGACCCGTCTCCTCCGCGGTCAAGCCCACGGCGATGCGCAGCAGAAGCAGTTCGCGCTGGTTCTCCGGCAGGTTGGCCAGCAGTTTCTTGGCCCACTCGGCGTCACTGCTGAGCAGGGCGCGCTCCTCGGGACCGAGGGAGTCGTCGGGCCGTTCGGGCATCTCGTCGGAGGGCACGGCCGTCGATCCCGGGTGGCGCATGGCGGCGCGCTGGAGGTCGGCGACCTTGTGGGAGGCGATGGCGAAGACGAACGCCTCGAAGGGGCGGCCGGTGTCGCGGTAGCGGGGCAGCGCCAGGAGGACCGCGACGCAGACCTCCTGGGCGAGGTCCTCCACGAAGTGGCGGGCGTCGCCGGGAAGCCGGGACAGCCGGGTGCGGCAGTAGCGCAGCGCCAGCGGGTGGACCCGGGCGAGCAGATCGTGCGTGGCCTGCTCGTCCCCGTCGACGGCACGATGCACGAGCGCACCGATCGCCCCAGGGGCCGTGCCCGCCTCGTCGTCGCGCATCGGTCCATGGTGCCCTGTGGCCGTGCGGTCCGCCGCATCGTGCTCGTGGTTGTGCACCGAAGCGTTATGAGCAGGTGCGCCGGCACTCATCCCCTGCGCCCTCCCCTTCCGCTCGACCGACTCGTCCCCGAGAGACTCCACATCTCAAGGATGCGGCATCCGCGCCGAAACGAGCAGCGCGCGTCCGGCGGGCCGCCTTGCGCGCGCCGTCGCGGGGCGCGTCCCGCGGGGGTACGACGACCGGTCGCACCCGCCATGCCGACGGCGCCGACGTGCGCCGGAGCACCCCTGCGGGCTCCCGCACGCCGGGGCGTACGGCGGTGCGTACGACCGGCCACACACCGACGCGCATGTGTGCGGCGACACCCGGAACGGCCCCGTCGCCGCACCGGAGGACGGCGACGGCGCACGTACGCCGTTCGCGCGAGCCCGGGCCCGGCGACCGGGCACCCGGGCGGCCCGGCCCCTCTGCCGGGGTCACCCGGAGAGGGGGCCGCAGGGGGCGTCGAGCGCGGCGTCCGGTCCGGTCGGGGCCGGGTTACCGGACCAGGCCCCAGCGGAAGCCGAGGGCCACCGCGTGGGCGCGGTCCGAGGCGCCCAGTTTCTTGAACAGGCGGCGGGCGTGCGTCTTGACCGTGTCCTCGGAGAGGAACAGCTCACGGCCGATCTCGGCGTTGGAGCGGCCGTGGCTCATGCCCTCCAGGACCTGGATCTCGCGCGCGGTGAGCGTGGGCGCCGCGCCCATCTCCGCCGAGCGCAGCCGGCGCGGGGCGAGCCGCCAGGTCGGGTCGGCGAGCGCCTGCGTCACCGTGGCCCGCAGTTCCGCGCGCGAGGCGTCCTTGTGCAGGTAGCCCCGGGCGCCGGCGGCGACCGCGAGGGCCACGCCGTCCAGGTCCTCGGCGACGGTGAGCATGATGATGCGTGCGCCCGGATCGGCGGACAGCAGCCGGCGCACGGTCTCGACGCCGCCCAGGCCGGGCATGCGCACGTCCATCAGGATGAGGTCGGAGCGGTCGGCGCCCCAGCGGCGGAGGACTTCCTCGCCGTTGGCCGCCGTCGTCACACGCTCGACACCGGGCACGGTCGCGACCGCGCGGCGGAGCGCTTCTCGGGCAAGCGGGGAGTCGTCGCAGACGAGGACGGATGTCATGACCGCCCTCCGCAGCTGATGCGCGTCACCTTGAGCCTCCAGGCTGGTACGGAATCGTCACCTGTGCGGTCGACCGTCTCGGACGCCTGCCCGAGCGCTTCTTCTTTCAACCGCCTCCGCACTCTCAACGACGGTCACTCGAAAGAGTTACGGGGCCGCGTGCCGTCTTCGGCACTCTATGTGAGGGGACCGACACGGTGCCGGTATGCCCGGCGGACTCTCAACTTTTCATCACAACCTATGACCCATTTGGCCCCTTTTCTTCCCGCTTCGCAGTGTCTGGGGCTAGATTCGCAATGAGTCATATTTTCATCTCCTTAGACCGGAGATGTACGGTCGTTGGCACCGTACCCGCCCAGATCGGCGACAAGGGGTCACGTAATGGCAGATTTCTCCCGCCTTCCCGGGCCGAACGCGGACCTGTGGGACTGGCAGTTGCTGGCTGCCTGCCGCGGCGTGGACAGCTCGCTCTTCTTCCACCCGGAGGGCGAGCGCGGGGCGGCTCGGAGCGCTCGCGAGAACTCGGCCAAAGAGGTCTGCATGAGGTGCCCGGTCCGCGCACAGTGCGCGGCGCACGCGCTGGCGGTGCGCGAGCCGTACGGCGTCTGGGGCGGCCTGACCGAGGACGAGCGCGAGGAGTTGATGGGGCGGGCACGCAACCGGCTGGTGACGGCCTCCTCCGCCACCGGCGGGGACACCGCTCAGGACCACTGAAGGAACGTTTCAGCAGGCCAGGGCCCGCCCACCGGGTGAATCCGCGCGTCCCACCCGGGGCAGACCCCGCACGGGGGCACACGCGCGTGCCCGTGACGCGGCGCCGCGAGCCGCCGCGCGCCCGGCGTCACATGCGCCCGGCCGCCCGGGCCAGCTGCTCCAGGGTCGCCGCCACGGCCGGCACCTGGGCCAGGTCGGGCAGGGTCAGGGCGACGATCTCGCGTCGTACCGCCGGTTCCAGCCGTACCGCGCGCACGCCGCGCGGCCGTACGGACTCCACGGCCAGCCGGGGCAGTACGGCGACCCCGAGGCCCGCGCCGACCAGGCCGACCACGGCCGGGTAGTCGTCGGTGGCGAAGTCGATGCGCGGAGTGAAGCCGGCCCCCTCGCAGACCTCCACCAGCTGGCCGCGGCAGCGCGGGCAGCCCGCGATCCACGGTTCCTGGGCCAGTTCGCCGATGGCGACGGTCTCCGCCCGCGCGAGCCGGTGCCGTTCGGGCACCAGGGCGACCAGGCGGTCCGTCAGCAGGGGCCGTACGACGAGATCGTCCCACTCCTCGGCGACGGCGGCCCCCTCGTAGCGGAAGGCCAGGGCGAGGTCGCAGTCGCCTTCGCGCAGCAGTGCCACGGACTTCGGGGGCTCGGCCTCCTCCAGGGAGACGCGGGTGCCGGGGTGGGCGGCGCGCAGCGCGGCCAGGGCGGTGGGCACGAGCGTGGAGCTGCCGCTGGGGAAGGAGACCAGCCGGACCCGGCCCGCGCGCAGGCCGGCGATGGCGGCGACCTCCTCCTCGGCCGCGGTGAGCCCGGCGAGGATGCCGGAGGCGTGCCGGACGAGGGCCTCGCCAGCCTGGGTCAGGCGCATCTCGCGTCCGTTGCGGACCAGCAGCGGGGTGCCGACCGAGGCCTCCAGGGCCTTCATCTGCTGGCTGACGGCGGGCTGGGTGCAGCCCAGTTCGCGTCCGGCCGCCGAGAAGGAGCCGGTGGTGGCGACGGCGCGCAGGACGCGGAGATGACGGGCCTCGATCACCCTCCGAGCATAAGCCAACCTTTGGGTGATGTGCCCGATAACGCTTCGCCGCTTTGGGCGCCGATCGCTTAGCGTGCTGGGATGAAGCTTCTCTCCGTCAATCTGGGCCGCCCCCGGCCCGTGCCCTACACCAGCCAGCCGGACGGTGTGACCGGCATCCGCAAGCAGCCGGCCGAGGGGCCGGTCCGGGTGGCGGCGCCCGGACCCAAGGGGGTCGGCGCGAGCGGGCTGGCCGGGGACGCGGTGTGCGACACGCGCCATCACGGCGGGGACGACCAGGCGGTGTACGCGTACGCCCGCGAGGACCTCGACGCCTGGCAGCGGGAACTGGGCCGGCCGCTGGCCAACGGCTGCTTCGGCGAGAACCTGACGACGGACGGTCTGGACGTCTCCGGGGCGCTGATCGGCGAGCGCTGGCGGATCGGCGCGCACGTGGTGCTGGAGGTGACCGCGGGCCGCATCCCGTGCGCCACGTTCCAGGGCCACATGGGCGAGCGCGGCTGGATCAAGAGGTTCACCCGGAAGGGCGCGACGGGCGCCTACCTCCGGGTGATCGAGCCGGGTGAGATCCGCTCGGGCGACCCGGTGGAGATCGTGTACCGGCCGGACCACGGGGTGACGGCGGAGATGCAGTTCCGCGCGGTGACCACCGAGCGCGCACTGCTGCCCCGGCTGCTCGCGGCGGGCGAGGCACTGCACTCGGAGACGCTGGCCAGGGCCCGCGCGTACGTGACGGAGCAGCGGGTCTGAGCGGCCGTCGGCGACCGGGGGACGGACGGCGCGCGGTCCTCGGGGGCTGTCGGTCCGGGTCACTACCCTTGGGCCATGACAACGGCTCTGATTACGGGATCGACCGCGGGGATCGGCGCCGCGTTCGCGCGGCGGCTGGCGGCTGACGGGCAGGACCTGGTGCTGGTGGCCCGGGACACCGGGCGGCTGCGCGAACAGGCGACGGAACTGCACGACCGGCACGGCGTCGAGGTGGAGGTGCTGCCCGCCGACCTCTCCCTGGACGAGGGCATCGAGGCGGTGGCCGCCCGGCTCGGCGACCGGAAGAACCCGGTCGACCTGCTGATCAACAACGCCGGCTTCGGCAACAAGGGCCGCTATCTGGACGTGTCGATGGCGGACGAGCTGCGGATGCTGAAGGTGCACTGCGAGGCCGTGCTGCGGCTGACGTCGGCGGCGGCCGGGGCGATGCGCGAGCGCGGCCGGGGCGGGGTGGTGAACGTCGCCTCGGTGGCCGCCTTCGTGCCGCGCGGCACCTATGGCGCGTCGAAGGCGTGGGTCGTGCAGTTCACCCAGGGCGCGGCGCGGGACCTGGCGGGCAGCGGCGTCCGGCTGATGGCGCTGTGCCCGGGGTTCGTGCGCACCGAGTTCCACCGGCGGGCGGGGATGGGCACCGACAACATCCCCGGCTGGCTGTGGCTGGACGCCGACAAGCTGGTCGCGGCGGCCCTGGCCGACCTGGCGCGCGGCAGGACCGTGTCCATCCCGGATCCCCGGTACAAGGCGCTGATGGGCCTGGTGAAGGTGACGCCGCGCGGGCTGCTCGGCGGGATCAGCTCGCGGACGGGGCGCAAGTACGGGCCGCGGTAGCGCGCGGGTGGCGCGGACGTCCCGGTGGGAAAATGGGCGGGACGGTACCGGACCAGGGGGGCCGGAGGCGGCGCCATGACCTTCGTACAGCTCATCGAGTGCAGGACGAGCCGGCTGGACGAGATGAACCGGCTGATGGACGACTGGGCCCGGCACACCGACGGGAGCCGGACGGCGACGCACACGGTGGTCGGCCGGGACCGCGCGGACGCGTCGCACGTGGTGGAGGTGGTGGAGTTCGCCTCGTACGAGGAGGCGGTGCGGACCTCGCGCCTCCGGGAGACGGAGCGGGTCTTCCGGGATCTGGGGGCGCTGTGCGACGAACGGCCGAGGGTGACCGGTCTGGACGTCGTACGGGACGAGCGCCCGGCGGAGCGCGTCGTGCGCCGGTTCTTCGAGGCGCTGGGCACCGCGGGCGAGCTGCCGCCGCTGAACGACCTGCTGGACGAGGACGTGCACAGCCGCGATCCGATGAACCCGCAGGACACCGTCGGGCTGGACCACGCGCGCGCCGAGTTCCGGATGTGGCGCGCCGCCTTCGACTTCGCGTTCACCGTCGAGGACGTGCTCGCCGAGGACGACCGGGCCTGCGCCCGCTGGTCGTGGCGCGGCACGCACCGGGGCGACTTCCTGGGCATCGCGCCCACCGGCCGGCGGGCCGCCATGACCGGGATGACGCTGTTCCGGTTCGGCACCGACGGAAAGATCACCGAGCTGTGGTGGCAGCACGACCAGCTGGGGCTGATGCAGCAGCTGGGTGCGCTGGACGAGCTGGAGCGGTAGGGGTCGCTTCCGTTGCAAGCGGCACGAGGACTGCTCCACGTCCGGTCCTTCTCCTGACATCATCACTGGGCGCTTGCACCTAATTGGTACCGGTGTCAGAGGCGCAGACTAGGATTTTGGCCTCGCCATCGAGGGGGCAATGGCCGTGCCGCTGCACTCCTCCTTCCATACCGCCGTTCTGGAGGTGCTTGGTGCCCGCTGTTCCCAAGCCGGCTGCTCCCGCTCCTCGGGAGTGCTGGTTCCAGCCACGACGGTCAGGATTCCAGTGGGAGCAGGAAGGGCTGGACCACCTCCGGGAGCTGATGCCGAAGACGGAACCCTTCCGGGCGTGGGTGACGTTCCAGTTCACAGGGGCCTCTGGTCGGACCAACGAATGCGATGTGCTGATCGCCGTTCCGGGGGGGCTCTATCTCCTGGAGTTGAAGGGCCACCCCGGCAGGGTGGTGAACCACGGCGACACCTGGCAGTTCCACGGCGACCGGGTGCGCACCCTGCGCAATCCCCTCTATCTGACCGATCTGAAGGCCAAGGAACTGAAGGGACAGTTGGAGCGCGCTGCCCGTGTGCTGGGCATGAACGTGCGGGACGTTCCGTTCATCAAACCGGCGGTGTTCTTGCACGATCCGGGACTCCTCAGTGAGCTGGACGAGTTCCAGCGGACCTCGGTCTACGGCCGCAACGACGGCGCGAGCGGACTGCCGAGGATTTGGGACGATCTGCTGGGCCGCCCGCCGGAGCGAGAGAGCTGGCGCATCACCCCGGTGATCAGCCAGCGCCTGGAACGGCTGATGCAGAAGATCGGGATCAGCCACTCCACCGCACACCTGCGGTTCGGGGACGACTGGAAGCTCGAACCGCGCGCTCTGGACGCGGGTCCCGGCTGGGAGGACCGGCTGGCGGTGCGGGACGACGGCCTGGTCCAGGAGAGTGGGCGGGTCCGTATATACCTGGCGGGCGCCGCGGCCTCGGACGAGCAACGCGCGAAGGTGGACCGGGCCGCGCGCCGTGAGTACCAGGTGCTGCAGGGCATCAATCACCGGGGCATCGTGCAGGCGGCGCAGATCCGTGAGCACCAGGGCGGCCCGGCGATCCTCTTCCGGCATCGTGAGTCGGACCTCCGGCTGGACGCCTACCTCGACGCGTACGGCGGTCGTCTCACTCCCGCGCAGCGTCTCGATCTGGTGAGGCAGCTCGCCGAGGCCGTGCGGTACGCGCACCACCGGTCCCTTTACCACCGGGCCCTGGCCGCGCGCTCGGTCTACGTCTCGGCACGCGACGACGGCAGTGAACCGGTACTGCGGATCGCCGACTGGCAGACCGCGGCCCGTGACTTCGAGACGACGCTGCACCGCTCGCTCGGAGACACCCCCCTGGACGGGGGGCTGATCGCGGACACGGCGCAGGTGTACCTGGCGCCGGAAACGGACCAGGAGTTCGCCGACCCGGTGGACCTCGACGTCTTCGGGCTGGGCGCCCTCACCTACCTGCTGCTCACGGGCCGCCCGCCGGCGGACCGGCGCAGCGCGCTGCTGGAACGCCTGCAGAGTGACGGCGGGCTGCACCCCTATGCCGTCTCCGACTCCGTCTCGGCGGCGCTGGACACCCTCGTCTTCCGAGCCACGTCGGCGGACGTCCGGGACCGTCTGGCGTCGGTCGACGAGTTCCTGGAGCGGCTGGGCTCGGCGGAAGCGGACGCGGCCGCGGCCTCCGCGGACGGGGGGCCGGTCGCCGATCCCCTGACCGTGCAGCCGGGGCAGCCGCTGGACGGTGCCTGGACGGTGGTCCGTGTACTCGGCACCGGCGCCACGGCCCGCGCACTGCTGGTGCGCCGCACCGATACGGACGACGGGGAGCAGCCCCTCCGGGTCTTCAAGGTCGCGCTCGACCAGGAGAAGGATGCGCGCCTGCTGGCGGAGGCGAAGGCGCTGAAGGAGGTGGGCGGCGGTCACATCGTGAAGCTGCTCGCCGATCCGCGCGAGTTGGCCGGCCACACGGTCCTCGACATCGAGTACGCGGGCGGCTTCCGGAGTGAGGACGACCGTGAGCCGGTGAGTCTCGGCTCCCGGCTGCGGGACCAGGGCCCCTTGGGTTACGACCAGTTGGAGCGGTTCGGCAACGACCTGTTCCAGGCGCTGGACACCCTGGCGGCGCGCGGAGTGCGGCACCGCGACATCAAGCCGGACAACCTGGGCCTGTTCAAGCGGAGTGACGGCTCATGGCAGCTGATGCTGTTCGACTTCTCCCTGGCGGACGCTCCGGACCACGACGTGCACGCGGGCACCCGCGGGTACCTCGATCCGTTCCTGGGTGGGGCCGGCCGTTCACGCTACGACGATCACGCCGAGTGGTACGCCGCTGCGGTCACCCTGCACGAGATGGCCTCAGGAGAGCGGCCGGTGTGGGGGGACGGGCAGGGTGACCCGCGGATGGTAGCGGACGCGAGCCTGCACGTGTCGGCCGAGCTTTTCCCGCAGGCCCTGAGCGAAGGACTGAGAGCCTTCTTCGAGCGGGCACTGCACCGGGACGTCGAGCGCCGCTACGACACCCTTGCGCAGCTCCAGGAGGCGTGGCGGCAGGTCTTCCGGAAGGCGGACGCGGCCCGCCCGGCGACGACACCGGCCACGGTCGGGCTGAGCGCGGACGACTTGGAGGACGCCCGGGAGCAGGCCGCCGAGGCGGCCACCCTGAAGACTCCGCTGGCGGCTGCCGGTCTCTCACCGCGCGCGGTGTCGGTCGCCGAGAGCCTCAAGGCCCACACCGTCGAACAGTTGCTGGACATCCCCCCGCACCACATCTCCCGGGCGCGCGGCGCGGGCAACGCGATCCGCAAGGAGCTGAACCGCCGGCACCGCCAGTGGACCCAGGCGCTGCGCCGTAAGGCCGCTGCCAAGAGGCCGGTGGCGCTGGAGCCGGACGCTCCGGAAGAGGTCCTCGAGTCGGTCGACACCCTGGCCGCGCGCCTCACGCCGCCCGAGGGCAAGCGCCGTACCCGGCCCCGCCCCGACGTGGTGCGTGCGACCCTCCAGCTGCCAGGTGTCCTGGAGGCCGGGGAGCCGCTGGAGCCGTGGCCGGCGCAGAGCCTGATCGCGAAGGCCCTGGGCATCAGCCAGCCGACGGTGTCGCAGAACCAGCAGGCCGCGGTCGAACAGTGGGCCGAGTTGTCCTGGCTCGGCCGGGTCCGCGACGAGCTGGTGGCGATCCTGACCGACCGAAATCGTGTGTCGACGGCGGAGGAGCTGGCTTCGGAGCTGCGCGCCCGGCACGGCGCGGGCACCAGTGACCCGGCCGAGGCCCAGGCCAAGGCGCTGGCCGTGGTCCGCGCCGCGGTGGAGACGGAGATCCGCAAGCGGGACGACGAGCCCGCCGGGGCCGGCGAGGCACCGCCCCGCTTCGCCGTGCAGCGGCGCGGCGGCCGGGTCGTCATCGCGCTGGAGGACCAGCCGGGCGCCGACGACCCCACGCCCGCCGAACTCGCCGATTACGCGACCCTGCTGGGCGAGCAGGCGGCGGACCTCGCCGGACGCGACCCCCTGCCCGGCCGTGCCACGGTGCTCCGGGAACTGCGCGCCGTGCCCGCGCCCGACGGCATGGCTCCGCTCGCCGACACCCGGTTGGTGGAGCTGGCCGCTTCCATGGCGGGTGGCGTGGCCTTCTCCCCCCGGCTGGAACTGTTCCCGCTGTCGCTGGGCCTGGAGCGGGCGCTGCGCATCTCGCAGGCCCCGGCGGGCGTCCGCCCCGAGACCGGCATCTCCACGGCGGACCTGCTGGCCCGGGTCCGGGCACGGTTTCCCGGCCTGTCCGTGCTGGACGGGACGACGTACGTGGAGCTGGGCGATGCGCTGGTCGAGGCGGGTTTCCCGTTGGTCTACGACCAAGAGCGGCGCCGTTTCGTACCGAAGGCGCAGGAGGGTGCGGGCAGTCGTCTGAACCTGTCCTCCTCAATCCTGACCAGCACCGGTTCCCTCTACGCCGCCGCCCAGGGCCGTATCGCCGAGGGCCGGGACCCGAGGGAGGTGCTGTCGGCACGGCTCGCGCACACCCGTCGCCGCGGGGGCTTCCTGGCACTCACGCTGAAGGGCGCGGAACTGCCCGATGTCGCCGATGGGCTGGCGGAGCGGTTCGACGCCACCGCCGTGCCGCTGAACGGCATGTTCCTGGACGCGCTGAAGGAGCTGGCCGAGGAGCAGTCGGTGCGCTGGCAGGCCCTGTTGAAGGCGGACGCCAAGTTCACCTCGACGGGCACGCTCGGCGCTGCGCTCGCCTCCTACACGCGACTGGCGGCGGAGCGGGTACGGCAGCGGCTCGTGGACCTCGCGGAGCGCTCCGGCCCGCGCACCGTCCTGCTCGCCCATGAAGCCGGCCTGATCGCCCGCTACTGGGAGGCCGGGGGCCGGGAGCTGCTGGCCTCGCTCCAGCAGTCGGCGCGGCGCCCCGCCGACGCCCCGCACGGCCTGTGGCTGCTGCTTCCGGCGGAGGATCCGCGTGCCACGCCGACACTGGACGGCCGGACCGTGGAGGTGGTGGACCGGGCGACGGAGTGGGAGGTGCTGGACGGGCTGTTCCTGAAGAGCCTGCGCCTGGCCGATTCACCCGCTTGATCGTCCGGGGTCGGTGGACCGTACCGGCGCCCGCGGAGGCCTCGGACACCGAGTGCCATCCTGACGGAACGCCTTGCCCGGCGAAGTGGGGAAATCTACGCTGATCATCTCTTCCGCTCGGGGAAACGGCGCCCCTGGGTCCGGCTCGTGTTCCGCTCCCGGTCCGCCGCTGCCGAGGGGAGACCTGGAGGGCGGGAGATCCGAGGGGATCGGTTGTGATGAAGGTGGGCGGGGGCCTCCTCGGCAAGAAGATCGTGAAGGTGTATCCGCCGCGGGGGGACACACAGCTCGTGCGGCTGGTTACGGTCGCGCCCTTCCCCTGCGCGCGCTGCGGTCAGACGAAGACGGCGAAGCTGGTCGCCGTACGGGGTGACGACCTGTACTGCAACGGCTGCTACGGGCGTATGGGGGCGTCGGCCCCGGAGCCGGTCGCGGACGCGCAGCCGCCGGCCCCGGAGGCGGAGGACCTCGCACGGGTAGTCGTCGGGGAACTCGACGGCGGGCTGCCCCACTCGGTGGTTAACACCGGTCTCACGGTGGAGTGGAAGTTCTACGTGCGGGCCGAGCACCTCCTGCACGGCACGTGCCCCGTTCCGGCCGAGATGGCCGGCCGGGCCGCTCCCCAGGAACCGCTCGACCTGACGTTCCTGCGCGGACGCCACCGCATCAGGGTCCTGGACGAGCAGAGGGGCATCAGGCTCGACACCAACGGCACCGAGCCGGTCCTGACCGGTCTGACGTGGCAGTCCTTCGTCCTGCCCGGCACCCGCGTGTCGGTGCGGTGGGATACGTGGAGGAAGCTGCGCCTGGCCTACACCCCGCTGGACGAGCCCGTCGTCTTCGGCGGCACCGTGGTCCGCTACGCGTACGACCCGAGGATCACGACCCGTGAACTCGCGGCGTTCGACGCCCGCGTGGACCGGGTGGAGGAACTCGTTCTGATCGCGCTGCGCGAACTCGGTTACCTGGACGAGAAGGGCCGAGCCCTGCTGCCACGGGAGGCGCTGGTCCGGAACACCGTCGAGCGCGCGCAGCCGTCGGAGCGGCCGGCCGTGAAGAAGATTCACGGGGCGATCGAACGGCTCCTGTCCCGCCGGATCCTCACGTGGGAGCAGGGCAGCATCGACCGGGCCGCCATGCTGCACTATCCGGCGCGGCGCGGGGAGACACCTGTTCCGCTGCTCTGCTACGCCCCGGTGCTCCGGGTCGCGGGACACGAGGACCTCCGCGATGACCCGAGCGCGGGCTACGGCGTGAGCGCCCACCGGGTCGCGGGGCACCTGATGCGCATCGGCCACCTCGGCAAGGACGCGAGCCCGGAGGCGGCAGCCGCCTATCGGGAGGATCACGCCAGGGCCGGCCTGGCCGGGCCCCACGAGCTGCCCCGGGGCTTCACGTACGTGCGTGAGCACGAGCGGGGGATGTAGGCGAGGGCGCGTACGGCGGTGGGGTTGCGCCCGTCCCGGTCCGCATGGCCGGACCGCTGGTGTGTGGCACCGGCAACCGTCTGACCAGCGCGAATACCGAGTCGCGCCTGGTGGACGGCTCGGTATGCATCGGTTTCAACGAATGCGGTGCATCGGGGCTGGCAGGATGGGACGGCGGGCCGGGAGGTTCGCAGGGAAATCGGTGCGTCCGCGGTGATCGCGGCACCGTGAGCAGGATGAGAGGTGCGGCTGTGACGGTGACGCCTGAGGAGACACAAGGGGCGGGGGCCTCGCTCGACAGGACACGGCTGCTGAAGGATCTTCAAGCGCAGGCCCGGATCCTTGAGGACGATCTCCGGGCCCGGACCGAGAACGAGCCCGAGTTCCGCGACGCGCTGCGCGTAGAGTACGACAAGGCGGTCGCGGCGGAGCGTACGGCCGCGATGTACGAGACCTGGCGGGACGAGCGGGTCGTGCAGATCGCCGCCGCGTGGGTGCTGGCGTGCGTCTTCGTACGGTTCAGCGAGGACAACGGGCTGATCCCGGACGCGTGGCTCTCGGGGCCGGGTGATCGGCTGGCCGAGGCGCAGGACCGGCACGACGCGTATTTCCGGGAGAACCCGTCGAAGAACGACCGGGACTGGCTGCTGGACTCCTTCGACGCGCTGGCGAAGTCGCACCGGACGGTGGAGGGGCTGTTCGACCGTGGGCACAACCCGCTGTACGAGGTGACGCCCTCGTACGAGGCGGCCACGGCCCTGCTCGCGTTCTGGCGGCAGCGGGGCGCGGACGGCGAGATCGTCCACGACTTCACCGACCCCTCCCTGGACACGCGTTTCCTCGGCGACCTGTACCAGGACCTGTCCGAGCACGCCCGCAAGACGTACGCGCTGCTCCAGACCCCGGTGTTCGTGGAGGAGTTCATCCTCGACCTGACCCTTGAGCCCGCCGTGGAGGAGTTCGGGCTGACGCCGGCCTGGAAGCACCGGCCGGTGGACTGGGACGGCGAGGTGTGGGCCGACGGTCCGGGCGGTGAGGAGGTCGTCCGGGGGCTGCGGTGCATCGACCCCGCGTGCGGCTCCGGGCACTTCCTGCTGGGCATGTTCGAGCGGCTGCTGGCCAAGTGGCGGGAGGCCGAGCCGGGGACCGAGTCGTGGGTGCTGGTACGGCGGGCGCTGGAGTCCGTACACGGCGCCGACAAGAACCCGTTCGCCGTGGCCATCGCCCGGTTCCGGTTGTTGGTGGCCGCGTTGAAGGCGGGCGGCGTGCGGGACTTGAGCGCGGCTCCCGGGTTGCCTATTCGGGTGGCTGTGGCGGACTCGTTGCTGCATGGGCGGGGTGCCGAGACGGTTACCGAGGCGCTGGACACCCTGTTCGCGGAGAACCAGCCCTTCTATTTCCGCACCGAGGACGTGGAGGAGTACGCGCGGGAGGTTGATCTTCTCGGGCGAGGGTCGTATCACGTGGTGGTGGGGAATCCGCCTTACATCACGGTGAAGGACGCTAGCGAAAACGAGACCTATCGTAGGGCCTACGACGCCTGTGCAGGCACGTACGCCCTCTCTGTTCCTTTTGCACAGCGGATCTTCGAGCTGGCAGTGCGGGCGGGGGGTAGCCAAAGAGACGGCGGTTTCACAGGGCAAATCACTGCCAACTCATTCATGAAGCGCAAGTTCGGTCGCCTTCTTATCGAGAAGTTCTTCGCCACGGTTGACCTGACGCACGTCATCGATACATCAGGCGCTTACATTCCAGGCCACGGAACTCCAACGGTTATCTTGGCCGGACGAAACAGGAACCATCGGAGCGCAGAGCAGGTACGCGTAGTAATGGGAATTAAGGGCGAACCAGAGCCGCCCGAGGATGCTGCGCATGGCTTGGTATGGACAGCAATTCAACAGCTTATCCGGCAACCGGGCGAGTCATCTCAATGGGCGAGTGTCGACGACCTGGAGAGGCCTCGGCTGGCGAAGCACCCGTGGGCGTTGAGCGGTGGTGGCGCCGCCAATCTGCTCCAAAAATTCGACAAGGATACCAAACTCCGAAGTAAAATCGAGCCACCCGTCGGGCGAGCGATTCGCGCTGGTTCCGACGATGCCTTCAGTCGCCCGCGTCCCGTGAAAGCGCTAAGCCATACGGATATCGTGGCACTTCGCCCTATCGTGCGTGGCGAAAATGTGCGCGACTGGGGGCTGCACAACCTTGGACTCACCTGGTATCCGTACACATCCGAAGGACTCGTTCGCAGCGATTTGCAGGACGAACTTTGGCCGCTGCGCACACTGCTTGCCGCTCGGCGAACTTTCCAAGGAGACATGGAAGCGGCGGGACGCGCTTGGTGGGAATACATGCAACACACCAAATCGGCATACGCCACCCCGCTTTCCATCACATTTGCCAATGTTGCCACTCATTTGCATTTCACCCTCGACCGTGGCGGCAAGGTCTTCGACGCTCACGCTCCCGTGATCAAGTTGCCGAAGGGGTCTAACGAGGACCAGCATCTTGAGCTTATGGGGTTGCTGAACTCGTCATCCGCCGAGTTTTGGCTCAAGCAAGTATGCCAAGGAAGGGGAAACCGAGGGGGCGAGCGCTCAACGGGACGTTGGGCCTGGGAGGAGTACTACGAATTCACCGGGAACAAGCTTCAGGAATTTCCGCTCCCCAAGCAACTCCCCCTTGCCCTCGGCCGTGCAATTGACTCACTCGCTCAACAACTGGTTCAGCTTGAGCCTTCTGGCGCCGCCCGCGATGCCGTGCCCACTCGCGAAGCCTTGAGTGAGGCCCGCAATGCCCAAGAGCAGATCCGCGCCCGGATGATCGCCCTGCAAGAGGAGCTGGACTGGACCGTCTACGGCGCGTACGGGCTGCTCAGTAGCGAGGAGGTTGCGCGGACCACCACTGACGACGTCCCCGAAGTCGCCCTTGGTCAGCGGGCGTTCGAGATCGTGCTCGCCCGCAAGGTGACCGCCGGGGAAGCCGAGACCGCGTGGTTCGAGCGGCACGGGTCCACCCCTGTCACCGAGATCCCCGCCCACTGGCCGGAGGCGTACCGGAGGGTCGTGCAGGCCCGGATCGATCTCATCGAGGCCAACAAGGACATCCGTCTCATCGAGCGGCCCGAGTACAAGCGGCGCTGGTCCATCGAGCCCTGGGAGAAGCGCGAAGCCGCCGCCCTCCGGAGCTGGTTGCTCGATGCCGCCGAGCGTGAGGACCTGTGGTTCGAGGAGCGGGACGGGTTTACCGTGCCCCGGCTGCTCACCGTCAACCAGCTCGCCGACGCGCTGCGCCACGACAAGGACGTCCAGGCCGTCGCCGAGCTGTACGCCACCGATCACCTCGGCAAGCGTGACGCCTCCCTCGCCACCGTGCTCGCCGCTGTCATCGACGCCGAGCACGTGCCGTACCTCGCCGCCCTGCGTTACAAGGACTCCGGTCTGCGCAAGCGGGCCCAGTGGGAGCAGGTCTGGGAGCAGCAGCGGGAGGAGGACCGTACGGGACAGCGGCTCGACATCAAGGTGCCGCCGAAGTACACCGGCGCCGACTTCATCAAGCACTCCTACTGGTCCAACCGAGGCAAGCTCGACGTTCCCAAGGAGCGCTTCATCTCCTACCCCGGCGCCTCGCTGGAGTCGGACGGCTCCCTCCTCCTCGGCTGGGCCGGCTGGAACCACCGGGACCAGGCCGACGCCCTGGTCGGTCTCATCCGCAGCCGGATCGAGGTCGGCGGCTGGGACAAGAAGGACCCCCGGCTCGTGCCCCTGCTCGCCGGGCTCCGGGAAGTGATGCCCTGGGTCCACCAGTGGTACGGCGAGTACGACGAGGAGTGGGAGGGCAACCCCGCCGAGGAGTTCCAGGCCGCCCTCGACTCGGGCCGCGCGGACGCGGAGGTATCCGAGACGGACCTCGTCAAGTGGCGTCCGGAGAAGAAGACCGGCGGGCGTAAGAAGAAGAGCGAGTAAGCAAGCGCAGAGGGGCGGTCGACTGCCGACCGCCCCTCCGTCGCACTGTTCAGCCGCGCGCGGCCATCCGCACGAACGCCGCCCATCCATCAGCGCCGACGGAGAGAAACGCTTCCTCCGGCCGCTTGGAGTCACGGACCAGCACGGCCGTACCCGCGTCCGCGACCTCCACGCACTGACCGCCATCACCCGCGCTGTAGCTGCTCTTCACCCAGGTCAGCCCGGCTACCTGATCGGCGTTGGCCTTCACAACTCTCCTAAGAGCTTCTCGATCCAGGCCAGCGATTCCTTGGGGTTCTTGGCTTGCGCCCTCAAAACGCCATACGTCGACTCGAACCCCTGGACCCTCGCCGGTTCCGCGTGCAGGGTGCTGTGGCTCTGCACCTCCGTGTAAGCCATCCTGCGCCCTGAGCGCGTAAGGATCAACGTAAACGGCCCTGCTACCCCGCCGTGCTCATCGCGATCCGTGGGCATCACCTGGATCTCGACGTTTCGTTCGTGGCCCATCATCAGCAGGTGTTCCAGCTGGGCCCGGTGCACTTCCTTGCCGCCGAGGGGCCGCAGGAAGACGTGCTCCTCGATGACGAAGCTCAGCAGCGGTTTGGGACGGCGCGAGAGTAACTTCTGCCGGTCCAAACGGGCGGTCAAGCGCTGCTCCACCGTTTCCGCATCCAATAACGGGCGCCACATCTCGAAGACGGCTCGCGCGTACTCCTCGCACTGCAACAGACCGTTTACCAAGTGCGCGTCATACACATGCAGTTCGTCTGCCTCGGCCTCATAGCTGACGAACTTGCGGAAGAACGACGGATACCGCGCCTTGGCCACCTCGTCCTTCATGGCCACCAGCACGCCCCGCGCCCCCACCACCCGGTCCACGGCGTCGATCAGCTCCGGCTTGGGAATCCTCCGCCCCTGCTCCACCGCCGCGATCTGCGCCTCGCCGTACCCGACCAGGCTCCCCAGCTCCGCCTGAGTCAGCCCGGCCGCCTCCCGCAGAAGCTTCATCTGCCGGCCGAAGCAGCGCAGGAACCCGACGTTCGAGTCCGGCTCGGCACCACCCGTACCCGAATCGGCACCCGTATCCATGGCCGCACACTAGGACGCCAGTACGCCAACCCACGCCCCAACAGGCACAAGTTGCCTCGTGTGAGTGAACGACTCCCCACGAAAGCTTTCTTCACTCAACGCGTCCGCGCGGCCACTTTGCGTGCGCTACCGTCACTCCCAGCAGCAACACACAAAACGGCCCCCGCGACGGCTTGCACCCGTCAGCGAGGGCCTGTACCACCAGTGGAAGTAGGGCTCCCACAGTGATGTACCGGCACCATATCGCGCCCCTGCGCGCCTACACCCAGTTCTCCCACGACATCATCCGGCACCCCCGGCTCTCCTCCGACGCCGTACGCCTTCTCACCTGGCAACTCTCGCTCCCCCAGGGGGCGCGAGAATCCCTGTCCCGTACGGCTGAACGCGCGAACATCGGCGCCTGCGCCTTCACCCGCGCCAAGCGCCAGCTCAAGGACGAGGGGTTTGTGCACGAGCGGCGCGTCCAGGGTCCCGGCGGTCGCTGGGTGACCCAACAACTCGTCTCCAACGTGCCGTTGAGCGAGGCTGAGGCCGCTAAGCTCCTCGGGCGGATGCCCGTATCCGCGCACGTCGCACCGGGTCCCCGCAATCCGGCGGTCGGTGAGCGGACCGGTCGGCCCGCCGACGGTCATCCCTATGGCGACACCTGTGTGAACACCCCCAACCGACCCCCCAAGCCCCCCGAGGACGCCGCCGATGCCTCCGCACCCGCCGAAGCCCCCGAAGCCGCGCACGCCACGGCAGCCCCGCAAGCCGCGCAAGCCCCGGAGGTGGACCGGGGCAGCGAGCGCCCCGATCCCGGCCCTCACCTAGACGCGTCCCGCGCCCTCGCCCACGCCTACCGCGACCTGGACCCGGCCCTGCGCCACATCCCCCGGGCCATGGATGCCGAGCTGACGGACCTCACCGCGCGCTGGCTGGCCGCCGGGCATCCGCCCACCGCCATCCGCGGGCACATCCTTCGCGGCCTCCCCGGCGACGGGGCCCCCGTCCACCGCCCCGGCGGTCTGCTGCGCTACCTGCTCCGCGAGGTGCCACCAGTCCCTACCCCGGCCGCACCCGAGCCCCAGCCCACCCCAGCCCAGGAACCCACGCCCGTCCGCCCCCTCTCCCCCCGCCTCCACGGCACCCGTGAATGCGAGGGCGACCACGTCCAGTCCGTCCTCTTCCGGCCGGTCGGGGACGAGATGCTCTGCCCGCGCTGCGCCGCAGTCGACGCCCTGTCAGCGCTGCCTGACCAACCGGCTCAGTTGGCCACCCTCGGAACGCCGCCCTTGCGGCCCACGCCGAAGGCGATGCGGTAGACGTCCGGCAGGTCGATGCGGCCGTCCCGGCGCTGGCGCATCACGCCCAGGCCGACGAGTTCCTCGATCAGCAGGGCCGGGTCCTCCGGGTAGCGCGGTCCGGTGCGCACCAGGAAGTCGTCGTCCGGGTCGCTGGGCACGTACCGTTCGGCTTCCTTGTGCAGGGCGTCGACCAGCCGGTGCTCACGCCAGAGGGCTTCCACCTTGTCCCGTTCGATCGGCACCTGGTGGCCGGCCAGCGGCTCGATCGCCAGGCGTACCCACGGCATGTCCTCACTGACCTCGGCGACCCGGGTCTCGGACGCCGTCTGCACGCCCCGGCGGATGCCCTCGTGGTGCAGGGCGAACTCGTGGCCCGCGTACTGGTCGCGGGTCTCCGAGAGCGCCTTCTGCAACGCGCTGAGGAAGCTGCGCGGGCTGACCTGCTCGACGCCGTCCATCAGGTGGTTGGGCAACCAGGTGAAGGTGTGGCCCTTGCGGAAGTTGGAGCCCATGTAGGGGCCCGCTATCACGGTGAACTGCTCCTGCTGGGACTGCTCGTCACCGCTGAGCAGTGCCGGGGGGACGAAGCGCCGGCCGTCGGCCTCGGGCTGCCAGCCACCCGTCAGGGCACGGAAGCGGGCGGCCAGCTCGCCGTCGTGATTGCCCAGGGTGTGGAAGAGCAGCCCGTAGAGGTTGGCGCGGGACCAGGTCAGGGCCGCCGCGTTGGAGGTCAGCTTGGACGCGTCCGGGAAGTGCAGCAGCGCGCCGTCGTACATGTCGGGGCGGATGAACACCTTGAAGCGGATGCTGCGCGTGCCCAGGCGCATGGCGAGGGCCAGCTCCAGGATGCCGCTCACCAGCCGGTCGGCCTGGGAGCGGACCCGGTGCAGGTGTTCCAGGGCGTCGAAGAGGATGAGGTGGGTGATCCCCTTCCCGTGCGCCTCCCGGTCGACGGTCTGCACCGTGCGCTCGGCCGCGCCCGGGTTGTTGCGCACCCAGGTCGCCCTGTCCCGCCACTCGGACAGCTCGCGCAGTTCCGGCTGGCCGAAGGCGGTCAGCAGGACGGCGTACCAGAGGTCGTAGGGGCGGACGCCCTCCTCCACCAGCTGCCTCAGGTTGCCCGGCCCGGGGTAGAGATCGGGTTCCAGGGCCGCCCCGTAGCCGCGGGACACCCTGACGCGCCGCAGGCGTTCGATGCCGTACTCCTGGGCGGCGACCTCGCGCAGCGTCTCGTCGAGCAGCGAGCGGTACCAGAAGGTCTTGCCGACGCCGCGGCCGCCGCGGACCACCGTGCTGTCCACGTAGAGGGCGGCACGGTGAGTGTCCGGCGTGAACAGGCTCCGGACGTTCGGCTCGGCGGTGTCGGCGTCCGTGGCCTCCGGGAGGGCCGCGGCGAGGAGGTCGCGGTACTCCTCGACGCCCAGTGGGGTGCTCATCGCGGTCCTTCGCTGCTCTGCGGATCTGCGGTGATCAGGAGCGTAGCGGTGGGCAGGAAGTCCCGGTACGCCGCCTGCACGAAAGCCCGGTCCTGCCAGCCGGGGACGGAGACGGCATCCAGGCCGACGAGTCCGGGTTCGAACAGGATCGGAATGGGGTGGTGCGGCGCCGCCTCGTCCTCCAGGAAGGGGGAGAACGTGTCGAGGTCCAGCTCGTTCGTCTCCGGGTCCGGGACGTCGTCGTCGTACAGCAGCGAGAACGCCTCCCAGGCGTGCTCGCGGAACGACTCCAGGTAGGCGTCCCTGGGGCGCAGTGGCGAGTCGGGCACCATCGAGGCCACCATGCGCAGCTTCTCGCGGATCGCCGGTGCCTGCCCGGAGAGGAGCCACGCCTCGAAGAGGTCGCCGTAGCCCTCCCAGGTCTGTGCGTTGTCCGTGCCGAACAGCAGGGCCAGGTCGCACAGGCGGGAGATGGTGACGGCGGCGATGTCGTGGATGCCGGCGCGGCTGTCGAGCAGCACGACGTCGGGACGGCGGCCGCTGTCCCCGTCCAGGGCCACCGCGTCCTCGCAGGCGCGTACCGCCTGCTCCAGCCGGTCGGCGAAGTCGGCGCCGGGGACGTCCGCATACACCCGGTTCAACTTGTCGACGTAGGCGTACGGCACGCCCGGCGTCCCCCGGCCCCGGGCGGGCGCCACCCACAGTTCGCCCCGTCCGCCGCGCGGCTCGTAGCCGGTGCGGACCACCAGCTCCAGGCCTTCCGCGTTGCCGACGGCGGACTCGACGAGCTGGTCGATGACGCCGTGCGGGGGCAGTTCCGTCCCGGCGGCGACCAGCGGGCCGACACCCGGCGACTCCAGGTCCAGGTCCACGACGAGCACGATGTGGCCCTGGTCGGCCAGGTGTCGGGCGAGGACGGCGGTGGCCGTGCTGCGGCCGACACCGCCCTTGAACCCGTACAGCGCGGTGCGGTGGGTTCGGGAGCCGTCCGCCTCCGGGGCGGGCGTGGACACCTGCGCCCAGTCCTCGCCCACCACCGTGTTGTCGAGGATCCGTACCCGGCCCGCGGGCCGCTCCGGGTCCCGGACGGCCCGCTCCGAGTCGAGCAGGCCGTCGGCGGAGAAGAGGCCGGACGCCCGCATCAGCGGACGGTCGGCGGCGTACCGGCCGAGTTCCCGGGCGAGACGGGGGCCGTAGTCGTCCTCCAGGCCCGCGAGCGCGGGCGGCAGCGGCTGCGCGCGGTCGTCGACGATGAGGGTGAACCGGCCCAGCACGTCCCGTACGGCGAGCACGTCCACCCCCGCTGCCGCCACTTCGTGGGCCAGGTCCAGGGCGCGCACGCGCGCCTGCGCGAACCGCACGGGTTCGCCGGACGGGTCTGAAGCGAGGGTCACGGCAGCCTTCCGGTGATGAGCGCCTGCTCGTGCAGACGAAGTATGTTTTCGGCCACGGTACGCCGTTGCCGCACGTCCGCCTCGACGACGTCGCTGCCGTCGCGGTAGCGGTCGTGCACCGACCAGGTGTCGAAAGCCGTCAGACCGCCGAGCGCGGCGGCCAGGCGCGTCGCCGACCTGCCGTGCGTCAGGAGTGCCACGTCGGTGGCCACCCACGGAAGGTGGCTGTAGGAGACCACCTTGCCGGTCGTGGGGTTCTCGCCCCAGGGCATCGTGGCGGCTTTCCCGTTGGGCTTGGGATCCATCGAGACCGCCGTGAAGCGGAGCAGCAGACTCTTCAGGGCGCACTCGACCGCGAACCCGAAGTGATGGTCCGCGTTGGGCAGCCGCGCCGCGTCATGGAGAAAGACGGCGTCCTTGAAGTGACGAAGGGCCGCATGTGCGAAGTGGTGCTCCGCTGGTTTCACCGACACGTTCCGGATCTTAGGGCCTGATTCGCTCGAACGGCCCAAGGAAGCTCCCCGGAGAGGTTCCCGGACCGCGGCTCAGCGTTCGACGACGCGGATATGGTGCTTCAGTTCCTCGGCGATGCTCGCCGTGTCGCCGGTCGGGGGTAGGCGCCAGTCCGTCTCGATGCCCGCCTCCACGGCCGGTTCGGAACTGAAGCGGATCAGGTCCGGGGAAGCGACGTACGAGTCCCGGAGCCAGGCGATGAACACGGCCGCCTCTTCGGCGGTGTTGTCCACGAGGACCACCGTGTCCCTGCCTTCGTTGCTGGCGAAGCCGGTGAACTCGATGCCCTCGTCCGTCACCGCCCAGAAGGCCAGGCGCAGTTGCCTGCCCTGCCGGGTCTCGTACCGCACTTCGGCAAACGCGGCGTCGAGGGCGGCGCCGAAGGCAGCCAGGTCCAGGTTCCAGCCGGCGGGGTCCTTGGCGGGCGCGTAGAGCAGGAAGGTCGTCTGGTATTCGTCGAGGTCCACAGCGGGAGGCGTCCTTCTTCGTCGGGGTCAGGGCACGTACCGGGAGGTGCCCTTGACCCCCTGTGCCGCCATGAGCGTCTGCCAGTACGCGGCAGCGTCATTGTCGTTGGTGACGATCTCCAGGCCGCGGATCTGCTCGTGCTGCGTCATCGCCTGCCGGTAGTCGTCGAGTTCGTCCTCGTCCTTACCGACGAGGATGTCCTTCTTGCTCCACTTCTTCTTGCCGTTCTTGTCGTACTTGTCTTCGAGCGCGAAGGTGTCGGGCGTGCGCCACGAGTTCTTCTTGCACTCGTCGTCGGTGTCCTTGACGTACTTCGCGTCGATCATGTAGCCGTCGGCCGGCCGCATTCCGTCGGCGGCGATGGCTCCCTTACGAGCTTCCGCGGGGAGCGGTATGAGCCGTTCGGGATACCCGGCTGTCCGCAACTGATAGGCGTTGGCGGGGTCGGTCGTGCTGGTGCCCTTTCCACCGAATCCCATGGGCCGCAGCGTGTTCACCCATGCCTCGAACTCCTTCCGCTCGCCGGTACTGAGCAAGCGGGTGGTACCCGGCTCCGGCGGCAGGGGGTCCTTGAACGGGAGGCTGGGGTCGGGGTCCCGGTAGACGGCCGGTATCACGCCCGGCAGGCCGCCTTTGTACGACGCGAGAGCCAGCGGGACGGGGACGGGAACCGGTTCGGGCAGTGGGAGCAGCGGCAGACCGGGGAGGCCGGGAGAGCCGGCCGAGCCGTGGGGGAGCTTGACGCGCTTCTCGGAGTCGTCGAGGGAATGCGCCACGTCGCCGAGCCGGTGGATCCACGGGTCGCCGAGCACGGCGTCGAGGAGACCGCCGTCATCACCGTTGCCGCCGAACATGGGCGAGTCCCACGGCATGTCCACGTGGAAGGGGTCCACCCGGTCCTCGGTGATCTGCCTCTTGGCCGCCTCGACGTGATCGGCGTACCGTTCGCACGCCTTCGCCAGCTGGGTGCAGGCCGCCACGAGGTTGGCGACCAGCGGCTCGTCCGGATGGGCCCGCTCCGGCGGCGCGGCGAAGCCGACGAAGCCCTTGAAGTAGCTACGGAACGCGTCCGCGGCCTCTCCGGAATGGGCCTTGTCCGCAGTATGGGCGTACGCCTGCGCGTCCTCCAGGAAGCGCGTCATCAGCTTCGCGCCGCGACGCCAGGTACCCGCCACGTCCCGCAGCTTCTCCGGAGAACCGCGGAAGCGGTCACTCATTCCGGCAGGCGCGTACTGGTCGTACCAGGCGGTTTCGCCGACGACCTCCGGAAGCTCCTGCCCGCGCCCCAGGAAACTCTCGGAGCAGTCCGCAGCAGGGTCACCCATCCGGTAGGTCACGTCCACCTGCCGGCCGAGGATCGCCGAGGCGACGCTGCTCTCCTGCGCCATCAGCTCCCGGCAGGTGCGCATCAGCCCTTTGCCCGTCTCGCCCATCACGTAGGCGCTGAAGCCGATCATGTCGAGTGTCGTGGCGGCCGCGGACTCGTACACCTTCGCGAACGCGCGTCCCGCGTCGTCGTCCCCGGCCATGCCGTGCTGCCGGTCGAGTTCGTGGAAGAGCGCGATGGCCGTGTCCCGGGTGCCGACCATGACCGTGTCCACCATGCCCATGGACGCCTTGACCATGCCCTCCACGATCAGCTTCAGGTCTGGTGACAGCCCCACGCGTTCCCCCAGTACTCACTCGCCCGCAAGCAGGATGATCAGATCTCCGTTCTATCGCACAGAGGTCCGGAAGGCGGCGCCGCGGCAAGCCAAAGAGGATCTCTCTCCAGCAATCGCTCCCCGACAACCCCCACACCAAGCCACCCCACCTCTACAACCTGGGGCCGTGGGGCTGTCTTCCCTGGTCAGGCGCGTCCGGGAACGAAAACCTTGGGTGCATGACCACCCCTCCCCACAACATCACTCCAGGGCCGGGCCGCGAGACCGGCTTCACGTTGCGGTTCACGGCGACTCCGCGCGGCGCCCGTCTCGCCAGGCGTCTCGCTTCCCAGCAGATGGACGCCTGGGGCTGGCACTACGGCACACCCGTGCACGACACGGTCGAGCTGCTCGTCGCCGAGCTGGCCGCCAACGCCGTCACTCACGGACGGGTCCCCGGGCGCGATGCCGAGCTGCGGCTGAGCGCCGAGGCCGGACGGGTGCGGGTGGAGGTGAGCGACACCCGTGGGGAGCGCCTGCCCGTCGCCCGGGCCGTCCCGGCCGACGGGGACGGTGGTCGCGGTCTCGTCCTGGTCGCGGCACTCGCCAAGGAGTGGGGCACGGCACCCCGCGCCGGAGCGCCCGGCAAGACCGTGTGGGCCGTCGTGTCCGGTGAGGCCCGGTGACGGAACCCGGCCGACGCACCGGCCCGAGGCGCTGGACGCCCGAGCCGGACGGCCGACAAGGAGCGCCGGGGCCCTGATCGCCGGCCTCGGGGCCGGCCGCCCATGCTCCCCCGTGCCGCAAGCGCTCACTGTCTCCTCCCTCGAGGCGCCCCTTTCCCTCCAGACCCTGGTGGCGACCTGGCAGGATAAGGGAGACGTGTGAGGAATGCCGTGGGGAGCGGGGAGCAGCTGATGGCCAGAGGCGGCGACACTGTCGTACTGAGGGACGTCCTCGACATCAAGGAGGACGTGTACGCCGGCGATTTCAAGGTAGAGCTGTCCCAGGGGTTCGCGGGGAACTCGGCCGGACGGGTCGAGGAGTACGTCGTCACCCCTCAGCTCCGGGGGGAGTTCGACAAGGCCCTGAAGCTCGTGCGCGGCGCCGTGCGCAAGAATGCCTCGTACGCGGCCTACCTCCACGGCTCCTTCGGCGCCGGTAAGAGCCACTTCCTGACCGTCCTGCACGCCGTCCTCAACGGGGAGCCGGCCGCCCGGGCCAAGCCGCGGCTGCGGGAGGTCATCGCCGAGCACGACGAGTGGCTGCGCGGGAAGAAATTCCTGATGGTGCCGTACCACCTGGTCGGCGCGGCCAACCTGGACGAGGCGCTGCTCGGCGGGTACGTGCGGGCCGTGCGCGAGCAGCACCCGGAGGCCTCCACGCCGACCGTGTTCCGCTCCGACGCGATGCTGGCCGACGCCCGGCGGATGCGTGAGCAGCTCGGGGACGATGCGTTCGTGCGGCTGCTGCCCGCCGAGGGCGGTGCCGCGGCCGGTGACGACGACGATGACGAGCTCCAGGTGATCGGCGCCGGTGGGGCGTGGACGTCCGGTGAGCTGGACGACGCCTTCTCCGCTCCCGCCGGGGACCCGCGCCGTGAGCGTCTGGTGTCCGCGCTGCTCACGGGGCCGATGCGGTCGTACGCGGAGAGTGCGCGCGGTGATGCCGCGAAGTACGTGCCGCTGGAGAACGGGCTCGCCGCGATCAGCCGGCACGCCCGCGTGCTGGGCTACGACGGAGTCGTGCTCTTCCTCGACGAACTGGTGCTGTGGCTCCAGGCCCACATGAAAGAGCGCACCTTCGTCAACAGCGAGATCCAGAAGCTGGTGAAGCTGATCGAGTCGGGGGACGCCGACCGGCCCGTGCCGATCGTGTCGTTCATCTCGCGCCAGCGCGACCTCTCGCAGCTCGTCGGTACCGACGTCCTCGGCGCCGACGTCAAGGCGATGGAACAAGCGCTCGAATACCTCAACGAGCGGTTCGACACCGTCGATCTGGAGGACCGCAACCTGCCGGAAATCATCAAGGAGCGGGTACTGAAACCGCTGCCCGGCAAGGAGACGGTGCTGGAGAACGCCTTCGGCGGAGTCGACCGGTCCAACCAGCAGGTCAAGGACATCCTGCTCGACGGCGGGGGCGCCACCCATGCCGGCTGGGAGGACTTCCGCGCCGTCTACCCCCTCTCCCCCGCGCTGCTCAACGTCCTGGTCGCCCTCTCCGGCGCCCTCCAGCGCGAGCGCACCGGTCTCAAGCTGGTCCAGCAGCTGCTGCAGAAGAACGCCGACGCCGCCGTCGGACAGCTGATCCCGCTGGGCGACCTGTGGGACGTCCTGGTCGACGGCACCGGTGCCGCCTTCACCGACAAGCTGAAGCGCGAGTCCGAGGCGGCCGTGAAGTTCTACGCCAAGGCACGCGCCCACCTGCTGGAGAAGTACGGCTCGGACACGCACGCCGACTTCCTGGCCGACGACCGGTTCGTCAAGACCCTGCTGCTCGGGGCGCTGGCACCGGACGTGCCCGCGCTGCGACGACTGACCGGGGCGCGGCTGGCGGCTCTCAACCACGGCTCGGTGCGTTCCCGGACCGTGCCCGCAGGTGACGTGGTCGTACGCCGGATGCGTGACCTCCAGGCCGCGTTCCCGTCCGAGGTGCGCTCGGACGGCGAGGCCGACCCGGTCTTCTCGCTGCACCTGTCCGAGCTGGACATCGAACCGCTCCTCGACGCCGTCGCCGAGGAGGACAAGGCGGGCGTGCGCCGGGTCTGGCTGCGGGACCGGCTGTGGGAAGCCGTGGGCGTCCGGGACGGGCAGTTCGTCGCGGAGAAGGAGATCATCTGGCGCGGCACCCGGCGCATCGCCGAGTTCGTCTTCGGCAACGTACGGGACCGCGCCGACCTGCCGGACGAGCAGTTCACCCCCTCGACCGCGGGCAACGTGCGGTTCGTCGTGGACTACCCCTTCGACGACGGCGACCACTTCCCGAGCGACGACTTCCACCGCGTCGAGCAGCTCAGGAAGGACGGACTGACCGCGCCGACCCTGGTGTGGCTCACCGACTTCTTCTCGGACCAGCGCAGGGCCCAGCTCGGCCGGCTCATGCGCATCAACTTCCTGCTGGAGCGCGACCGGCTCACCGACTACACCGGGAACTTCCCGCCCGACGACCGGGCCAAGGTCCGGCGGCAACTGGAAGTGGCCCGTGACACGCTCACCGACCAGCTCACCGGCGCTCTCGCCGAGGTGTACGGGCTGGCCCGGCCGACGGACTCCAACCCGGGCCCAGAGGTGCCCGACGGCCGCCACGTGCTCTCGCTCCAGCCGGAGTTCTCACAGCCCCGTGAGGAAGGCGGCAAGGGTTTCGAAGCGAACGTGCAGCACCTGGCCGACGGGATGTTCTCCGCTCTGTACCCCAAGCACCCCGACTTCGGGCTCGACAGCAAGGGACAGCGCAAGCCCGTCACGGCCGCCGAGCTGCGCACCGCCCTGGAGTGGATCACCCGGGCGATGGACGAGGGCGGGCGCGCCCAGAACGTCGACAGCCACCACCTGAAGACCGTCAAGCGGGTCGTTGAGCCGCTTGAACTGGGCACGGTGCACGACGGTCCCCTCGTCATGCGACAGGACTGGCGCTCCCGGATCAACCAGGCCGCCGCGGCGCACAAGCAGCGCGGCGACCTCGGCGTCGAGGACATCCGTACCTGGATCACCAAGGACCTCGGTTACACCGGGCTCGACAAGCTCACCGGCAACCTGATCATCGCCTCCTACGCGCTGCTCGACGACCGGGCCTGGGCCTTCCAGGGCGGGCCGGAACGCGAGGCGCCCACGCTCCAGGAGATCGGCCCCGGCTGGTCGCTGCGTGCGCAGCCGCTGCCCAGTGAGGAGGAGTACGCGGCGGCCCGGGACCGGGCAGCCCGCCTGTTCGGCGTGTCCGCCAAGCCGAACGTGTATGCCCGCAACGTCAACCGGCTCGCCGAGGACATCCGCACCAAGGCCGAAACCTGGGAAAGGGAGGTCGCCGGGGTACGGGCCTCACTGGACCGGCATGCCGCCCTGCTCGGTCTCGATGCTCCGGACCAGGCTGCCCCCCGGGTTGCCATCCTGCGTGAGGCCGCCGGTCTGCTCGCCCGGCTGACCCGGCACGGAAGCGACGCCACGGCGCTCGTCCGCGAGCTGGCCGGAGCCTCGTACTCCGCAGGCGAACGGGACCTGAACACCGCGATGGGCAGCGCCGGAGAGGTGCTGCGGGCGCTGGACGACGCCGCGTGGCCGGTCCTGACCAACGTACGGGGCCTGACCGGCCGCGAGGACGGCGTGGGAGACCGGGCCCGGCGGCTCTTCGACGAGATCGCCCAGGCCGCCCGTGCCTCCGAGTTCGAACGGTCGCTGGTCCCGGTGCTCGGCCAGGCCGGCGACAAGGCGAACGCGATCATCAATGCCGCGCTCCAGGTGGAGAACGTGTTCGCACCGCGGCAGGAAGCCGCTCCGGGCGCGCAGGACGTCAGGGTGAACGAGCCGGAGGTGGCCACCCACCATCCGCAGCCGACACCCGCCGCCGTCCCTCCCCAGCCGGAAACCGTCCCCAGCGGGGAAACAGACATGACGGCCCGCACTCCGGGATCCGGCCGACGGCTCATCGCCGCGGTCGGGACCACCCCGCTGGAGGAGCGGCTCGCCGGTGAGCTCGCCGGCGTCCGTGACGACATCCGGGCCTTCCTGGCCGCCCATCCGGGCGCCACCGTGGCGGTGAGCTGGCAGCCGGTCGAGTCCGCCGACTCTGGGCAGGACACCGAGGAGGCGCACTGATGGCGGCCCGGCCCGCCGCCGGGCGACGCGCCATCGAGGTACTGCTCGAAGCGGAGCTGCCCCGCGCCGAGGGGCGTCGGCTCGTGCTGGTCGACGCCGTGTGGGCGGGCGGTGAGGAGGAGCGCGAGTTCACCGTGAAGGTGGGCGGCACCGCCCGGCGCGTGCACGTCACCGACCAGGACTCGCCGCTCGGGATCGCCGAGGCCTGGCGGCGGCACACCACCGACACCGACCGCGCCGGGGACAGCGTCCTGGTGGTCACCGGCAAGGTCCCCGCCGACCAGCTCGGCTGGGACCTGCGAGGCCACGCGGTGCGGCGCCGGCCACTGGCCGTGGAGCGGGCAGACATCGTCAAGCAGCTGTTCGGCGCCGGTGACCTGGACACCCGGATGGTGCGCGAGACCTGGCTCCTGGATGCGCTGCTGGAGGCCGAACCGCCCGGCGGCTGGCCCAGGGTGGGCTCCGTACTCACCCGTGACAGGGCCGTGCGAGCGCTGCTCGCCGCCCGCGTCGGCCTCGGCGACACGCGTGACGACTCCCTGGATCTCGACGCCGACACGCTGTTCGACTGGACCAGGGCCCCGGCCGGGCCCCGGCGCTACGCCGAACTGCCCGAACAGGAGCGTGCCGGCCTGGCCTCCTGGCTGGAAGAGGTGACCGGCCCCGCCGCGCCCACGCTGCTCGCGCTCGCCGCGGACGGTCGCGGATCGGACGCGCTTCCCCTGGGTGCGCTCGCCGCCACCGCGCTGACCTGCCAGTCCGCCGCCGACGCCGGATTCGCGCTCGGCACACTCTTCGGCCGGGCTCTCGGCTCGTTCGACGCGCTCACCCCGTACGCGACGGCAGCCACCGGCGTCCTCAGCCGGTGGATCGCCCAGGCGGAGGCCGGCGGCAGCGCGGGCGCAGACGCCCGGGCCCGCGTCCTGACGGTGCTGGAGCGCGCCGATCAACTCGCCGAGACCGCCCACCTGACGAGTCTGCTGGCCGGGAACCGGCTGCTGCCCTCCGGCTACCGGACCCGCCTGCGCGCACTCGCCGCCGCACTCGACGGACGTCCCGAAGCCGCGCAGACCGCACTGCGGGACCTCGCCGACCACCAGCTCGCCCTCCTGCATTCCGACTCCACCGAGCGCGCCCGGACAGCCGTACGCCTGCTGCGCTGGCTCGACGCCCCGCAGCCCGCGCTGGACGCGGTCGGCAGCAGCGTGCGTCACCACTTGGAGTCGACGGGCTGGGTGGACCTTGCGACGGGGATCCTCGCCGAAGGCGACGCCTCGCGCGACAGCGAGGTCGGCGAGGCCTACCACCGGCTGATCGGCCGGGTCCGGGACCGGCGTCAGCAGCTCGACGAACAGTTCGCGGCGGCTCTGGCCGTCTGGGCGGAAAGGGCCTCGCCGCAAGCACCGCACGGGGCGCTCCTGATCGAGGACGTCCTGGCGGAGGCCGCCGCACCACTCGCCCGTGAGGGCGGGCGGCCGCTCGTCCTCGTCCTGGACGGCATGAGCGCCGACGTGGCCGTCGAACTCGCCGCCGGGCTGGACCGGCGGGCCTGGACCGAGATCGTGCCCACCGGGACGGCGGACCGTCGTGCCGGTCGGCTCGCCGCCGTAGCCATGCTGCCCACCCTCACCAAGATCAGCAGGGCATCGCTGCTGAGCGGTACGCCCGTCGAGGGCGGGCAGGAGGTGGAGCGCGCCGGGTTCACCGCCTTCTGGAAGAAGCGGCGCCGTGAGGCCGTCCTCTTCCACAAGGGCGGTTACGAGGGGACGGCAGGGCACCGCCTGGCGCCCGAACTGCTCGGCGCCCTGGCGGACGAGAAGAAGGTCGTCGGAGTGGTCGTCAACACCATCGACGACGCACTCGCCGACGGTCGTGAGAATGGACGCGCCCGATGGCGGATAGGGGACATCGCCAAGCTGTCCGACCTGCTCGGCGCAGCTCTCGGCGCGGGCCGTCCCGTTCTCCTCGTCTCCGACCACGGCCATGTCCTGGACCGCAGCCCCCGTGACACCGGTCCCACGGTGGTCGACGGGGTGCAGGGCGCCCGTTGGCGCACGGGCCCGGCCGGGCCCGGCGAGGTGGAGCTGTCCGGGCCGCGGGTACGGGCCGGAGGCGGCCGGATCACCGCCGCGTGGCGGGACGACCTGCGCTACACCGCCCGACAGGCCGGGTACCACGGCGGGGCGTCGCTCGCCGAGGTCACCGTGCCTGTCCTGGCCTTCGTGCCGTCCGGCAGCGAGATCCCCGCCGGCTGGACGGCACTGCCCGCCGAGCGTACGGCCCCCGAGTGGTGGCTGGGCGGTTCGGATCCGACGGAACCGCAGGAGCCGGCGCCGGCGCCCCGCGCCAGGGGGACGCGCAAGCAGCAGCACCAGTCCGAAGGGCTCTTCCCGCAGCCGGGCCACACCACACCCGGTGAGCAGACGGTGCGCAGCAAGCCATTCGAAAGCCAGCGTGAGTTCGTGCGCAACGCGCCCACCAACACGGCCGTGGCCGCGGCTCTCGACGCGCTCCTGGAAGCAGGAGGCAAACTGTCCCCGGCCGCCGTCGCGGCGGCCGCCCAAGCCGCCACCGGGAAATCCGAACGCAATCCCCAGCGGTTCGTCACCATGCTCGAACGGCTGCTCAACATCGACGGCTACCCCGTGCTCCAGCTGGTCGAGTCCGGACGCACCGTCCACCTCGACAGAGAGCTGCTGCGCCAGCAGTTCCCGGAAGGCACCCCACTGTGAGTACCCCGACCCCGAATCCGGCGGGCGCTCCCCCGGTCAGCGCCGCACGCGCCCGGGACGTCGTCGACGCGCTGCGCCGTGGCACCGTGCCGCAGCAGGGGCTCGGACTGTTCGCCGTCGGACTGGACCGATTCGCGGACGCTCTCGACGACGACCTGGCCACCGTCGCTCGCGGCGGGTCCGCCTTCCACGCACTGCGCGGCGAGTACGGCTCGGGCAAGACCTTCTTCGCCCGGTGGCTCGCCGAACGCGCCAAACGACGCGGCCTGGCCGTCAGCGAGGTGCAGATCTCCGAAACGGAGACCCCCCTGCACCGGCTGGAGACCGTCTACCGTCGGCTCACCGAACGGCTGACGACCGCCACCCATGCGCCGTCCGCGCTGCGGGCCGTGGTCGACTCCTGGTTCTACGCGCTGGAGGAAGAGGTCCTCGACGCCGGGGACGCCGACGAGAACGACGAGGCTGGGCTCGCCCGGGCCGTGGACGAGCTCCTTGAACGACGGCTGGCGGACGTGGCCCGCACGACGCCGGCCTTCTCCGCCGCGCTGCGCGGGTACCGGGATGCCGTGGCCGCCGGTGACGGAGCCCGCGCGGAGGCGCTCATCGCCTGGCTCGGAGGGCAGAAGTCGGTGGCGGCCTCCGCCAAGCGAGCCGCCGGGGTCCGTGGCGACCTCGACCACTTCGCGGCGCTCGGATTCCTCCAAGGGCTGCTGACGGTGCTGCGAGACTGCGGGCATCCCGGTCTGCTGCTGGTACTGGACGAGGTCGAGACACTCCAGCGGGTACGCGGTGACGTCCGGGAGAAGTCGCTGAACGCCCTGCGTCAGCTCCTCGACGAGATCGACGCCGGACGGTTCCCCGGCCTCTTCCTCGTCATCACCGGTACGCCCGCCTTCTTCGACGGGCAGCAAGGAGTGCAGCGCCTGGCACCGCTCGCCCAGCGCTTGGCCACCGACTTCACGACCGATCCGCGCTTCGACTCCCCGCGAGCGGTGCAGTTGCGCCTTCCCGGCTTCGACCTGGCCTCTCTCGGCCGGCTCGGCCGGAATGTGCGGAGCGTGTACGAAGCCACGGCCCGTCACCCCGAGCGCATCACGGCCCGTGCGGACGATGACTACCTGGACGAGTTGGCGTGTGCCGTCACCGGGTCGCTGGGCGGCAAGGCCGGGATCGCGCCGCGACTGTACCTGCGAAAGCTGGTCGCTGACGTCCTGGACCGGATCGATACCTTTGATGACTTCGATCCCCGCACCCACTACACGCTCACCGTGAAGGCGTCGGAACTGGACGAGACCGAACGGAACGCCGCCGCGAACGCCGGTGACGTGGAACTGGAACTTCCGTGAGCGCCGACGCGCTGGATCTGCTGGACCCGATTCTCACCCATCACATCGTCAACTCGCTCGGCTGGCGCTCGCTGCGGCCTCTCCAGGAACAGGCGATCGGCCCGCTCCTGGCCGGAAACGATGCCGTACTGCTCGCGCCGACCGCCGGCGGCAAGACCGAGGCAGCCTCCTTTCCCCTGCTCACCCGTGCGCAGCGGCACGGCTGGAAGGGCACAGGCATCCTGTACGTCACCCCGCTGAAGGCCCTTCTCAACAACCTGCATCCTCGTCTGGAGACGTATGCCGGCTGGGTGGGCAGGACGGCCGAACTGTGGCACGGTGACGTCGCTTCCACCCGGCGCCGCCGCATCCTGAACCAGCGTCCGGATTTGCTGCTGACCACTCCCGAGTCGCTGGAGGCGATGCTGGTCAGCACGCACGTGGACCATCGGGCCTTCTTCTCCGGGCTGCACAGCGTGGTGGTCGACGAGGTACACGCCTTCGCCGGAGACGACCGGGGGTGGCACCTGCTCGCCGTACTGGAGCGGCTTCAGAGAATCGTGGAGCGGCCGGTGCAGCGGGTCGGTCTGTCCGCCACCGTCGGTAATCCGCACGAACTGCTGGACTGGCTCCAGGGGTCCGGCAAGGGACGCCGTACGGGACAGGTCATCGCTCCCGGAGTAACGCTCCCGGGCACCGGGGGCCTGCCCGCCGCGGTGTCCGCCAGCGTGCCGCCGGGTGACATCGAGCTGGACTTCGTCGGCTCGGTCGCCAACGCGGCGACCGTCATCGCAGCCCTGCACCGCGGGGAGAAACGCCTCGTGTTCTGCGAGGCCCGGCGCACCGTCGAGGAGCTGGGCGAGCAACTCCGGCTTCGCGGTGTCACCACCTTCCTCTCGCACGCCTCGCTCTCCACCGACGAACGCCGAAGAGCGGAGGAGGCCTTCGCCGAGGCGCGGGACTGCGTGATCGTCTCGACCAGCACACTGGAACTCGGCATCGACGTGGGCGACCTGGACCGGGTGATCCAACTGGAGGCTCCGGCCACGGTGGCCTCGTTCATGCAACGGCTGGGCCGTACGGGACGCCGCCCGGGGACCACCCGCAACTGCCTGTTCCTCGCCGTGACCGATGCCGGTTTCCTCTCCGCAGCAGCCTTGCTGCTGGCCTGGTCCCGCGGCTGGGTGGAACCGGTGACCGCGCCTCCCGCCCCACGGCACCTGGTCGCGCAGCAGCTCCTTGCACTGTGCCTCCAGGAGCATCGGGTCGGGGAAAACCTGTGGCAAGAGTGGTGGGGCGGTCTCAGCCCGTTCGCGGCGGGGGCCGAACCCGTCGTACGGCACCTCGTCGAACAGGGCTACCTGGAACGCGACGGCGGCATGCTGTTCATCGGGCCTGAGGCGGAACGCCGCTTCGGCCACCGGCACTTCATGAACCTGACGGCCTCGTTCACCGCACCGCCCGAATTCACCGTGCTCAGCGGACGGACGGAGATCGGCCGCACGGACCCGGACCTGCTCACCGAGGACGTCGACGGACCCCGGAAACTGCTGCTGGCGGGCCGCAGCTGGCTGGTGACGTACATCGACTGGCGACGCAGGCGCTGTTTCGTCGAACCCGTGGACGAGGGTGGACGTGCCAAGTGGAGCGGCTTCGGCCCGGACCGCGTCCGCTCCTTCGAGCTGACCCGCGCCGCCCGCGAGGTCCTGCTCGGTGCCGATCCCCCGGTGCGGCTCACCCGCCGGGGCGAGGCGAAGCTCGCCGAGGCCCGGGAGGCGCACCTCGACGTGGTGCACCCGGCAGGGACCGTCATCACCCGCCGCGGTGCCGACGACGTGCGCTGGTGGACGTGGGCGGGGCACCGGGCGAATGCCACGCTGGCCGCGTCGCTGCCGTCCGTCGTTCTGCGCCACCGCTTCGTCGACGACCGCTTTGTCCGCTTGCGCGACGACGTGGCGCGCGAGGCCTGGCGAACGGCGGTTGCAGACACCTCGTCGGGCCTGACCCTTCCCGAGGTGGACACCCGCGCGGTCCGGGGCCTCAAGTTCGCGGAGGCTCTGCCCCAGCGGCTTGCGGAGGCCACGCTCGCGGCCCGTCTGGCGGACGAGGAGGGGGCCAGAGCCGCGCTCACAGAACCCGTACGGTTCGTCAAGTCCCTGTAGGGGCTCGCGGGGTGGCGCAGAGTGCGCGGAGCCGCCCGGTCGGCACAACGAACGGTGCCCAGCGCCCTCGCAGGGCACTGGGCACCGTAGGCTCAGCTCAGATCAGCGTTGGCCTCAGTGGGCGTGGCCGTGGCTGTGGCCCGCCGCGGCCGGCTCTTCCTCTTCCTTCTTCTCGACGACCAGGGTCTCGGTCGTGAGCAGCAGGGAGGCGATGGAGGCGGCGTTCTCCAGGGCGGAGCGGGTGACCTTGACCGGGTCGATGACGCCGGCCTTGATCAGGTCGCCGTACTCGCCGGTGGCGGCGTTGTAGCCCTGGCCCTTGTCCAGGTCCTTGACCTTGGACACGATGACGTAGCCCTCCTGGCCGGCGTTCTCGCCGATCCAGCGCAGCGGCTCCACCACGGCGTTGCGGACCACGGCGACACCGGTGGCCTCGTCGCCGGTCTTGTCGAGGTTGCCCTCGAGGACCTTGGAGGCGTGGACCAGAGCGGAGCCACCACCGGAGACGATGCCCTCCTCGACCGCGGCGCGGGTCGCGGAGATGGCGTCCTCCAGACGGTGCTTCTTCTCCTTCAGCTCCACCTCGGTGGCGGCGCCGACCTTGATCACGCACACGCCGCCGGCCAGCTTCGCGAGGCGCTCCTGGAGCTTCTCGCGGTCCCAGTCGGAGTCGGTGTTCTCGATCTCGGCCTTGATCTGGGCGACGCGGCCCTGCACGTCCTCGGACTTGCCGGCGCCGTCGACGATCGTGGTGTCGTCCTTGGTGACGGTGATGCGGCGGGCGGAGCCGAGCACGTCGAGGCCGACCTGGTCGAGCTTGAGGCCGACCTCCTCGGAGATGACGGTGGCGCCGGTGAGGACGGCCATGTCCTGGAGCATCGCCTTACGGCGGTCGCCGAAGCCGGGGGCCTTCACCGCGACGGCGTTGAAGGTGCCGCGGATCTTGTTGACGACCAGGGTCGACAGGGCCTCGCCCTCGACGTCCTCGGCGACGATCAGCAGCGGCTTGGAGGAGCCGGCCTGGATGACCTTCTCCAGCAGCGGCAGGAGGTCCGTGATGGCGGAGATCTTGCCCTGCGTGAGGAGGATGTACGGCTCGTCGAGGACGGCCTCCATGCGCTCCTGGTCCGTCACGAAGTACGGCGACAGGTAGCCCTTGTCGAAGGCCATGCCCTCGGTGAAGTCCAGCTCCAGACCGAAGGTGTTGGACTCCTCGACGGTGATGACACCGTCCTTGCCGACCTTGTCCATCGCCTCGGCGATCAGCTCGCCGACCTGCTGGTCCTGGGCGGACAGCGCGGCGACGGCGGCGATGTCGGACTTCTCGTCGATCGGGCGCGCGGTGGCGAGCAGCTCGTCGGAGACGGCCTTGACCGCGGCGTCGATGCCCTTCTTCAGGGCGGCCGGGGAGGCACCGGCGGCGACGTTCTTCAGGCCCTCGCGGACGAGCGCCTGGGCGAGCACGGTGGCGGTGGTGGTGCCGTCACCCGCGATGTCGTTGGTCTTGGTCGCCACCTCCTTCACCAGCTGGGCACCGAGGTTCTCGTACGGGTCCTCGATCTCCACCTCGCGGGCGATCGTGACACCGTCGTTGGTGATGGTGGGGGCGCCGAACTTCTTGTCGATGACGACGTTGCGGCCGCGGGGGCCGATCGTCACCTTGACGGTGTCGGCAAGCTTGTTGACGCCGCGCTCAAGGGCGCGACGGGCGTCCTCGTCGAACTTCAGGATCTTCGCCATGACAGCGGGAGCCCTCTCGGAAATCTGTAGGTGAAAAACGCCGCGCCCCGGGCGCCCGGCTTCTGTTCGATCGCGGGGGCCAGGGGCGCAGCTCAAGCGGAGAGTTGCTTGAGGTGATTACTTCTCGATGATCGCGAGCACGTCGCGAGCCGAGAGGACGAGGTACTCGTCGCCGTTGTACTTCACCTCGGTGCCGCCGTACTTGCTGTAGAGGACGACGTCGCCGACCTTGACGTCGAGCGGAAGCCGCTCGCCGTTCTCGAACCGGCCCGGGCCCACGGCGAGGACGGCGCCCTCCTGGGGCTTCTCCTTCGCGGTGTCCGGGATGACCAGGCCAGAGGCCGTGGTCTGCTCGGCGTCCAGCGGCTGGACCACGATGCGGTCCTCGAGCGGCTTGATGGCAACCTTGGAGCTGGCGGTCGTCACGATCCGACCTCCCCCTTCGGAGATCTCACGGGGTTAACTGTCTGAGGTGGCGACCAGGTCGATCCGTCGTCGCGGGTGCCGGACCTGCCCGTCGCGTTTGTTGGCACTCTCACCTGCGGAGTGCCAGAGCCGAGACTATGACCGTGGTTAGCACTCGGTCAAGCGGAGTGCCAATGCCGCGCGGCGCGGCGGCGGTGAATCGGCCGTCCCGGCGTTGACCGGCGGGCCGTCCCGTACGGAAAAAGAGTCAGAGGTAGTCCTCGAGACGGGCCACCGTCAGGCCCCGCTCCCGCGCCGCTCTGAGGACCCGTGCCGTGCCTTCGCGCAGGGGGACGCCCGCCGGCTCGCCGGGGCCCACACGGACGATGTCGCCCGGGCCGAGGGGGCGGGTGAGGCCGGCCGGGGTGAGGGCCGTGCGCCACAGGACGATCGCGGAGATGCCGCAGTCGGCCGCGGCGCGCCGGGTGGCGGGGTCGTGGGCGCCGTAGGACGGGCGGAACAGGCGGGGGCGGGCGCGGAGGCGGTCCTGCCGGCCGCAGATCTCGGCGCGCCGGCCGGCGTACGGCGGTCCGGCCGGGGCCCGGTGGCCCGTGCCGTGGTTCCCGATGCCGGCGCCGAGGGCGCGCAGGCGGGTGACGCGGCGGTCACCGGGGGCGGCGGCGCCGGCGAGGAACAGGGTGATCGGGAGCCGCAGTTCGCGGACCATGTCGGCGAAGCGGGGGTCGTCTTCGGCGCCGTCGTCGTAGGTGAGGAAGACCACCGGGTCGCGGGTGGGGACGTGGTCCACGACGGGAGGCAGGGCGGCTCCCCGGTACGCGGCCGGCGGGCGGGCCGGGTGGACCGGGGAGCGGGCGAGGGGGCGGGCCAGGCCCCGGTGCCGGTGGTTCCGGCCGTCGGCGGTGGTGTGCGGGCGCACCCCCGCGGCGGCCTTCCTGCCGAGGCGTTCGATGGGGTCGACGGACTGGGCGCAGCCTGCGAGGAGCAGGGCCGCGGCGAGGGCCGCGGCCGGGCCCCGCGGGCGCCTCACAGGTAGTCCTCCAGCCGGGCGACGGCGTAGCCCTCGCGGGTGACCTTGTCCAGGAAGCGCCGCATGTCGTCCACCATGGTGCCGTTCCAGTCGTCCCGGCCGCGGAAGTGGGTGAGGACGATGTCGCCGGGGTGCAGGCGGCGGTCCCAGTCGCGGTACTCCCAGTGGTCGACGAAGACCTCCTCGTCCCAGATGGGCGCGTACTCGATGCCGCAGTCCCTGGCGGCGCGCAGGGTGTCGCCGTTGTAGTTGCCGTAGGGCGGCCGGAAGACGGTGGGCGCCTTGCCGAACTGCTTCTTCATGACGGTCTGCATGCCGCAGATCTCGTCCCGCTGCTCCTCGTAGGACAGGCCGGGCAGGTAGGGGTGGGTGAGGGTGTGGTTGTTGAGGGTGACGCCCTGGGCCTGCATCCGGCGGAAGTAGCCGTAGTCGTCCTCGATGACGTAGTTGCTGAGGAACGCGGTGTACGGAACCTTCAGCTCGCTCATCATGCGCAGGAACGCCGGGTCCTTCTCGGCGCCGTCGTCGATGGTGAGGAAGACGACCTTCTGCCGGGTGGGGACGGTGGTGAAGACCGGCGGGAGGTTCTCCTCCTCCTGGCCGTCCACCTCGAAGCCGTCCCGGGGGGTGATCCGGGGTTTGTCGGCGGGCGGGGCCGGCGGGGTGAGCGGGGCCCGGGCCAGGCCCCAGCGCCGGGCGGCGGCGGCCAGCCGGGCGTGTTCGGCGGCCTGGCGGGCGCGCGGGTCCAGGGGGCGGGCGGGGCCACCGTGGGCCGGGGCCGGGGCGGGGTCGCCGGCGCAGCCGGACAGGAGGGCGGCCAGTGCGAGGGCGGTGGTGGCCGCGGCCGTCCTCGCGGCCCCGGCCCGGCTTCCGGCGTCCGCCCGCGCGACCGGTGCCCGACTTTTGTCATTTTGTACTACTACTCGCATGGTGCCGGATCCTCCCAGGCCCCGGCCCGCGCCCCGGGCCGACACCGCCGCCGGGAGCGCGCCATCCACCGACTGGCCCACAATGAGCCGGTGAACGACCTCGCTCTGCTCCTCACCCCCGAAGGCCGCGCCCTCCTCGACGAGGTGCGCGACACCGAGCCCGCGCGGGAACTGGCGGTGGCCACCCGGCTGCGCCGCGACCACCCCGCCGAACTGGTCTCGGCCGCGCTGGGCCAGGCCCGGCTGCGGCAGCGGGCGGCGGCGAAGTTCGGGGCCGAGGACGCCGGACGGATGTTCTTCACCCCCAACGGGGTCGAGCAGTCCACCCGGGCGAGCGTGGCGGCGTACCGGGCGCGGCGGCTGACCGAGCTGGGCGTGACCTCCGTGGCCGACCTGTGCTGCGGCATCGGCGGGGACGCGATCGCGCTGGCCCGGGCCGGGATCCGGGTGCTGGCCGTGGACCGCGACCCGCGGGCCGCCGCGGCGGCCCGCGCCAACGCCGAGGCGCTGGGCCTGGCGGACCTGATCGAGGTGCGCGAGGCCGACGTCACGGAGGTGGACACCGCCGGGTACGACGCGGTGTTCGCGGACCCGGCCCGGCGGGGCGGGCGCGGCAGGGTGTTCGACCCGGAGGCGTACTCGCCGCCGCTGTCCTGGGCGGTCGAGACGGCCCGCCGGGCGCCCCGGGCGGCGCTGAAGATCGCCCCCGGTATCCCGCACGAGATCGTCCCGGCCGAGGCCGAGGCGGAGTGGATCTCGGACGGCGGTGACGTGAAGGAGGCGGTGCTGTGGTTCGGGACCGGGGCGCCGGGCGCCGTGCGGGCCACGCTGCTGCCGGGGCCGCGCACGCTGCTCGGCCGGGGCCTGCCCGACCCGGCGGTGCGGCCGGTGGGGCGGTATCTGTACGAGCCGGACGGCGCGGTCATCCGCGCGCACCTGGTCGCGGAGGTGGCCGGGGAACTGGACGGCGGGCTGCTGGACCCGACCATCGCCTACGTCACCGCCGACGAGCCGCGGCCCACGCCGTACGCCACCGGCTACGAGATCACCGACCGGCTGCCCTTCAACGTCAAGCGGCTGAAGGCCCTGCTGCGCGAGCGGGAGGTCGGCACGCTGACCGTGAAGAAGCGCGGCTCGGCCGTCGAGCCGGAGGAACTGCGCCGCAAGGTCCGCCCGCAGGGACCGAACGCGGCCACCGTCTTCCTCACCCGGGTGGCGGGGGCGCCGACGATGCTGATCGGTCATCCACTGGGCTGATCCGCCCGGCGCAGCAGCAGGGCGCGTTCGCGCTCGTTGCGGGCCAGCTCCGCGGCCCGCAGGAACTCCTCGCGGGCCTCCGCGGCCCGCCCGAGCCGGGACAGCAGGTCGCCGCGGACGCTGGGCAGCAGGTGGTACCCGCGCAGCGCGGGCTCGGCGGCCAGGGCGTCCACCAGCGCCAGCCCCCGCTCCGGGCCCTCGGCCATCGACACGGCGACCGCGCGGTTCAGCTCGACCACGGGGGACGGCGCGCGGGCGGCCAGCAGGCCGTACAGGGTGGTGATGGCCCGCCAGTCGGTCTCCTCGTAGGTGTGCGCGCGGGCGTGGCAGGCGGCGATGGCCGCCTGGAGGGCGTAGGGGCCGGGCGGGCCCGCCGCCGTGGCTCCGGCGCGCTCCAGGGCGCGCACGCCGCGCGCGATGAGCATGCGGTTCCAGCGGCGGCGGTCCTGGTCCTCCAGCAGCACCGGTGTGCCGTCGGGGGCGGTGCGGGCGGCGGTGCGGGACGCCTGGAACTCCAGCAGCGCGGTCAGGCCGTGCGCCTCGGGCTCCCGGGGCATCAGCGCGGACAGCACCCGGGCCAGCCGCAGCGCGTCCTCGCACAGCCCGGGGCGCAGCCAGTCGTCGCCGGCGGTGGCCGCGTACCCCTCGTTGAAGATCAGGTAGATGACGTCCAGGACGGAGCCCAGGCGGGCCGCGCGGTCGGGTCCGTACGGCACCTCGAAGGCCACGTTCCCGGCCGCGAGGGTGCGTTTGGCGCGGACGATGCGCTGGGCGACCGTCGCCTCCGGCACCAGGAAGGCGCGGGCGATCTCGGCCGTGGTCAGGCCGCCCAGCAGGCGCAGCGTGAGCGCGGTGCGGGCCTGCGGGGACAGCACTGGGTGGCAGGCGGTGAAGACCAGCCGGAGCAGGTCGTCGTCGATGCCGTCCGGGTCCGCGGGCTCCTCGGGCGGCGCCGTGGTCTCCAGGTCCCGGCCGACCTCGGCGAGTTTGCGGGCGTAGGTCTCGCGGCGCCGGACCAGGTCGACGGCCCGGTGCCGGGCGGTGGCCATCAGCCAGGCGCCGGGGTTGTCCGGCACCCCGTCCCGGGGCCACTGTTCCAGCGCGGCGACCAGCGCGTCCTGCGCCAGTTCCTCGGCGATGCCGACGTCCCGCACGATCCGCGCGACACCGGCGATCACGCGCGGCGACTCGAGCCGGAAGACGGTCTCGATGGCGTGGGCGGGGGTCGGCTCGGCTGCCGTGGGCTGTGATCGCACAGCCCACATGCAACACCGTCCGGGCCCCCGGGCCAAACGGCTCAGCCCTCGGCGATCTCCCGCAGCTCGCAGGCGATGGTCCAGTCCGGGCCGTGGATGCCGAGGAAGCGGCGGGTCCACTCCACGGCCTCGGCGCGGTCCTTGCACTGCATGAGCGCGTAGCCGCCGACGACCTCCTTGGCCTCGGTGTACGGCCCGTCGGTGACGGAGGTCCGCTCGCCGTCCCAGTCCACCCGGACGGCCTGCGCGGCGGGGGTCAGCCCGGCGGTGTCGAGCAGGACGCCGGCCTTGGTCATCTCCTCGATCAGCTCGCCCATCCGCTGCATCAGCTCCGGGCCGGGGCCCTCGGCGGGCGCGGCGGACTCGTCGAGGCGCACGATCGAGAGGTAGCGGGGCATGGTGTCTCCCTGGGTCGGGCGGCGGGGCCGTTCCCCGCCGCTCACCTGTACGTCGAACGGGAGACGCCCGGATCGACACCCGGCCGGAAAAAAGTCGCGGGAATTCTTCCGCGCCCCGGACCTCAGCGCAGGGATGCCCAGAGTTCGCCCGCCCGGGGTTCCTCGGGGATCACCCGGTTGGGGTCGGAGGGGGCCGTCACGACCGGCATCGTCACGGTCCTCACCCGGTCGGCGGTCAGGTCCTCCAGGCTGCGGCCGAGGCTCATCAGCTCGCCCAGGGAGTCCAGGCCGGTGTCGGTGGTGAGGCCGGCGGTGACGGCGTCGGCGACCTGGTAGAGCCGCGCCGGGTCGGTCAGCAGCCCGGCACCGGAGACCTGCTCCAGCAGGGCCTTCACCAGCGTCTGCTGGAGTCCTATGCGGCCCAGGTCGCTGCCGTCGCCGATGCCGTGCCGGGTGCGGGCGAGGGCCAGCGCCCGCGTGCCGTCCAGATGGTGGGTGCCGGCCTTCAGGTGGAGGTGGCTCTGGTCGTCGTCGATGTCCTGCTCGGTGGTGACGTCCACCCCGCCGAGCGCGTCGACCAGCCGGGCGAAACCGGAGAAGTCGATTTCGAGGTAGTGGTCCATGCGGACGCCGGTGAGGGTCTCCACGGTCTTCACCGCGCAGACCGGACCGCCCACCGCGTAGGCGCTGTTGAACATCGCGCCGTACGCCGGTGCCGAGGTGCCGCCCGAGTCCAGCGGGCAGGACGGGCGGGTGACGAGCGTGTCGCGCGGGATGCTGACCACGGTCGCCGCCGTCCGGCCCGCGTCGAGGTGCACGACCATCGCCGTGTCGGACCGGGCGCCCTCGCTGTCCCCGCCGCCCAGTTCCCGGTTGGCCGCGCCGCTGCGCGAGTCCGAGCCGAGGACCAGGATGTTCAGCGAGCCGGCGTCCACCGGGGAGGCGTCGGCGGAGGCGGCCGGGGCGGGGGTGAGCACCGCGCGGGCGGGCCGGTCGTCGCCGAGCGCGCTGTCGATGTCGACGCTGGTGATGTTGCCGTTCAGGTGCCAGTACGCCCAGCCCGCCGTCGCGGCGGCCAGCACCAGGGCGCCCGTCAGGGTCAGGCCGGCGATTTTGAGCGCTTTCGGCCGCCGGCCCACGCGTCTGCCCGTGTCGCCTTGCTCCTCGTGTCGCGTCACGACAGGAACATAAGTCCGAATGATGAACGGATAGTCGGCCGTTTCGGCGCGAGCCGGTTTTCTTGTGAAATTCTCATCCGACGACACCGACCGCTCACCTCGGCGTCACCGTCGGCGCGTGCCCCGCCCGTCGGGGCGTCAGCCTCCGGCCGCCGCGGGAGCCGCCGTGCTGGAGCGCACGACCAGGCTCGTCGCCAGCTCCACCCGGGTCGTCGTCCGCTCGTCCTCGGCCCGCCCCAGCTCCAGCACCAGCCGGGCCGCGGCCTCGGCCATCTCGGTCAGCGGCTGCCGTACGGTCGTCAGCGGCGGGCCCACCCAGCGGGCCACCGGCAGATCGTCGAAGCCGACCACGCTGAGGTCCTCCGGGACGCGCAGCCCCAGTTCGCGGGCGGCCTCGTACAGACCGAGGGCCTGGAGGTCATTGCCCGCGAAGACGGCGGTGGGCCGGTCCGGGCGGCGCAGCAGCTCCAGGCCCAGCCGGTAGCCGGCGTCGTGGTGGAAGTCGCCGGCGAGGACCAGCGAGGGGTCCGCGGGCAGCCCGGCCGTCTCCAGGGCCGCCCGGTAGCCGTCGATCCGGGCCCGGCTGCACATCATCCGGGAGGGGCCGCTGATCGCGCCGATCCGGGTGTGGCCGAGTTCCACCAGGTGCCGGGTGGCGGCGAGCCCGCCCTGCCAGTTGGTGGCGCCGATGGAGGGCACGTCCGGTCCCGGGTCGCCGGCCGGGTCCATCACCACGAACGGGATGGAGCGGCTGGTCAGCAGGGCCCGCTGGGACTCGTCGAGGTCGGACAGCACCAGCACCACGCCGTGCGGGCGGCGGGCGGCGACCTGGTCGGCCCAGGTGCGGCCGGGGGTGAGCCGGCCCGCCGACTCGGAGAGCACCACGCTCAGTCCGGCGTCCCTGGCCACGTTCTCCACGCCCCGGATGACCTCCAGCGCCCAGGCGCTCTCCAGCTCGTGGAAGACGAGGTCGATCAGCGGCGAACGGGACGCCTCGGCACGTCGGCGCCGGTAGCCGTAGGCGCGCAGCAGCTCCTCGACCCGGGCGCGGGTCGCCGGGGCGACGTCGGCACGGCCGTTGAGGACCTTCGAAACAGTCGGAGCAGAGACCCCGGCCTCCCGGGCGATCTCGGCGAGGGTCGCCGTCTGTGTTTCTGCGGGCTTCGGAGGCTTCATGCGAGCGATCGTATCCGCGCGGAGACGCGGGACGAAGAAGTGTGCCCCGCACGGGGCTTCGGAACATTCGGCTCGACTATCGAAACATTCGACGAAGGCCCGCCTTGACGCCACAACGCGAACACCCCGCCTCCGGTGTCCCGGGGGCGGGGTGTTCGAGTGGAGCGCCGGGCAGGCCTTGCACCTGCATCTCCCCGCAGGAAGCGGGGCGTCTTTCCTTGGACCACCAACGCACGTGCTCCGGGCCGGTGTTCCGGCCGTTCGCTGTGTGATGATCATAGCGCAGGAAGGGGGTGCCTCCGCAACCTCGGTTGCCCCGTGCGCGGTCTCAGTCGTCCCCCACCGACTCGAACCGCCACCGGTGCACGGTCCGGGTCACCAACTCCGGGTCCGGCTCGGGCAGTTCCGGGAGCGGGGCGTCGTACGGCGCGTCCCACCAGGTGACGACCAGTACCCGGTCCCGCGGCGCGCGGAAGGTCTCCCGGCGCAGCGGCTCCTCGGCAAGGCGCTGGGCGCGGGCCCAGGCGAGCAGGTCGGCGCCCCGCCCGTCGGCCGCCCGCGCCTCCCACATCAGGGCGACGGTCACGAGTACAGGTTCTCCTTGCTGACCTCGTGCACATGGTCGTGGTCGTGGCCACGCCCGGGGACGTGCGGGTCGGTCACCGGCAGGGAGGAGTCCGCCGACAGGTCCCAGTCGGAGGCGGCCCGGTTGCGGGCGACCATCTCGGCGCCCAGCGCGGCCACCATCGCGCCGTTGTCCGTGCACAGCTTGGGGCGCGGCACGCGCAGCCGGATGCCGGCCGCCTCGCAGCGCTCCTGGGCGAGGGCGCGCAGCCGGGAGTTGGCCGCGACCCCGCCGCCGATCATGAGGTGATCCACGCCCTCGTCCTTGCAGGCGCGGACGGCCTTGCGGGTCAGCACGTCGACCACGGCCTCCTGGAAGGAGGCGGCCACGTCGCGGACCGGGACCTCCTCGCCGGCCGCGCGCCTGGCCTCGATCCAGCGGGCCACGGCGGTCTTCAGACCGGAGAAGGAGAAGTCGTACGCCGGGTCGCGGGGGCCGGTCAGGCCGCGCGGGAAGGCGATCGCCTCCGGGTCGCCCTCCTTGGCGTAGCGGTCGATGACCGGGCCGCCGGGGAAGCCCAGGTTCAGCACCCGGGCGATCTTGTCGAAGGCCTCCCCGGCCGCGTCGTCGATGGTCGCGCCCATCGGGCGCACGTCGGAGGTGATGTCCGTGGACAGCAGCAGGGAGGAGTGGCCGCCGGAGACCAGCAGGGCCATCGTCGGCTCGGGCAGCGGACCGTGCTCCAGCTGGTCCACGCAGATGTGGGAGGCGAGGTGGTTGACGCCGTACAGGGGCTTGCCGAGGGCGTAGGCGTACGCCTTGGCGGCCGAGACGCCGACGAGCAGGGCGCCCGCGAGGCCGGGGCCCGCGGTGACCGCGATGCCGTCCAGGTCCTTGGCGCCGACCCCCGCCTCCTTCAGCGCGCGGTCGATGGTGGGGACCATCGCCTCCAGGTGGGCGCGGGAGGCCACCTCCGGTACGACACCGCCGAAGCGGGCGTGCTCGTCGACGCTGGAGGCGACGGCGTCCGCCAGCAGGGTGGTGCCGCGGACGATGCCGACGCCGGTCTCGTCGCAGGAGGTCTCGATGCCGAGTACGAGAGGCTCGTCGCGTGAGTCAGTCATTGCTCTCGGTTCCTTGTACGGGGGCGGATCCGGCGGCGGGGCCGCTGTCGGATCCCGTGGTCAGGCGCATCACCAGGGCGTCCACGTTGCCGGGCTGGTAGTAGCCGCGCCGGAAGCCGACGGGGACGAAGCCGAAGCGTTCGTAGAGCTTCTGGGCGCGGACGTTGTCGACCCGGCACTCGAGCATCACCTCGGGGCACTCGAACGCGGTCGCCGCGCGCAGCAGTTCCGCCAGCAGGCGGCCGCCGAGGCCGGTGCCCTGGTGGTCACGGGCGACGGCGATGGTCTGGACGTCGGCCACGTCACCGGCCGCGGCCAGGCCGCCGTACCCGACGATCCGGCCGTCGGGTACGGCCTCGGCGACGAGATAGCACCGGGTGGCCTCGGGGCCCCGGGCGTGGGCCAGCTCGGACCAGAACATCCCCCGGGACCAGGCGTCCTCGGGGAACAGGTCCCGTTCCAGCCCCAGGACCGGGTCGATGTCCCACCAGCGCATCTCGCGCAGTCGGGGAGGTGCCGGCTGTGTCACTTGGGGGTGACCACCTTGTAGTTCTTGGGGACCTGGGCGTCCGGGCGGCGCAGGTACAGCGGCCGGGGCGCGGGCAGTTCGCCGCCCGCGGCCAGCCGCTCCGCCGCGAGCGAGGCGAGCGCGGCGGCGGACACGTGCTCGGGCTCGTGGGCGCTCGGGAACGTGTCCGGGTAGAGCAGCGCGCCCGCGCCGACGGCAGGGAGGCCCGCGACGCGCTCGGCGATGTCGGCGGGGCGGTCCACGGCCGGGTCGGTCAACCGGGTGCGGGAGTCGGCGTACGTCGCCCAGTAGACCTCCTTGCGCCGGGCGTCGGTCGCCACGACGAAGGGGCCCGTCTCGATGTCGGCGGCGTAGGCGAGGCCGTCCAGCGTGCACACGCCGTGCACCGGGACGCCGAGCGCCAGGCCGAAGGTGTCGGCGGTCATCAGGCCGACGCGCAGTCCGGTGTAGGGGCCGGGGCCGGTGCCGACGACGACGCCGGTGACGGCCTCCAGCTTCAGTCCGGCCTCGGTGAGGACCCGGTCGACGGCCGGCAGCAGCAGCTCTCCGTGCCGGCGCGCGTCCACCTGGCTCGACGAGGCGATGACGTCCGTGCCGTCGTGCAGCGCGACGGTGACGGCGGGTGTTGCGGTATCCAGAGCGAGCAAGAGCACGCGAACAGCCTACGGCGCCCGCGGCTCGCGCACGGCCGCCGGGGACGGACGGCCACCGACTGCTACGGTCTGGACGAATAGGGCATATAACCCGAAACGGACTCGAAGCAGAGGTGGGCGCAGGTGGCAGGGACCAGCTCGGCGATCGTGGCCGGCCTCACCGCGGCGGCCCTGGGAACGGTCGGTTTCCTGGCGTTCCGCGCCCAGGCGACCGTGCCGGCCGCGCTGCGCGACGGGCCGGCGGCGAGCGCGTCCGCCGCGGCGAAGGCGAAGGCGCCACGGGACCGGCACCACCCGACCGCCCTGCCGGGCGGCTCCGGATCGGGTGAACGGGTGGTGTACTCGGTGGACGACGCCCGGGTCTGGCTGGTCGCCCCCGGCGACCGGGTGCAGCGCACCTTCACGGTGCGGCCGGGCAGTGTGGACCCGGCACCGGGCACGTACTGGGTCACCTCCCGCTCCCACACGGCCACCGGCACGGACGGGCTGCCCGTCGAGCACGTGGTGCGGTTCACCAGCGTGGACGGGGTGGTGATCGGGTTCAGCGCGGCGGTGCACAGCGGCTCGGAGCTGCCGGCCGAGCCGAGCGTGAAGACGGGCGGGATCCGGGAGAACCGCGGGGACGGCGACGCGATGTGGCGGTTCGCCACCATCGGGGTGCCGGTCGTGGTGATCCGCTGAGGCCGCGTCGCCCGTCGGGGGCGGCGCCGCCGGCCGGCCGCGCGTCCCTCGCCCGGCCGCCCCCGGTGCGCGGATGCTCAGCCCGTCAGCGTCGCCAGGTCCGCCTCGGACCAGCGCTCCCCCAGCCCGGTCAGGGTCACGTGCCGGACCTCGTCCGTCGTGTCGCCGACCGCGCGGTGGATGGTGACCTGGAGGCGGTCCTCGGTCAGTTCCTCGACCTTGCCCTCGCCCCACTCCACGACGATCACCGAGTCGGGCAGCGAGACGTCGAGGTCCAGATCCTCCATCTCGTCCAGGCCGCCGGCCAGGCGGTAGGCGTCGACGTGCACGAGGGGCGGGCCGTCGCCGAGGGACGGGTGGACCCGGGCGATCACGAAGGTCGGCGAGGTCACCGCGCCGCGTACGCCGAGGCCCTCGCCGAGCCCGCGGGTCAGGGTCGTCTTGCCCGCGCCGAGTTCCCCGCTGAGCATCACCAGGTCGCCCGCGCGCAGCAGCTTGGCCAGCCGTCGGCCCAGCTCCCGCATCTGCTCGGGGGAGGTGATCGTCAGGCGGATCTCAGCGGCCTCGTGCGCTGCTGGTGCTGCTGGTCGTTCCATAGCCTCTTACGGTAGCCCCTGCGGGCACGGCGCCCGCGCGGGTGAGCAGGTCGGCGAGCCGGTCGGTGACCGCTTCCGGGTGCTCCAGCATCACCAGGTGCCCGGCGTCCGGCACGAGCACCAGCTCGGCGTCCGGCAGCAGGCCGGCCATGGCCTCGCTGTGCTCGCTGGGCGTGACCAGGTCCCGCACGCCGGCCAGCACCAGCACCGGCACGTCCCGGAAGCGGGCGAGCGCCTCCGTCTTGTCGTGGTCGGCGAACGCCGGGTAGAACTCGGCGACGACGTCGATCGGGGTGGACTCGATCATCCGCTCGGCGAACCGTTCCACCGCCGGGTCGACGTCCCGGCCCGCGAACGAGTACCGCTTGATGATCCCGGCGAACAGGTCGGCGGTGGCCCGGCGCCCCTTCTCCACCAGCTCCGCCTGCCGGCCGAGGGCCCGGAGCACCCCGGGCAGGACCCGGCGCACCGCGTTGACGCCGGCCACCGGGAGCCCGAAGTTGACCTCGCCGAGCCTTCCGGACGACGAGCCCACGAAGGCGGCGGCGACCACCCGGTCCCGGATCAGCTCGGGGTACTGGGCGGCCAGCGCCATCACCGTCATCCCGCCCATGGAGTGGCCGACCAGCACCACCGGGCCGTCGGGCACGGCGGCGTCGAGCACGGCCTTCAGGTCCCGGCCGAGCTGGTCGATGGTGACGGGCTCCCCGTCCCGGGTCTGCGCCACGCCCCGCGCGGACCGGCCGTGGCTGCGCTGGTCCCAGTGCACGGTCCGGACCACCCCGCGCAGGGCGGCCCGCTGGAAGTGCCAGGAGTCCTGGCTGAGGCAGTAGCCGTGGCAGAAGACCACGGTGACCGGGGCGGGCGCCTTGCGGCCGAACAGCCGGCGCCGGCGCGGGGAGACCTCCGGTTCCCGGTCGGACTCCGTCTCGTCGACCTCGTAGTACAGCTCGGTCCCGTCGTCGGCGTGCGCCGTGCCGGGGGTGCCGCGCAGGGTGCCGTACGGGCCCGTCGCGTCCAGCGCCAGCCGGGCCTTGCGGCGCATCCCGCGCCCCACCGTCATCCGCTCCACGGCGACACCGGCCGCCGCGCCCGCGGCGAGGACGCCCAGCGCGGCACCGGCGATGCCGGTCGCCCTGCGCCAGCTCCCGGCCGCCCGCGCGGCGGAGACGGCGGCGGCCGAGGCGACGACGTCCGCCACGGCCTCCGCGCTGCTCTCGCTCACGTACCGCTCCTCTTCGCCTGCTGGACTTCGCCTGGGTGGGTGAAACGGACGGTGCCGCCGGGGTGCGGGTGGGACCAGGCACCGCCGGTGGGGCCGGAAGTGCGGGCCGCCGCCGGGACGGGTTACCCGGCTTCCCGCTCGTTCACATGGACGCGGGGGACCCGGGTGCCGATGCGGGTGACGATCTCGTACGCGATCGTGCCGCAGGCCTGCGCCCAGTCCTCGGCGGTGGGCTCGCCCCGGTCGCCCGGTCCGAAGAGCACCGCCTCGGTGCCCACCGGGGGCTCGTCGCCGCCGAGGTCCACCACGAACTGGTCCATGGCGACCCGTCCGGCCACCGTCCGCCACTTGCCGTCGACCAGCACCGGACCGGTGCCCGAGGCGTGCCGCGGGACGCCGTCCGCGTAGCCGACCGGCACGAGGCCGAGGGTGGTCTCGCCGGGGGTGACGTAATGGTGGCCGTAGCTGACGCCGTGGCCGCCCGGGACGCGCTTGACGAGGGCCAGCGAGGCGCTGAGCGTCATCACCGGGCGCAGCCCGAAGTCCGCCGGGGTGCCCAGCTCCGGGCTGGGCGAGACGCCGTACATCGCGATGCCCGTGCGGACCAGGTCGAAGTGGGTCTCGGGCAGGGTGAGGGTGGCCGGCGAGTTGGCGATGTGCCGCACCTCGGGGCGTACGCCGCGCTCCTCGGCGTACGCCACCATCTCCCGGAAGCGGGTGAGCTGGGCGGCGATGGAGGGGTGGCCCGGTTCGTCGGCGCACGCGAAGTGGGACCACAGTCCGGTGACGCGGACCAAGCCCTCGGCCTCGGCGCGCAGGGCGGCGCCGACCAGTTCGGCCCAGTCGGCGCCGGGCTGGCAGCCGTTGCGGCCGAGCCCGGTGTCGGCCTTGAGCTGCACGCGCGCGGGCCGGCCCGCCGCGCGGGCGGCGGCGGTGACCTCGCGCAGCGCCCACATGCCGCTGAGCGACACGTCGATGTCGGCCTCGACGGCCTGCCGCCAGGGGCCGCCCGGCGCCCACAGCCAGCACAGCACGCGGCCGGACAGCCCGGCGGCGCGCAGCGCGAGGGCCTCCTCGGCGGTGGCCGTGCCGAGCCAGGTGGCGCCGGCCGCGAGCGCGGCACGGGCGCACGGCACCGCGCCGTGTCCGTAACCGTCGGACTTGACGACGGCCATCACGGCGGCGCTCTTCGCCCGGGCGCGCAGGGCGCGCACGTTGGCGCGCAGGGCGCCCAGATCGATCTCGGCGCGGGCGCGCAGGGCGGCGGTCGGCTCAGCTGCTGTCTCAGTCATCGCGCCCCAGTCTCTCAGAGCCCGCCGACGGCCCCCGGCGCCACCGGCCCGCCCCGAGAGCGACGGCCCCCCGAACCCGCACGGCCCGCCCCCCCCCGCCGCCGCCCGGGCAAGGGCACCACCCCGACCGGCGGGACGCGCAGCGCCACCGACACCGGCCAGGGCAGGCCGGGCCACAGGAGCCCGGCGCCCCGGACCCACACGGCCCGGCGGCCACCCGGAGGTCCGGGCAGACCCGGAAACCCGGCGCCTCGAACCCACGCGGGCCGACAGCCGGCAGCACCCGGGCAAACCGGGAAGGGCAGCGCCCGGGGCCGGCCGCCGGCATCCGGCGCCTCAGTCCCGTACGTTCCGCCACGCCTGCGGGATGTGGGCCGCCACGTCGTGTGCCCCGGCCGGGGCGCCGTCCGCGGCGAAACGGCCCGCCAGTCCGTGCAGGTAGGCGGCCACGCTGCCGGCGTCCAGCGCGTCCAGTCCGGCCGCCAGCAGGGAGCCGGCGAGGCCGGAGAGCACGTCGCCGCTGCCGGCCGTGGCCAGCCAGGGCGTGCCGGTGGGGTTGACCCGTACCGGTCCGCCCCCGGGGGCGGCGACCAGGGTCGTGGAGCCCTTGAGCAGGACCGTCGCCCGGTACGCCGCGGCCAGTTCGCGCACCGCGGCCAGCCGGCCGGCCTCGACCTCCTCGCGCCGCACCCCCAGCAGCGCGGCGGCCTCCCCCGCGTGCGGGGTCATCAGCGTCGGCGCCGTACGCCGCCGTACCGCGTCCCGGCCGGCCAGCCGCAGCCCGTCCGCGTCGAGCAGCACGGGCACGTCGGTCGCCAGCACCTCGGCCACGGTCGCCGCGTCGTCCCCGGCGCCCGGCCCGGTCACCCACGCCTGCACCCGCCCGGCCCCGGCGGGTCCGGCGTCGGAGACGAGGGTCTCCGGGAAGCGCGCGAGGACCGCGTCCCCGGCCGGGCCGACGTACCGTACGGCCCCGGCCCCGCCGCGCAGCGCCCCGGACACGGCCAGCACGGCCGCGCCCGGGTACCGCGCCGAGCCCGCCGCGATCCCGACGACCCCGCGCCGGTACTTGTCGCTCTCCGCCTCCGGCGTCGGCAACAGCCGTGCCACGTCGGCGTGTTGCAGGGCCTGGAGCACGGCGTCGGCGGGCGGCGGCTCGATGCCGATGCCGACGAACCGGACCACCCCGGCGTACTCCCGCGCGGGATCCACCAGCAGTCCGGGCTTGTACGCGCCGAAGGTGACGGTCAGGTCGGCGCGCAGCGCGGCCCCCCGCACCTCGCCGGTGTCCGCGTCGACGCCGCTGGGCAGGTCCACGGCGACGACGGCGGCCCCGGAGCGCGCCACCGCCTCGGCGAGCCGGGCGGCGTCCGGCCGCAGCCCGCCCTTGCCGCCGATGCCGACGATCCCGTCCACGACCAGACGGGCCCGGGCGATCGCCGCCCCGGCGCGGTCCGCCGTGACGGCCCGGCCGCCCGCCCGGCGCAGCGCGGCGAGCCCGCCCGCGTGGGTCCGTTCGGGCGCCAGCAGGACGGCGGTCACCCCGGCGCCGCGCCGGGCCAGCCGGGCCCCCGCGTACAGGGCGTCCCCGCCGTTGTCCCCGCTGCCGACCAGCAGCACCACCCGGCTGCCGGACACCCGCCCGAGCAGTCCGGCGCAGGCGGCGGCCAGCCCGGCGGCGGCCCGCTGCATCAGCGCTCCCTCCGGGAGCCGCGCCATCAGGGCCCGTTCGGCCGCCCTTACCGTCTCCACGCTGTACGCAGTACGCATGGCACCGAGTCTGCCCCCGATCCCCCGCCGTCCACACCCGCGCGCCGGCGCGGTCAGCCCTCGGCGATCACCACGGCCGAGGCGACACCGGCGTCGTGGCTGAGCGAGACGTGCCAGGCCCGGACGCCCAGGTCCGCCGCACACGCGGCCACCGTGCCCTTCACCCGCAGCCGCGGCTGCCCGCTCTCCTCCACGTACACCTCGGCGTCGGTCCAGTGCAGTCCCGGCGGCGCCCCCAGCGCCTTGGCCAGCGCCTCCTTGGCGGCGAACCGGGCCGCCAGCGAGGCGATGCCGCGCCGTTCCCCGCTGGGCAGCAGCAGCTCGCGCTCCACGAACAACCGGGCCGCCAGCCCCGGCGTCCGCTCCAGGGACGCCCGGAACCGGTCGATCTCGGCGACGTCGATGCCCACCCCGATGATGCTCATGGCCAGCACCCTACGACCCCGGCCGACGGCGTCCCGGCGACACCACGTCGCCTACGCTGCGGGCATGACCTCATCGAACGCTTATCTCTCCGGCCTGTTCTCGCTGGACGGCCGTGTCGCGCTGGTGACCGGGGGCAGCTCGGGCATCGGGCGGGCCATCGCGGGGGCGCTGGCGCGGGCCGGGGCACGGGTGGTGATCGTGGCCCGGCGCGAGGCGGAACTGGCCGAGACCGTCGCGGAGTTGGCCGCCGACGGCTGCCGGGCGGCGTGGGTGAGCGGCGATCTGGGCAGCCGGGACGGGGTGCGCCGGGCCGCCGAGGACGCGGCGGCCGTGTTCGGGGAGCCCGACATCCTCGTCAACTCCGCCGGGATCAACCTGCGTCCGCCGCTGGGAGAGCTGGGCGAGGACGTGTGGGACGCCACCATGGCGGTGAACCTGGAGGCGCCGTTCCTGCTGGGGCAGCGGTTCGGGCCGGGGATGGCCGAGCGGGGCTTCGGCCGGATCATCCACGTCAGCTCCCAGCAGGCGCACCGGGCGTTCGTGCAGAGCGGGGCGTACGGCGTGTCGAAGGGCGCGCTGGAGTCGCTGGCCCGCTCGCAGGCCGAGGCGTGGTCGCCGTACGGGGTCACCAGCAACACCCTGGTGCCGGGCTTCGTGATGACCCCGCTCAACGCGCGGCTGTCGGCCGACCCGGAGCGGGTGGCGGCCCTGGCCGCGCGCACGATGACCGGCCGCAACGGCCTGGCCGAGGACTTCGCGGGCGCGGCCGTGTTCCTGGCGAGCCGCGCCTCCGCCTATGTCACCGGCCAGTCGGTCCACGTGGACGGCGGCCTGTCCGTCCACTGAGCACCCGCGTACAACGCCCTCAAGATCACGGCCGGGCGGGTGCCCAGTAGCCTTCCGGATGACCGGCGTCGCGCACGTTCCAGCGCGGCGCCCGCACCCAACGGGAGGACAAGATCTTGAAGTCGAGGTTCCTGGGCAGCGCGCTCACCACCGCCGCACTCGTCGGCGCGGCCCTCACCGGTACCGTCGCCGGCGCCGGTACCGCCTCCGCGGCGACCCCGCCGAAGGACTGCAGCAAGGCGATCGTCAACGTCAAGGCCAAGCAGACCGTCAACGTCCGCACCTCGCCGAAGACGTCCGCCACGGCCGTCGGCATCTGGGGCAAGGGCCGCAAGGGCGCGCTCTGCAACGACGGCAAGGCCTACAAGGGCGGCTCGTACACGGCCTGCGGCAAGAAGAGCAACCTGTGGTTCTACGGCGGCGACAAGAAGACCGGCTGGGTGCCGAAGACCTGCATCAACTGGTGACCGCCGGCCCCTTGGGGCCGAGCGGGGCGTCCGGGGCGGACGGCGATCGGCCGTCCGCCCCGTCCCGTTCCGGCCGGCTCACTCCACCGTGACGGACTTCGCCAGGTTGCGGGGCTGGTCGACCTCGTTGCCCCGGGCCGTCGCCAGCTCGCAGGCGAAGACCTGCAACGGCACGGTGGCCACCAGCGGCTGGAGGAGCGTCGGCGTGGCCGGGACGCGGATCAGGTGGTCGGCGTAGGGGACGACCGTCTCGTCGCCCTCCTCCGCGATGACGATGGTGCGGGCGCCTCGTGCGCGGATCTCCTGGATGTTGGAGACGATCTTGTCGTGCAGGAGGGACCGGCCGCGCGGTGAGGGGACGACGACCACGACCGGCAGGTCCTCCTCGATCAGCGCGATGGGCCCGTGCTTCAGCTCGCCGGCGGCGAAGCCCTCGGCGTGCATGTAGGCCAGTTCCTTCAGCTTCAGCGCGCCCTCCAGGGCCACCGGGTAGCCGACGTGGCGGCCGAGGAAGAGGACGGTGTTCTTCGTCGCCAGGGTGCGGGCCAGCGCCCGGACCGGCTCCATGGTCTCCAGCACCCGTTCCACCTCGTCCGAGATCCGGGACAGGTCCTTGATGACCGCGTGGACCTCGTCGCCCCACTTGGTGCCGCGCACCTGGCCAAGGTACAGGGCGACCAGGTAGCAGGCGACGAGCTGGGTCAGGAACGCCTTGGTCGAGGCGACGGCGACCTCGGGGCCGGCGTGCGTGTACAGCACGGCGTCGGACTCGCGGGGGATGGTGGAGCCGTTGGTGTTGCAGATCGCCAGCACCTTGGAGCCCTGCTCGCGGGCGTGCCGCAGCGCCATCAGGGTGTCCATGGTCTCGCCGGACTGGGAGATGGCGATCACCAGGGAGCGGCCGTCCAGGATCGGGTCCCGGTAGCGGAACTCGCTGGCCAGCTCGACCTCGCAGGGGATGCGGGTCCAGTGCTCGATGGCGTACTTGGCGATCAGACCGGCGTGGAAGGCCGTGCCGCAGGCGACGATGACGACCTTGTCGACCTCGCGCAGCTCGGAGGGGCTGATCCGCACCTCGTCCAGGGTCAGCGAGCCGGACGGGTCGATGCGGCCGAGCAGGGTGTCGGCGACCGCCTTGGGCTGCTCGGCGATCTCCTTGAGCATGAAGTAGTCGTAGCCGCCCTTCTCGGCGGCCGAGGCGTCCCAGTCGACGTGGTAGGAGCGGACGTCGGCGGGGCGGCCGTCGAAGCCGGTCACCGTGACGCCGTCCCGGCGCAGCTCCACCACCTGGTCCTGGCCCAGCTCGATCGCGGAGCGGGTGTGGGCGATGAACGCGGCGACGTCGGAGGCCAGGAACGCCTCGCCGTCGCCGACGCCCACCACCAGCGGGGAGTTGCGGCGGGCGCCGACCACCACGTCCGGTTCGTCGGCGTGCACGGCGACCAGCGTGAACGCGCCTTCCAGCCGGCGGCACACCAGCCGCATGGCCTCGGCGAGGTCGGCGGTGGCGGAGAACTCCTCCGCGAGCAGGTGGGCGACGACCTCGGTGTCCGTCTCGGACGTCAACGCGTGCCCGCGCTCCGCGAGTTCGGCGCGCAGCAGCGCGAAGTTCTCGATGATGCCGTTGTGCACGACGGCGACCCGGCCGGCGTTGTCCAGGTGCGGGTGGGCGTTGGCGTCCGTGGGGCCGCCGTGGGTGGCCCAGCGGGTGTGCCCGATGCCGGTGGAGCCGGCCGGCAGTGGCCGTTCGGCCAGCTCCTTCTCCAGATTGACCAGCTTCCCGGCCTTCTTCGCGGCGGCCAGCCCCCCGTCCGCGAGCACGGCGACACCCGCCGAGTCGTACCCCCGGTACTCCAGCCGCTTCAGCCCGGCCATCACGACGTCCAGTGCCGACTGTGACCCTACGTATCCCACGATTCCGCACATGAGCGGCAGCCTAAGCGCCACAGCCGATCAGAAACGGCCGAAGCCTGCCCGGAATCGGAAATTCCCACCGTCGTACGAAGCCTGAGGGCGACTCACATCCCGAACCGACGGGAGACGAAAGCAGGCCAACATCAGGAAACCGCCACGTCGACCACACAGAATTCGAACATGAAGCACACAGCATCCGCACGCCCGTAAGAGCTGGTCGGCAAGCACTTCTGCCGCGGCGATCCCGGACCCTACTCACGCGACTTCACGCCAGTCGGTCTAGGGCCGAGATGTGAACGCCTGTCCGAACCGGCGGGCGCCTGCCTAAGGTATCGCCGCGCGTCGACGAAGACCGACCCCTCCGTCCCACGCGCACCACCGAGCGGCCGGGGGAACGGTGTCGCTCACGGGGGAGGGAGCGCATCGTCATGCCGTCGTACCGGCTGTCCGCAGGCGCCGACGCCTGTGGGACCGGACGCATTTGAGGCGCTTCCCGCATCCGTCACTCCTCGGCGCCCTGCGGCCGTTCTCCGGTCCGCACCACCGACGCATCGAGAAGGAAACGTTCTGTGCGCATCAATCCGTACTTACGCCTGCCCGGAAAGCGGAGATTACGCGGTCTGACCTTCGCGGTCACCTCCGTTGCCGCACTGGCCGTTGTGGCCGGTACCGCGGCACAACCCGGTGCGGTCCGGCTGTCCACCGAGCCGGTCTCCGACTCCTACCCCTGGTACGAGGACACTGCCGCGGAGCAGCTGCGGCAAGACCAGTGCCTGATGGGCGAAGTCCTGCGGCTGGGCGGCGCGTCGATGGCCGCGATCGCGCAGGACGGACTGAACCAGCCCGCCGACAAGCTGCATGTCCTTGCCGACCGGCAGCATTGGGAGCAGACCCCGCTCGCTGACGCGTTCAAGAAGGACCGGGTCACAGCCGACAAGGAGCTGGGCGATCTCGCCGCCCTACGGGAGGGCTGGGCGAAACCCCTCGACGGCCTCTCGGCGCCCGCCGGGTTCACCTATTACGACTTCTCCACGCCGCCCGACGGCGAGAAGGGGTTCTACAACCAAACGGGTCTGACCGCCTGGGTCGCCGACCGGTTCTGGAAAACCGGCGCCGACTTCTACGAGGACGCCACTCCGAAGGCCGACGACAAGACCCGCAAGGCTGTCGAGGGGCTCGGCAATCCGTTGTACGCGAAGGACCCCGATCTGGTCCCGGGTCACTGGCCCGAATGGAAACGCGCGTACGACGAGCACAAAGCCTTCGAATGAATGCTCGACTCGGGCGACCACGCGGGCGCTGACGATGCCCGTGTCTTCCTCTCCGCCGGTGGTTTCCCGCGTACCGCACCCCAGCCGGGAACGCCGGAGTTCCGTATCGCCGTGGAGGACATGAAGTCGCGCTTCGCCGCGTGCGGCTGGCGTGACCCGCTGGACCCGGACAACGTACTGGGTGACATCACCTCCGCCGCTGCCGGCGAGTGGCAGCAGGAGATCACTTCCCAGGCCGCCCAGCGCAATCAGATCCTCGACGCCAACAAGACGGCCGTCGGCGCCCTCGCCAAGGGGGCGAAGGCCCTCGGTGACATGCTGGGCAACTCCTGGGCCGCGGACCGCCTCGCGCGTTGGCAGGCCTACTGGATGCCGGGCGGCCTCGGCTGGATCGGCAGTGCTCCGACCGTCATCGAGGTGCACGCCGCACAAGGCAAATGCCTCGACGTCCAGGGCGGCAAGACGGACAACGGAACGCCGGTCCAGGTCTACACGTGCAACGGCACCGACGCGCAGAAGTGGGAGCTCTACGGCAGCGACGACAGCCTCCACCTGCAGAACCTGAAGGCCCTCAAGTGCCTTGACGTCGACGGGAACGCCCCGTCGAACGGCACGAAGATCCAGGTCTGGTCGTGCAACAACTCCCCGGCCCAGACCTGGCAGTCCACCGTGCGCGGTGCCACCAGTCTGCAGAACACCGGTACGGGAAAGTGCCTGGACCTGCACACGTTCGACAACGGCAACGACGCCCAGCTGTACACCTGCAACGGCACCGACGCGCAGAAGTTCGACATCACGCCGTTGGACCACAACGGAACCGACAGGACGGACTACCCGGACAAGGCCCAGTTCGACAAGGCAAGACTCGGGATCGCCGCCGCCCAGCTGAGCGTCCGGCCGCAGCGTGCCGTGATCAGGACCCAGCTCGCGGCCGCACGGCAGGCCGCGGCCTTGTCGGACTCGGCGGTTCAGGCCGCGTACGACATCGCTGACGCCAATGGCGCGCCTCGAGGCCGCGGGCTCCTGGTGGGCCAGCAGAAGGACCAGGTCACCAAGGGAGTGGTGGCTGCTCTGGAGGCGCTGGAGAAGGCCGGTGAGACGGCCGACGCCGCGACCCGTGCCGCCGCCGGGGACAGCGCGACCATCGCCCAGCGTGCGCTGGCGCAGGCGGCGCAGGCGAAGGCGGAGTTCCGCAAGGAGGCCGCGAAGGCGGCCGAGTGGCAGGCCAAGACGGCCGCGGACGCGGCCAGGATCCACCGGGACAACGCCAAGAAGGACAAGGAAACCGCGGAGGCCAGGCTCGCCGACGCGCTCAAGGCCGAGGGCGATGCCAGGGCGGCTGCCGCCGACGCGCACGCCAAGCGGCTCGCGGCCGAGGCCGAGGAGAAAACGGCCCAGGCGGAGAAGGAGAAGGCCGCGGCCAAGCGGGCCGAGGCCGCCGACCACAAGAAGAACGCCGAGTCGGAGGCGACGGAGGCGAAGGACGCCAAGGACAAGGCCGAGACCGCGGAGAAGTCGGCCAAGAGCAGGCGGGACGACGCGGTCAAGGCGCGCGACCACGCTCAGGAGATGCGCAACGACGCCTGGGATGCCGAGCAGAAGGCCGAGGCGGCCCGTGCCAAGGCCTACGCCGAGGAGGCATACGCCGACTCGCTCGACTCCGGTGACGCCGCCGAAGCGGCCCGCACTGCTGCGAACGAGGCGGACAAGGCCGCCGACGATTCCGAGGCCGCGGCGAAACGTGCCCGCTCGGAAGCCGATGCCGCCACCCAGGCTGCCGCCGACGCCGATGCCGCGGCCACCCGTGCCGAGGCGGCGGCCAAACGAGCCCGCTCCGACGCGGACGCCGCCCAGGCCGACAAGCTGAAGGCGGACGCGGCAGTCAGGACCGCCACCAGCGCCGCCGCGGGAGCTGTCAAGGCGTCCCAGAACGCCGCAGCCGAGGCCAGGACGGCCGTCAAGCTCGCCGACGAGGCCGACAAACACGCCAAGGACGCCAAGACACAGGCGGACACCGCCAACCAGGAGGCCGGCAAGGCGGTGGCCGCCGCGGCGAAGGCCGCCGGTTTCGCCCATGTCACCGCCCAGGCAGCCGCGGACGCCCATACAGCGGCCAGGCAGGTCGCCGCTCCCGCCAACGACGCGATCCAGCTCGGTTCCGCCTATGCCGGCACCGACTCGGCCGCAGGGCTCGTCGTACTGACCGGGCAGGCGTCGAAGTCGATCGCCGAACAGCAGCAGGCCGTCGCCGACGCACACGCCAAGAAGGCCGCGGCCGAGGCACAGGCCGCCACGGACCTGGCCGACCAGGCCAAGGGAGACGCCAAGGAGGCCTATCAGCACGCGGCCGGCGCCGCCCGGTACGCCTCCGACGCCCGCACCTACACCAAGGAGGCCCTCGGTTACGCGGCCGACGCCGCCAAGGCCGCCTCGGCCGCCGCTTCGTCCCTGGCCCGCACCGTCGAGTACGACGAACAGGCCACCGAGGACGCCGAGGCCGCTGACAAGGCCGCGGGCAAGGCCGAGAGCCATGCCAAGGACGCCCGCACCTCCGCCGACGCCGCCGAGCTCGACGCCGAAGCCGCCCGCTCCGCCGCCGTCCAGGCCGAACAGGACGCGAAGGACGCCCGGGCCGCGGCCGACCGCGCCGACACCGCCGCGACCGAGGCCGAACAGGCGGCGAAGGACGCCGACAAGTACGCCAAGGAGGCCCAGGAGGCTGCCGACAGGGCCGAAAAGGCCGAAAAGGCCAAGAAGATCGACACCGGTACCGTGGCCGACGAACACGGCCCCATCGGCAACGTGTACTACGTCGTCGACCAAATCGAAAAGGCCGGCGGCCCGGAGGTCGTGAGCAAGACGAAGAGCTGCGACAGCTGGATCAGCAAGCTCTACTACACGGGCGACTGCACGATCACCTCGCGGATCCGGTTCACGGCGACCCTCGACCTGTACCTCTGCGCCGACGAGGCCCCGAGCCCGCAGCAGTACACCTGCCCGACCGATGCGACGAGCTACCTGGGCCAGGTCACGGTCAAGGACCTGTCCCAGACGGTCTCGCACAACATCACGATCGAGGAGTACCAGGAGAACATCGACCCGGTCGACATCCTCTTCGGCAGCTGGATCGACTGCGCCGAGAAGATCGTCCCCGGCGGTGAGAGCGGAAGCCTGGGCGGCTGCGCCTGGGCGGCCCTGGACACCATCTCCCTGTCCGCGGGCAAGATCATCCGGCCCATCGCGGAGGCACTGCGCGCCGTGGACGCCGCCTTCGTCACCGGCGTCGGCGTCCGGGACGCGTTCAAGACCCTCAAGGCACTCGAAGGCGTGGACGCGACAGCGGTCGCGGCGATCGAGAGGGAGGTCGAGCTTTACGAGGAGCTCGTGACCTCGTGCAACCGGAACAGCTTCCCGGGCAGCACCCAGGTGCTGATGGCTGACGGTACCCGGCAATCGATCAAGGACGTCCGGGTCGGGGATCTGGTGCTGGCCACCGACCCGGCCTCCGGTCAGGCGCGGCCGGAGCCGGTCACCGACACCTTCCGGCACAGCGCGGACCATCTGGTCGACATCACCCTGACCAATGGCAGCACTCTGAGGAGCACGACCGGACACCGCGTGTACGTGGCCGAGCGCGGCTGGGTGCGCGTTTCCGACCTACGCGTCGGGGAACGGCTGCGTACAGCCGATGGACTTCTGCAGCCCGTAATCGCTCTGCGTGACCTTACCGGGCTGATTTCCCAGCAGGTCTACGATCTGACCGTCGACGACCTGCACACGTTTTACGTACGTTCTAGGGGGCGGCACGCGAAGGACCTGCTGGTCCACAACTGCACGAACCTCAGCGACGAGGCTCTCTACCCAGAGACAGGTGCGCACACCCTTTCGAAGCACGTCAACCGCTCTCCCAGCCAGGCCGAAGGCGACGCCGCGGAAAACCTGCGCAGGGGCCGGGCCCCGATCAGCACGGTGTGGACCAACGCCGATACCGCCCAGCAGGCCGTCGACCGGGTCCTCGCCCAGTACTTCTTCCCCAACGGCAAGAAGAATGCCGCCAGACGCGCAGCGCTGGACAACTTCCTGGCCAAGCGGGGAAGGTGGGCGGAAGAAGCCGAGTTTCCGATCACGGGTAAATGGGACAGATACGAATCGCTGGGCACCGTGTACAAGGCGAGCGGTCCCCCGGAGGCCGCGGGGAACGAGGTTCGAGTAGTCCTCAAGAGGATTCCGGGCAAGAGGGGGCATGACGGCTTCATCGTGTACACGTCGTATCCGTTGCCCAAGAGGTAGACGTGCGACGGGCACCGGGACACATGGCGTGAACGGCTGACATCGACCCGTGGCGGGCCCGCCCGGCAACGGACGGGCCCACCTGACAACGTCCTCCGAAGGCGGAGCGGTCCATCATGGCGAGACAGCGTGAGCAATACGGCATTCTCTACGAGGGCGACTTCGGCCTCAGTGCGCTCGCGGAAAGACTGGCACTGACGGATGGACGCCGCGAAGAGGAGGAATCGCTGCACCTCGCCTCCGAAGTCGCCGCTGTCGCCGAGGGCGAGGGCGCGGTCGAGCTGGGAGTCGACGTGCGCTGCCTCCTGGACTCACCGTTGTCTGACGACATCATCCGCACTGCATGGCTCGCCGCCACGCACGGGCGCTTCGATCCGGCACAGTGCGAGAGGGGAGTCCGGGGCTGGCTGCTCCGACTCGCCGAACGCTGGCCGGGGACCGAACGCGGGCGGGCCCCCGCGGACTGGCTCACCCGGCCCGGCATCGCCGAGGAGGAACTACGCACAGCCGTCGCCGCGGAGATCCGCGCGTCGTCCGACGCGCTCGACCAAGGCATCGCCGGCAGTGCCCATGTCACGCTGCCTTCCGGGGCCGTCGCCGAGTCGCTGGCTGCGGTCGCCCGGCAGGGCGACGGCGACCTCGCACTGCGGCTGTTCCTGCGCGTGTTGAAGGAGTACGACGTACCCGTCGGCAAGGAACAGTACGACCGTCTCATGGCGCTGGACACCGCACTCGGCTTCCCCGGGCCGCTGGTGTACGCCGGTCTCCACGTGCTCTGGCCTCCCATCGACCCCGCGCGCCGCGACGCCTCGGGGGATTTCGGCCTCTCGGCGCTCACGGCGTGGTTCGAAGGAGACTGGCGGGAGGGCACGGCACGCGAACGTGTGCAGCGAGCCGCGGCCGCCGACGACAGCGCCCAGACCCCGGGCTCGGCAGCGGCACTGCTGCTCGCGGACGCACGCCGACTGGTCGACTCCTCCTTGCCCACCGAGACGATCGAAATCCTGTGGCTGTCCGCCTCAGGCCGGGGCTACAACATCGACCGGCTCGGACTCGACGCGAGGGAATGGCTCCGACTGATCGAAGAGGTGTGTGAGGAACGCCTGGTGGAAATCGCTCCCGGGTACCGCCCTGCCGCACCGCCCGTCCGGACCGGTATGCGGGACGCCGTGCTGTGGGAGGTGCGCGAAGCGGCACCGCTCCTGACGGATGTGAACATCAGCCCGCACTGGGAGCCGATTCCCGGCGCGAGCGCACTGGCCGCTGTCGAGGAGGTCGTCACCGGTGCGGACGCCGACCTCGGCTTCCGGCTGTTGCTGCGGGTGCTCCACATGACCGCCCCGCCCCTCGGCCAAGAGCAGTACAGCCGCTACCAGCAACTCGCCAGGCGGCTCGGTTACGGCGAGGACCACGTCACCGACGTACTGGGACAGCTCGACGTCCTTCCCGCAGGAAGAGGATGACGCCGACGGCGTGGAGAACGGACGGCACCGGCCGTCCCGGGCATGGGACCAGTCGCTCCCCCGCACCCCGAGGCAGGCCCGCAAGGTCACGTGACGCACCCCACCCCGCCACCCCGTTCAAACTCCGTTAACAATGGACTGTGATCTCACCGGTCTCCTCGATGCCCCGGAGCGCCCACCGGCACAGGCCGGAGGCGACTCCCTACGTCGATCTCACCCGCGCCGAGTGGAGCGCGCTGCGCGACAAGACGCCGTTGCCGCTCACCGCCGAGGAGGTGGAGAAGCTCCGCGGGCTCGGTGACGTCATCGACCTGGACGAGGTGCGGGACATCTACCTCCCGCTCTCCCGGCTCCTCAACCTCTACGTCGGCGCCACGGACGGCCTGCGCGGCGCGCTGAACACCTTCCTCGGGGAAAAGGGCTCCCAGTCCGGCACCCCGTTCGTGATAGGCGTCGCCGGCTCCGTGGCCGTCGGCAAGTCCACCGTCGCCCGGCTGCTCCAGGCCCTGCTGTCCCGCTGGCCCGAGCATCCCCGCGTGGAGCTGGTGACGACGGACGGCTTCCTGCTGCCCACCCGGGAGCTGGAGGCCCGCGGCCTGATGTCGCGGAAGGGGTTCCCCGAGTCCTACGACCGCCGGGCCCTGACCCGGTTCGTCGCCGACATCAAGGCCGGCAAGGCCGAGGTGTCCGCGCCGGTCTACTCCCACCTCATCTACGACATCGTGCCGGACGAACGGCTCGTCGTGCGCCGCCCCGACATCCTCATCGTGGAGGGCCTGAACGTCCTCCAGCCCGCCCTGCCCGGCAAGGACGGCCGTACCCGCGTCGGTCTCGCCGACTACTTCGACTTCAGCGTGTACGTCGACGCGAGCGCCGAGGACATCGAGCGCTGGTACCTGAACCGCTTCCGCAAGCTGCGCCGGACGGCCTTCCAGGACCCGTCGTCGTACTTCCGCAAGTACACCCAGGTCTCCGAGGAGGAGGCCCTGGAGTACGCGCGCATGCTCTGGCGGACCATCAACAAGCCGAACCTGGTGGAGAACATCGCGCCGACCCGCGGCCGGGCCGGCCTCATCCTGCGCAAGGGCCCGGACCACACGGTGCAGCGGCTGCGGCTGCGCAAGCTGTAGCCGGTCCGGTTGGATGGGCGCATGCTGCATCTGCGTCTGATCACCCCGGCCGGGACGACGCGGGAGGTGGTGGGCCTGATCGAGCGGACGGTCGGCACCACCCACCTCGTCGTCCTGCCCGGCGCCGCCCGCGACCCGGCCGGCGACCTCGTGCTGTGCGACGTGGCCCGCGAGGCGGGTGACGAACTCATCGCCGGGCTGCGGCGCCTCGGCCTGGAGGACACCGGTTCCATCGCCGTGGACGACATCGGCCTGTCGCTGTCCCGGCGGGCCGAGGAGGCCGAGGAGGCGGCGCCCGGCGAGGGCGCGGACGCGGTGCTGTGGGAGGGCCTGACCGAGGCCACCCACGAGGAGTCGACCCTGACGGTCACCTACCTCGCCTTCATCACCCTGGCCACGATGATCGCCGCCTGCGGTGTCGTCCTGGACAACGCGATCCTGATCGTGGGCGCGATGGCGGTGGGGCCGGAGTTCGGCCCGCTGGCCGGCATCAGCACGGCGCTGGTACGGCGCCGGCCGCGGCTGGCGCTGCGGTCGCTGACCGCTCTGCTGGTGGGCTTCGCCGGGGCGATGGCGGTGACGGTCGGCTTCACGGTGCTCATGGACGTCCTCGGCCTCTTCCACCGGTCCGCCCTGGAGGGCGACCGGCCCAACACCGCGTTCGTGTACGCCCCCGACGCCTTCTCGTTCATCGTGGCGGTCCTGGCCGGCGTCGCCGGCACCCTCTCGCTGACCTCCGCGAAGTCGGGGGCGCTGGTGGGCGTGGCCATCTCGGTGACCACGGTCCCGGCCGCGGCCAACGCGGCGGTGGCGCTGGCCTACGGCGACATGTCACAGACCAGCGGTTCGACCGTGCAGCTCCTGCTGAACCTGCTGGGCATCGTCCTGGCGGGGACCGTCACGCTGCTCGCCCAGAAATACTTCTGGAGGTACCGGCGGCAGCGCCCGTGAGGGGCGCGGGCTCTGCCCCCGCCCCGACGGCCCGGAACTAGCCCAGCGCCGACTTGACGGCGTCGGCCAGCCGTCCGGCGACCGCCCGGGCCTGCTCGATGTCCGCGGCCTCGACCATCACCCGCACCAGCGGTTCCGTCCCCGACGGACGCAGCAGCACCCGCCCGGTCTCGCCGAGTTCGCGCTCCGCCTCGGTGACCGCGGCGGCGAGGTCCGCGGACGTGCGCACCCGCGACTTGTCGACGTCCGGGACGTTGATCAGGACCTGCGGCAGCCGCTCCATGACGGAGGCCAGCTCCCGCAGCGTACGGCCGGTCTGCGCGACCCGTGCCGCCAGCAGCAGGCCGGTCAGCGTGCCGTCGCCGGTGGTCGCGTGGTCGAGGATGATGACGTGCCCGGACTGCTCGCCGCCGAGGGCGTAGCCGTGCTCCTTCATCTCCTCCAGGACGTACCGGTCGCCCACGGCCGTCTGCACCAGCCGGATGCCCGCGCGTTCCATCGCCAGCTTGAAGCCGAGGTTGGACATCACGGTGGCCACCACGGTGTCGGACGGCAGCGCGGACCGCTCCCGCAGCCCCAGCGCGAGCACCGCGAGGATCTGGTCGCCGTCGACCTCCTCGCCGGTGTGGTCCACGGCCAGGCAGCGGTCGGCGTCTCCGTCGTGCGCGATGCCGAGGTCCGCGCCGTGCTCGACGACCGCGGCCTTGAGCAGGTCCAGGTGGGTCGAGCCGCAGCCCTCGTTGATGTTGAGCCCGTCGGGGTCGGCGCCGATCGTGACGACCTGGGCGCCGGCCCGGGCGAACGCCTCCGGCGAGACCCCCGAGGCCGCGCCGTGCGCTTCGTCCAGGACGATCTTCAGGCCGTCGAGCCGGTTGGGCAGCACCGCCAGCAGGTGGGCGACGTACTGCTCGAAGCCCTCGTCGTACGACCGTACGCGGCCCACGCCCGCCCCCGTCGGCCGCTGCCAGGGCTCGCCGTGCCGGTGGGAGTCGTAGACCGCCTCGATCCGGTCCTCCAGCTCGTCGGCGAGTTTGTGGCCGCCGCGGGCGAAGAACTTGATGCCGTTGTCCGGCATGGCGTTGTGGCTGGCGGAGAGCATCACGCCGAGATCGGCGCCGAGCGCGCCGGTCAGGTGCGCCACCGCGGGCGTCGGCAGCACGCCGACCCGCAGGACGTCCACGCCCGCGCTGGCCAGACCGGCCACCACCGCCGCCTCCAGGAACTCCCCGGACGCGCGCGGGTCCCGTCCGACCACCGCCGTCGGCTTGTGGCCCTCGAAGGTGCCCGCCTCGGCCAGTACGTGCGCCGCGGCGACGGAGAGGCCGAGCGCCATCTCGGCCGTGAGATCCGCGTTGGCGACACCGCGCACGCCGTCCGTGCCGAAGAGTCGTCCCACTTGTCCTCCTGAGGAAGCGTCGATGTCGGAAGCGGACCGCGCCGCGTCGGGGTGGCAGGCGCCCGGCATCCGATCACACAAGCCTTTGAGCGTCTTGTGCCGTTATACGCCCTTGGCTGGGATAAGCGAACGCCCCGGAGGCACATGTGGCGTGCCGCCGGGGCGTTCGGAGTACGCGGGGCCGAAGCCCGTACCACGTACGAGCAGGCAGCGAAGCTTAGCGCTTGCTGTACTGCGGAGCCTTGCGGGCCTTCTTCAGACCGGCCTTCTTCCGCTCGACCGCGCGGTCGTCGCGGCGCAGGAAGCCGGCCTTCTTCAGCGGGCCGCGGTTGTTGTCGACGTCGGCCTCGTTCAGCGCACGGGCGACACCGAGACGCAGCGCGCCGGCCTGGCCGGAGACACCGCCACCGGCAATGCGGGCGATGACGTCGTAACGGCCCTCGAGCTCCAGGACCTTGAACGGCTCGTTGACTTCCTGCTGGTGCACCTTGTTCGGGAAGTAGTCCTCGAGGGTGCGACCGTTGATCTTCCACTTGCCGGTGCCCGGGACGATCCGGACGCGGGCGATGGCGTTCTTGCGGCGGCCCAGGCCGGCGGCCGGCTGCGGCTCGCCGAAGCGGGAGGCCAGGGACTCCGAGGTGTACTCGCCCTCGACGGGAACCTCGGACTCGGTGGTGTAGCTGTCGATGTCAAGCTCTTCGAGCGGCTGCTCGGCAGTGGTCTCGGCCACGATTCTCCTCAGATTCTGTTCAGTCTTAGGGGGTGGCCGGACTTACTGCGCGACCTGGGTGATCTCGAACGGCACCGGCTGCTGGGCAGCGTGCGGGTGCTGGTCACCCTTGTAGACCTTCAGCTTCGAGAGCATCTGACGGCCCAGGGAGTTCTTGGGGAGCATGCCCTTGACGGCCTTCTCGATGGCCTTCTCCGGGTTCTTGTCCAGCAGCTCGTCGTAGCGGACGGAGCGCAGACCACCCGGGTAGCCGGAGTGGCGGTAGGCCATCTTCTGGGTCCGCTTGTTGCCGGACAGGTGCACCTTGTCCGCGTTGATGATGATGACGAAGTCACCAGCGTCGACGTGCGGCGCGTAGATCGGCTTGTGCTTGCCCCGGAGGAGGGTCGCAGCAGTGGTGGCGAGACGACCCAGGACAACGTCCTGAGCGTCGATGACGTGCCACTGGCGCGTCACATCGCCGGGCTTGGGGCTGTACGTACGCACGGTTCGTAGCCTTCGCTTCGAGTGAATGGTCCTAAACAAGGTCACCGAAACGATCACGACAGCCTAGACCCACGGCGGCGACGCAAACCGCGTGTGTGGGGTCGCTGGTCATCGGCCCGGTGGACCGGTGTAAGGGCCCGTCCCGTGAGAATGAGCAAGCCAATACACAACGAAGAAGTAGGTTACCGGGCGGCACCCGGGCGGGTCAAAACGAGGCGGGTCGCCGCACGGCCCCCGTGTCCCCGGCCCCCCGTCTAAGATGCGCCCCATGAGTTACGGGCAGGGGGGACCCCAGTCTCAGTGGGATCCCTGGAAACCGCATTCCCAGCAGCCGCGGAACAGCGGAGACGACGACGGGACGCCCGACTGGGCCGCGCTCGCCGAGGCCTCCGAGACACGGAACAAGCGCCGCAAGCTGCTGTTCGCGGCCGGCGGGGTGCTGGCCACCCTCGCGATAGGCGCCGCGGTCGCCGTGGCCGTGGTCTCCGCGGACGGCGGTGATCCCGAGGCCCGCCCCGGCACCCTGCCCACCGGCGCCTCCCGGTCCGGCTCCGCGACGCCGTCCTTCGCGCCGACCAGCGCCCCGCCGCCGCTGAATCCCGGGGATTTCATCTCCAGCGCCGAGAAGGACACCGCCCCGCTCGGCCCCGGCACGCTCTTCCCCGGCAAGCGGCTCACCGTCGGCGGCACCGTGTACGAGAAGGGGACCACGGACGACACGTCGGGCTGCGCCTCCGTGGCCGGCGGCACCCTGCCGGGCATCCTCACGGCCAACGGCTGCACCCGCCTGATGCGCGCCACCTACACGCACGGTGACATCGCGGTCACCGTCGGCGTCGCCGTCTTCGACGACGCGGCGCGGGCCGCCAAGGCCAAGGCGCAGACCGACGACCGGTCCATCGTCCGCTCCTTGTTCGGCAAGGGCGGCGTCAAGCCGTTCTGCGACGGCGCCTTCTGCCGCTCCACGCGCAACGCCTACGGCCGCTACGCCTACTTCACGATCTCCGGCTTCACCACCGGCAAGGACGTCACCAAGAAGGACACCGACGTCTTCGGCGCCGGCAACGACCTGGCCCAGTTCACCGTGAACCAGATCCACCGCCGCGGCCAGGCCCAGGCCCAGGCCGCCGCCCGGTAGCCCGCGCCGGCCGTCAGTACCGCTTCAGCCGCAGCCTCAGGGGCAGCACCGCCGACTCCAGCTGGGTGCGCAGCGTCATCTTGGACTCGCCCTCGGCGCGCTCGGCGAACCGGATGGGGATCTCCACGGCCGTGTGCCCGGCCCGGACGGCCCGGTACTTCAGCTCCACCTGGAAGCTGTAACCGGCGCTGTCGACGGACGTCAGGCCCACGTCCCCGAGGGTCCGCGCCGACCACAGGTTGAAACCGGCCGTGATGTCCTTGATCTCGGTGCCGAGGACGGCGCGCGCGTACCGGTTGGCGAACCGGGACAGCAGCACCCGGTGGGCGCCCCACTCCTCGTCCAGCGAGCCGCCCTCGACGTACCGGCTGCCGACCACCAGCCCGGCGCCCGAGGCCCGGGCCGCCCGGAGCATGCGGGGCACCGCCTCCACGGGATGGCTGCCGTCGGCGTCCATCTGGACGACGTACTCGGCGCCCTCCTCCAGCGCGGCGGACATCCCGGCGGTGTACGCCCGGCCCAGCCCGTCCTTCTCGGCGCGGTGCAGCACGCTCATCCGGGCCCGGCCGGCGCCGTTGTACGCCCCGGCCAGTTCCTCGGCGATCCGTCCGGTGCCGTCCGGGCTGGAGTCGTCGACGACCTTCAGATGCAGCCCGTCCAGCGGCAGCGCGAGCACGGCCTCGGCCATGCCGGGCAGGTTCGCCGCCTCGTTGTACGTCGGCATCACCACGGTGACCCGCGCCTCGTCCTGCGCCATCGCTGTCCCTCTTCTCGCTCGGGCCCGCTTCAGGAGGTCTTGGTCCAGATGCGGTAGTGACCGGTGCCGCTGGAGTTGCGGAAGGGCAGGTCGGCCAGGAGCCGGTAGTGCGGGTTGCCCTTGACCGCGTCCGCGACGACGGCGTCCACCCGCGGGTTGGTGAGACCGTCCAGGACGATCAGGTCGAACTCGCCGTCGCGCAGTGCCGCCCGGTAGGCCTCGTCACCGGAGTGGTACGTGCCCTTCCTGTCCGTGTACTCCAGCGCGAAGACGCCCTGCCACTGCCGGTGGGTGGTCTTGTCGCGCAGGTAGTAGACGGGCACCTCGGGGGTGGAGGCGAGGTAGTGCCCCTTGCGGTCCACGTGGGAGCCGATGACCTGGACCATTCTCGAGGAGTCGGGCCAGACGCCGAAGCGCCAGTCCGCCTGCGAGATGCCGAGGCAGAGCGTCGCGGTCCACAGCATGATGCCGAGCTGGGGATAGCGGAAGTGGGCGCCGATCAGCCGGGTCACGCCCACCCCGGCCATCGGCGCGGCGAAGAGCAGGCCGAACCCGATGTGCTTGAACAGCGACACCACGGTGCCCAGGTGGATCTGGTAGGCGGGTGCGAGCAGCGCGGTGCCGCACAGCACCAGGCCGAGCAGGGCCCGCCAGCGCCGGCCGGGGGTGCCGAGCCGCTGGGCGGCCGGGGACTCGTTCATGCGGCTGCGCCGCACATAGGAGACCGCGCCGCCGACGGCGGTGAGGAACATCAGCCCGCCCCACTGCGCCGAGCGCTGGAACAGGAAGGCGGTGCTGTCGGAGCCGTGGTCCCGGTCGGTCGTGGTCTGCCGGACACCGTCCATCAGGTCGGTGGTGTACATGCCCACCACCACCAGGGCACCGATGCCGAGCGCGAGCAGCAGCATCCGGCCGAACGCCTTGCGGCCCCGGTGCGGCCAGCCGGTGAGCAGCGCGAGCACGACGATGGTCGGCAGGTACAGGCCGGCCGCGTACTTCACGCCGACGGCGAGGACGGCGACGGGCGCGGCGAGCAGCACGGCGGCCACCGGTGCCCGGTCGGTGCGGACGACGATCCAGGTGGCCAGGGCCAGCAGGAACAGCGCGGCGGCGTCGTAGGTGGCGAAGTAGCCCATGACGACCGTGGACTGCACCACGGCGAACAGCGCGGCGCCGGCCAGCGCGGCCCGCTCGTTGAACAGCCGCCGGGTGAAGGAGTACAGCAGCCCGGTGGTGCCCAGCATGAACGCCAGGCTCAGCAGGCGCGCCCCGGTCAGTCCGAAGACGTCGTCCACGGCGGCGGCGAGCACCGGGTACAGCTGCGGCGAGCCCGAGAAGTAGGCCGCGTAGTCGACGGGCAGCGGGGTGCCGTGCAGCAGGTGCTGGAGCTCGGCGTGGCCGGCCGCGAGGTAGAGGGCCTCGTCCTGGAACGCGGTGTTGGCCAGGCGCAGCGAGAGCACCGCCTGGACGGCCAGCACGCACAGCAGCACGGCCCGGCTGACCCAGGCGCGCCGCCGGCTGGCGGCCATGTCCCAGCCGACCTCGGCCGTCTCGGGCACGTGGTACGCGGGCCCGGCCGGGGCGTCCGGCGCGGCCGGCTCCTCCTCCTCCACCGGCTGCGGGGCGTACGCCGGCTGACCGGCCGGCTGCTGGTACGCGTGGACCCCGGGGTCGTGGCCGTACGCCTGCGGGGCGTCGTAGCCCTGGGGGACGTCGTACCCCTGCGAGGTGTCGTACCCCTGGGGGACGTCGTACCCCTGCGGGACGTCATACCCCTGCGGGACGTCGTACCCCTGCGGGACGTCGTACCCCTGCGGGACGTCGTACCCCTGCGGGACGTCATATCCCTGGGGAGTGTCGTACCCGTGGGGTACCTCGTGGCCCTGCGGGGTGTCGTACCCCTGCGGGACCGCGTAGCCCTGCGCGAGGTCGTAGCCGTGCGGCTGGCGCGGGACGTAGCCGTCGGAGTTGAACCAGCCCCCCTGCTGCTCCTCCTCCGCGTACGGGTCGAAGGGCTGCGGGGTGTAGTACTCGGGTCGAGAGGTCATCACGGCTTCCGTACGTCGAAGCCGAAACGGTCGTCGGCGGCCAGGCGCTTGAACTCCGTCAGCGCCAGCGGGCTCGCCTCCAGCCGCCAGTCGGCGCGCTTTTTGTAGTTGAACCAGACGAAACCGAGCATGTCGTCGTCGGCCGCGACGCCCGCGAACAGGTTGCGGACGTCGGCCCGCCGCCGCTCGCCGGGCATGGCCGCGGTCTCCAGCAGCAGCATCGGCTTCTTGGTGAAGGAGCGGATCCGGTCGCGGGTCGGCCCGAAGACGCTGTCGAAGGCGTTGTCGTCGCCGAGCGTGAAGTAGCCGATCAGACCGATCCAGTCCACGTAGGCGTCGCCCGGGTAGTACTGCCGCAGATCCACGTTCTTGACCGGGTTGACGATGTTGGGCGCCCACGCCCAGATGACGTTGGTGGCGCCGGCGCCGGCGAAGGTCTGGTGGATGTGGCGCCAGGCGGCCACGTACTGGGCCGGGGTCACGTCGTCCGTGCCCCACTTCTCCCAGTGGCCGTTGAACTCGTCGGCGAAGTCCATCACCACGGGCAGGTTCAGCCTGCGTACCGCGGCCGCGTACTCCTTGATGTACGCGTCCGACCTGCCTGCCGCGATGTCGGCGAGCGGGGTGTCGAAGGGCTCCCAGGACATCAGCGTCAGGGCGCCCTCGGCCCAGGCGTTGCGCACGCCGGTGGCGTCGAAGCCGTCCCCCCAGGCCGCGTAGTACTCGACCAGGTTCGGCTGCTTGCCGGTCTTCTCCGTGTACGCGTGGACGCTCTTCATGGAGGTCGGCGCGCCCGCCACGGCCACCCCGAGGTACTTCTTCGCCGGTTTGATCAGCGGGGTGACGTCGTAGGGGATGTCCCGGGGGCTCGCCGAGGAGTGCGGGGCCGCCGTGCCCCCGGAGCGCGCCGAGTCGTCGGAGTCGTCGCGGAACAGCGAGCAGCCGCCGAGCGCGAGGACGCCGGCCACGGCACAGGCCAGGGCCCCCCGGGCCATGCGGAATCGTTCCTTCTGTGGCATCAGACGGCCTCCGCCCCCGACCGCGGCTGCACCAGCACACGGCCGACGACCAGCGCGTAGAACAGCCCGGAGGACAGGATCAGGGCGAAGTCCGGGGCGTTCATGGTGAACGTCCGGTACACCGCGGCGGTGACCCACACCAGCGCCGTGCCGCCGCTCCACGCCCACATGCCGATCCAGAACCGCCGGGTCTTGTTCTTCTTGGCTCCGGAGGAGCCGGTCGGCTGCCAGCCCATGCGGTTCTTGCGCAGGATGTCCCAGATGGCGAAGACGTGCGCCCAGCCGTACATCATCCGGGCCGCCCATGCCTCCAGCCGGTACGGCGCCCTGTGCCACATCGGGAAGACGATCGTGGTGTAGAGGATGCTGGGCAGCACCAGCAGCAGGTGCTCGACCTTCAGCTTGTCCGGCATCACCAGCAGCAGCACGATGGGGATGACCGGGGCCGCGAAAGTGAACAGCGCGGTGTGGATGTAGTAGAAGAACCCGGACATGTAGCACAGCCGGCTGGAGAGCCTGATCCTCGCCTGCCAGAACTTGCGGCTGCCGAGCAGGCTCATCGAGCCCGAGCACCAGCGGTACTGCTGGTTGAAGAAGGCGCCGGCGCTGTCCGGGCAGACCCCGGTGGACACCGCGACCGGGACGTACCTCAGGTCCCAGCCGAGCCCGCGCAGATCGAACCCGGTGTGCACGTCCTCGGAGTGCTCGATCAGCGTGGTGCCGCCGTTGGTCTCCAGCGCCGCCCGCCGGTAGATCGCGCAGGAACCGACGCAGATGGCGCCGTCGCTGCCCTGCCGGGACACCTGTACGGAGCGGTAGAACAGCTCCTGCACCGCGCCCGCGCCGCGCTCGATCCAGTTCTGCGAGTCGAGCACCCGGAAGTACTGCGGGGACTGGACGATACCGATCCGCGGGTCGTCGTCCAGGTACGGCAGCAGTTCCTCCAGCAGATCGGCGCGCGGGGTGAAGTCGGCGTCCAGGATGAGGATGTACTCGCCGTCGGACTGGGCGAAGCCGAAGTGCAGATTGCCGGCCTTCTTGAACCAGCCCCGGTTCTCCCGGGTGCCGTAGCGGAAGCCGAAGTCCCGGGCCATGGCCGCCAGCTCGGGGCTCGCGCCGTCGTCGAGCACGAACGGCACACAGACCCCGGGGTAGCGGTCGGCCATCGCCCGCACGTGCCGCCAGGTGTTGTGCAGCACCTCGATGGGCTCACCGCACACCGGCAGGAACACGTCCACGGCCGGATACGCCTCGGGCCGCCAGTTCTGCACCAGCCGCCGGTGGTGGGCGATGTCGAAGTCCCGGGTGAAGCCGTTCACCCGCAACGACACGAGGTAGTAGATCACCGTGAACGCGAGCAGCGGTGTGTAGATCCACAGCACCGGGGTGGACGCCGCCAGCTTGAACTGGCTCAGCACCAGGCAGCAGAAGCTGACCAGCGAGCTGATCGTCAGGATCCACAGGCGCCGGCGCGCGTAGGAGTACTTCTCCTTGTCCGTCGGCGGGAGCGGCAGCAGTCCCAGCGCGGCGTTCCCGCCCCGCCCGGCCCGTCGCCGCCCTCCGCTCTGCCGTACCGCGCGTCGCCCCCCGGCCCGCACGGGACCCACTGAAGTCATTCCGTTGTCCAACCCCGGGCCCAGGCGACCCGTCGACCCCCCGGCCAACCCCGGTTCCCCATCGAACTTCTGGCCGAGACGCGCAACTGTATCCGAGAGGTATGAAACGCGTAAGAGTCATTACGGGCAGTTATGACCGTTAAGTCCGGACATGAGGGGTAAGTGACGCGAAATGCAACGTAGCTAACAGGTTTCGCATCCCGGAAGTCCGGGCAGCGACCGCTTGTTCCGGGCCTCCCTGCTGCGGGCCGCCAGCAGCTCGTCGGCCGGGTAGCCGACCTCCTCCAGCGTCAGCCCGTGCGGCCGTACGACGTGCACGGCGGAGTCCCGCACGCCCGCGGCCAGCACCTTCCCCGGCCACTCGGGCCCCCGGTGCCCGTCGCCGACGAACAGCAGCGCGCCGATCAGCGAGCGCACCATGTTGTGGCAGAAGGCGTCCGCCCGCACGGTCGCGGTGATGATCCCGTCCTCGCCCCGGACCAGGCTCAGCTCCTGGAGCGTCCGGATCGTGGTCGCGCCCTCGCGCTTCTTGCAGTAGGCGGCGAAGTCGTGCTCCCCGAGCAGCGCCCGGGCGGCCTCGTTCATGGCGTCCACGTCGAGCGGCCAGTCGTGCCACAGCACGTGGCCCCGCAGCAGGGGGTCCACTCCCCCGGGGTTGTCGGTGACCCGGTAGGCGTACCGCCGCCACACCGCCGAGAACCGCGCGTTGAACCCGCTCGGCGCCTCGCGCAGCGCCCACACCCGGACGTCCTTCGGCAGCCGGCCGGCCAGCCGCTTGAGCAGCTTCTGGTGGTGCTCGCGCCACAGCTCCCCGGGCAGGTCGACGTGCGCCACCTGGCCCCGGGCGTGCACGCCGGCGTCGGTCCGCCCGGCCACGGTCAGCTCGTACGTCTCCTTCGACCGCGTGACCGTCCGCAGGGCGTCCTCGATCTCCCCCTGTACGGTCCGCCGGCCGCCGGCCTGCTTGGCCCAGCCGTGGAAGGCGGTGCCGTCGTACGACAGATCGAGACGGACACGGACGTAACCGGGCTGCACTTCGTCACTCACGTGGGAATCCTCTCAAAACACAGGAGCGGGCCCGCCCCTCAGGGCGGACCCGCTTCCCGCGTTCAGGCAGAGCCTCAGGCGTCCTTGGACTCCTCGGCCGGAGCCTCGGTCTCCTCGGCCTTGGTCTCCTCGGCCTTGGCCTCCTCGGACTCCTTGACCGCGCGCTTGGTCGCGGCCTCGGCCTCGCCCACGGCGTTCTGCTGCACCGTCAGCGCCTCGACCAGCTCGATGACGGCCATGGGCGCGTTGTCGCCACGGCGGTTACCGATCTTGGTGATGCGGGTGTAACCACCCGGACGGTTCTCGTAGCGCGGGCCGATCTCGGTGAAGAGCGTGTGGACGATGCTCTTGTCCGTGATGACCTGGAGCACCTGACGGCGGTTGTGAAGGTCACCCTTCTTCGCCTTGGTGATCAGACGCTCGGCGTACGGGCGCAGGCGGCGGGCCTTCGCCTCGGTGGTGGTGATGCGGCCGTGCTCGAAGAGGCTCTTCGCCAGGTTCGCGAGGAGCAGCTTCTCGTGCGCGGCACTGCCGCCCAGACGGGCACCCTTGGTGGGCTTCGGCATGGTTCTTCTCCTAGGTGTCTGCCCCGGCCGTATCAGGTACCGGGGTCAGTATCCGAGCAGGCGGTCGCCTGTCGGAGATCCGGGGTCCGCTGACACGGACCCCGGAAGCGGAGACTCAGTACTGCTCGGTCTCCACGAAACCCGCGTCCGCGTCGTCGTCGGCGCCGAAGGCGTCCGCGGCGGCCGTGGGGTCGAATCCGGGCGGGCTGTCCTTGAGGGCCAGGCCCATGCCGGCCAGCTTCGCCTTGACCTCGTCGATCGACTTCGCACCGAAGTTGCGGATGTCGAGCAGGTCGGCCTCGGAACGCGCCACGAGCTCACCCACGGAGTGGATGCCCTCGCGCTTGAGGCAGTTGTACGACCGAACGGTGAGCTCCAGCTCCTCGATCGGCAGCGCCAGGTCGGCGGCCAGCGCGGCGTCCGTCGGGGACGGACCCATGTCGATGCCCTCGGCGTCGATGTTCAGCTCGCGGGCGAGACCGAACAGCTCGACCAGGGTCTTGCCGGCGGAGGCCATGGCGTCACGCGGACGCATCGCCTGCTTGGTCTCGACGTCGACGATCAGCTTGTCGAAGTCGGTGCGCTGCTCGACACGCGTGGCCTCGACCTTGTACGTGACCTTCAGCACCGGCGAGTAGATCGAGTCGACCGGGATCCGGCCGATCTCCTGGCCCACCTGCTTGTTCTGCACGGCGGAGACGTAGCCGCGACCGCGCTCGACGGTCAGCTCCATCTCCAGCTTGCCCTTGCCGTTGAGCGTGGCGAGGACGAGGTCGGGGTTGTGCACCTCGACACCGGCCGGGGGCGCGATGTCGGCGGCGGTGACCAGACCCGGGCCCTGCTTGCGCAGGTACATCACGACCGGCTCGTCGTGCTCCGAGGAGACGACCAGCTGCTTGATGTTGAGGATCAGGTCGGTGACGTCCTCCTTGACGCCCGGCACGGTGGTGAACTCGTGCAGGACACCGTCGATCCGGATCGAGGTGACGGCGGCACCCGGGATCGAGGAGAGGAGCGTACGGCGCAGGGAGTTGCCGAGGGTGTAACCGAAGCCCGGCTCCAGCGGCTCGATCACGAACCGGGAGCGGAACTCGTCGACGACCTCTTCGGTCAACGAGGGACGCTGAGCGATCAGCATGTGTGGATCAGATCCTTCTTTCGTGGACGCCCGCTATTTGACGTCCGACGGAAACCGCGCCCTGTGCAGCGCGGGTACTGCAAGGGTACGGGCGGTACGGCTCCGCGGAGCCGTACCGCCCGCGACCCGAGCCTGCGCGAGGCAGCCGTGCGTCAGACGCGACGGCGCTTCGGCGGGCGGCAGCCGTTGTGCGGGGTCGGGGTGACGTCCTGGATGGAGCCGACCTCGAGGCCGGTGGCCTGGAGGGAGCGGATCGCGGTCTCGCGACCGGAACCCGGGCCCTTCACGAACACGTCGACCTTGCGCATGCCGTGCTCCTGGGCGCGGCGGGCGGCCGACTCGGCGGCCATCTGCGCGGCGAACGGCGTGGACTTCCGGGAACCCTTGAAGCCGACGTGGCCGGCGGAGGCCCAGGAGATCACGTTGCCGGACGGGTCCGTGATCGAGACGATCGTGTTGTTGAACGTGCTCTTGATGTGCGCGTGGCCGTGAGCGACGTTCTTCTTTTCCTTGCGGCGCACCTTCTTGGCAGCGCCCTGACGACCCTTGGGGGGCATCTATAAACTCCTACGGGAGGTGGTCGGTCCTACAGCGAAGACCGTGGACAGGCGTCCGCTGCGGACTACTTCTTGCCCGGCTTCTTCTTGCCGGCGATGGCGCGACGCGGGCCCTTGCGGGTACGGGCGTTGGTGCTGGTGCGCTGACCGCGGACGGGCAGACCGCGACGGTGACGGAGACCCTGGTAGGTACCGATCTCGACCTTGCGGCGGATGTCGGCCTGGATCTCGCGACGGAGGTCACCCTCGGTCTTGATGTTGTTGTCGACGTACTCGCGGATCGCGACGAGCTGCTCTTCCGTCAGGTCGCGGACGCGGGTGTTCGGGTCGACGCCGGTCGCAGCCAGCGTCTCCTTCGAGAGGGTCCGGCCGATGCCGAACACGTAGGTGAGCGCGATCTCCACGCGCTTTTCGCGCGGGATGTCGACACCGGAAACGCGTGCCATTCAATGGCTCCTGGTGATTCTTCGGAGGTCTTCCACAGAACCGGCTCCCGGCCGCCGTACCAGGTACGAACCGGGTCCCCGGCCTCCGAACCGGGGGTGTCGAGCTGGATGGCTCGGGTTCTGCGTATGAACATATTCAGCTCGCGTCGCGCGAAACTCTGCGATAGAGGTGCAGAGGGATACGGTCGTGCGTCAGCCCTGGCGCTGCTTGTGGCGCGGGTTCTCGCAGATGACCATGACCCGGCCGTGACGGCGGATCACCCTGCACTTGTCGCAGATCTTCTTGACGCTCGGCTTGACCTTCATGGGGTGAGGTTCTCCGGGTCAGTGCCATCGCACCGGGCGGGCCCGGGGCGCGGGCAAGATCTACTTGTACCGGTAGACGATCCGGCCACGCGTCAGGTCGTACGGAGACAGCTCCACCACGACCCGGTCGTCAGGGAGGATGCGGATGTAGTGCATACGCATCTTGCCGCTGATGTGTGCCAGGACCTGGTGGCCGTTCTGGAGCTCGACCCTGAACATGGCGTTCGGCAGAGACTCGACGACAGTGCCCTCGATCTCGATGGCACCTTGCTTCTTGGCCACGCTTCGCCCTTCGAATCGACTACCTTGATCGGCTCCGTCACAGCCTCAGGTTTTCAGGCATGAGGGTGCACAAGAGCCGACGAGTCAGTCTACGTCGCCGCTCCCGGAAAGGCGAATCGAGAAATTCTGCCCCATGGGAGTGATCCCTACGCCACGGGGTCGGGAGGACGGGCACGCGGTGATGCCGTACTCCGCGAGCTTGGCCTTGCCGCCGTCGACGGCCGTCAGGACCAGGGGGCCCTGCTCGGTGAGCGCCACCGAGTGCTCCCAGTGGGACGACCAGGTGCCGTCCGTGGTGATGACCGTCCAGTCGTCGGAGAGGACCTCGGACCCCACTTCTGGATGCCGCTCTCGCGGGCTCGGCGCCTGGCGCGCCTCACAAGCTTCGAGCGGCTGCGCCGGTCTCCGACCGGCGGTCTCGGCTCGGCCCCGCCTCAGGCCAGCGGGTCCGGGGCCGCCGCCACACCGTACTCCGCGAGCTTGGCCTTGCCGCCGTCGACGGCCGTCAGGACCAGGGGGCCCTGCTCGGTGAGCGCCACCGAGTGCTCCCAGTGGGACGACCAGGTGCCGTCCGTGGTGATGACCGTCCAGTCGTCGGAGAGGACCTCGGTCTTCGGGGTGCCGAGGGAGACCATCGGCTCGATCGCCAGGCAGAAGCCGGGGACCAGCTTGGGGCCCTTGCCGCGGCGGCGGTCGACGTAGTTCAGCAGGTGCGGGTCCATGTGCATCTCGGTGCCGATGCCGTGGCCGCCGTAGTCCTCGATGATCCCGTACCGGCCGCCGCCCGGCTTGGGCTGGCGGCGGATGTACGTCTCGACCGCCCGGGAGATGTCGACCAGGCGGTTGCCCTGCTTCATGGCCGCGATGCCGGCCCACATCGACTCCTCGGTCACCCGGGAGAGCTCGACCAGCTCCGGGGCGTGACCGGAGCCGACGAAGGCGGTGTAGGCCGCGTCGCCGTGCCAGCCGTCGACGATCGCGCCGCAGTCGATGGAGATGATGTCGCCGTCCTTCAGGACGACGTCGTCGGAGGGGATGCCGTGGACGACCACGTCGTTCACGGAGGTGCAGATGGTGGCCGGGAAGCCGCCGTAGCCGAGGAAGTTCGACTTCGCGCCGTGTTCGGCGAGGACCTTGCGGGCCACCTCGTCCAGGTCCCGGGTGGTCGCGCCGGGCACCGCGGCCTCGCGCGTGGCCGCGTGGATGGCGGCTACGACCAGGCCCGCCGCCCGCATCTTCGCGATCTGCTCGGGGGTCTTGATCTGCACCATGGGGGGCCTGCGCTCTCCGTCACTCACGTCGACTGGGGTACCTGTACAACAGTACGGCCGCGGCGCCCGGGGAGGGCACCGCGGCCGGAAGGGCCGGGATCTACTTCTCGGCCTTCTCGCGCTTGAGGGCCTCCAGCGCCCGCTGCGTGATCTCCTCGACCGGGCCCAGGGAGGAGATCGTCACGACCAACCCCTGCGCCTTGTAGTAGTCGATGATCGGCTCGGTCTGCGTGTGGTAGACCTCCAGCCGCTTGCGGACGGTGTCCTCGGAGTCGTCGTCGCGCTGGTACAGCTCGCCGCCGCACACGTCGCAGACGCCCTCCTGCTTCGGCGGGCTGTAGGTGACGTGGAAGACGTGCGAGGAGTCGTTGCGGCAGATGCGCCGGCCGGCGATGCGCTTGACGACCTCGTCCTCGGGGACCTCCAGGTCGAGCACGGCGTCCAGCGTGATGCCCTCGGTGCGCAGCAGCTGGTCCAGCGCCTCGGCCTGCGAGACGTTGCGCGGGAAGCCGTCCAGCAGGAAGCCCTTCTCCGCGTCCGGCTGCTCCATGCGGTCCTTGGCCATCGCGATGGTCACCTCGTCGGGGACGAGGTTGCCGGCGTCCATGTAGGACTTCGCGAGCTTGCCCAGCTCCGTCTGCCGGCTGATGTTGGCGCGGAACAGGTCGCCCGTGGAGATGTGCGGGATGACCAGCTTCTCTGCGAGCCGGACGGCCTGCGTTCCCTTACCGGCACCCGGCGGCCCGACGAGGACGATACGCATCAGCGGAGGAACCCTTCGTAATTGCGCTGCTGGAGCTGGCTCTCGATCTGCTTCACCGTCTCGAGGCCGACACCCACGATGATGAGGATGCTGGTCCCGCCGAAGGGGAAGTTCTGGCTTGCCCCAAAGCCCACCAACGCCATTGTCGGTACGAGAGCGATCAGACCCAGATACAGCGAACCCGGCCAGGTGATCCGGTTGAGAACGTAGCTCAGGTACTCAGCGGTCGGTCGGCCAGCCCGGATGCCCGGGATGAAGCCACCATACTTCTTCATGTTGTCGGCTACTTCCTCGGGGTTGAAGGAGATAGCGACGTAGAAGAACGCGAAGAAAACGATGAGCAAGAAGTACGAAGTGATGTAAATCGGGTGGTCGCCCTTGGTGAGGTTCTGCTCGATCCAGGTCTTCCACCCCGACTGGCCCCCGGCGAACTGCGCCACGAGCGCCGGGATGTAGAGCAGCGACGAGGCGAAGATGACGGGAATCACACCCGCCTGGTTCACCTTGAGCGGGATGTACGTGGACGTACCGCCGTAGGACCGGCGCCCGATCATCCGCTTCGCGTACTGCACCGGGATGCGGCGCTGGGCCTGCTCGACGAAGACGACGAGCCCGACCATGACCAGGCCGACCGCGATGACGGTGCCGAACTCGATCCAGCCGCCGGCCAGCGAGCCCTGCTTCTTGATGGCCCACAGCGCGGACGGGAAGGTCGCGGCGATCGAGATGAACATCAGGATCGACATGCCGTTGCCGATGCCGCGGTCGGTGATCAGCTCACCGAGCCACATGACGACGGCCGTACCGGCGGTCATGGTGACGACCATCGTGATGGTCGTGAAGATGCCCTGGTCGGGGACGATGCTCGTGGCGACCGAGCAGCCGTTGAACAGGGCGCCGCTGCGGGCGGTGGCGACCAGGCCGGTGCCCTGCAGGATGGCCAGGGCCACCGTGAGGTACCGGGTGTACTGCGTGATCTTCGCCGTGCCGGCCTGGCCCTCCTTCTTCAGGGCCTCCAGACGCGGGATCACCACGGTCAGCAGCTGAAGGATGATGCTGGCGGTGATGTACGGCATGATGCCGAGCGCGAAGACCGTGATCTGGAGCAGCGCGCCGCCACTGAACATGTTCACGAGGCCGAACAGGCCCTGGTTGCCCTGCGCCTCGGTCACACACTGCTGGACGGCCTTGTAGTTGACGTTGGGGATCGGGATGTGGGTACCGACCCGGTAGACCACGATGATGCCCAGCGTGAAGAGCAGCTTCTTGCGCAGGTCGGGCGTCCTGAACGCCCGGGCGAACGCGGTGAGCACGGTGCCTCCTGCGACCCCCGCGCAACTGCGTCAAGGGTGACGGTCTGAGGTTCGACGAATACGAAAAAGAACAGTGCAGGCCACCATACCGGCGACACTGCCCCCCTAGGAACGACCAACCGGGGATACCTCATTGTGAGGTATCCCCGGTCGGGATCGTCTACGTCATCGACGCGCCGCCTGAGGGACTCAGACGAGCTCGGTGACCGTGCCGCCGGCGGCGGTGATCTTCTCCTTGGCGGAGCCGGAGACGGCGTCGACCGTCACCTGCAGCGCCACGGAGATCTCGCCCTGGCCGAGGACCTTGACGAGGCTGTTCTTGCGAACGGCGCCCTTGGCCACCAGCGACTCGACGGTGACCTCGCCACCCTCCGGGTAGAGCGCGGCCAGCTTGTCGAGGTTCACGACCTGGTACTCGGTCTTGAACGGGTTCTTGAAGCCCTTCAGCTTCGGGAGGCGCATGTGCAGCGGCATCTGGCCGCCCTCGAAGCGCTCCGGAACCTGGTAGCGGGCCTTGGTGCCCTTGGTACCACGACCGGCCGTCTTACCCTTCGACGCCTCACCACGACCCACACGGGTCTTGGCGGTCTTGGCGCCCGGGGCGGGACGGAGGTTGTGGATCTTCAGCGGGTTGTTCTCCGCCATGATCAGTCGACCTCCTCGACCGTCACGAGGTGGCGGACGGTGTGCACCATGCCGCGGAACTCGGGGCGGTCCTCCTTGACGACCACGGTGTTGATCCCCTTGAGACCAAGCGACCGCAGGGTGTCACGGTGGTTCTGCTTGCTGCCGATGTAGGACTTGACCTGCGTGATCTTGAGCTGCGCCATGATTACGCACCCGCCCCGGCACGCGCACGGAGAAGAGCCGCGGGGGCGACGTCCTCGAGCGGCAGACCACGGCGGGCCGCGATCTCCTCGGGACGCTGCAGGCCCTTCAGGGCCTCCACGGTCGCGTGCACGATGTTGATGGCGTTGTCGGAGCCGAGCGACTTCGACAGCACGTCGTGGATACCGGCGCACTCGAGCACGGCGCGCACCGGACCACCGGCGATCACACCGGTACCGGGCGACGCGGGCTTGAGCAGCACGACGCCGGCGGCCTTCTCACCCTGGATCGGGTGGGGGATGGTGCCCTGGATACGGGGGACCTTGAAGAAGTGCTTCTTGGCCTCCTCCACACCCTTGGCGATGGCGGCCGGCACCTCCTTGGCCTTGCCGTAACCGACACCCACGGTGCCGTCACCGTCGCCCACCACGACCAGCGCGGTGAAGCTGAAGCGACGACCACCCTTCACAACCTTGGCGACGCGGTTGATCGCGACGACGCGCTCAACGTACGCGGTCTTCTCGGCGGCAGCAGCGCCGCCGTCACGGCCCTTCCGGTCCCGCCGCTCGCCGCCACCGGCACCGCTACCGCGGCGCTGGGGTCCAGCCATTGGATTACCTCTCTCTTTCCGCTAGCTACAAGCGGCTCAGAACTTGAGCCCGGCTTCGCGGGCGGCGTCCGCCAGGGCCGCGATGCGGCCGGCGTACTGGTTGCCACCACGGTCGAACACGACGGCCTCGACACCGGCGGCCTTGGCACGCTCGGCGACCAGGGCGCCGACCTGCTTGGCCTGCGCCGACTTGTCGCCCTCGGCACCGCGGATCGACGCGTCCAGCGTGGACGCCGACGCCAGGGTGTGGCCCTTCAGGTCGTCGATCACCTGCGCCACGATGTGGCGGTTGGAGCGGGTCACGACCAGACGGGGACGCTCCGCCGTACCGGACACCTTCTTGCGGATCCGGATGTGACGGCGCTTGATCGCGGCGCGCTTGTAGGCGTCGCCCTTGAGGATCTTCTGCCCGTATGCCATGGCTTACTTACCCGCCTTTCCGACCTTGCGGCGGATGACTTCGCCCTCGTACTTGACACCCTTGGCCTTGTACGGGTCGGGCTTGCGCAGCTTGCGGATGTTGGCCGCAACCTCGCCGACCTTCTGCTTGTCGATGCCCTCGACCGAGAAACGGGTCGGGGACTCCACCTTGAAGGTGATGCCCTCGGGGGCCTCGACCACGATCGGGTGGCTGTAACCGAGAGCGAACTCCAGGTTGGAACCCTTGGCGGTCACTCGGTAACCGACACCGCTGATCTCGAGCTTCTTCACGTAACCCTGGGTCACGCCGGTGATCATGTTCGCCACCAGCGTGCGGGAGAGGCCGTGCAGGGCCTTGCTCTGACGCTCGTCGTTCGGGCGGAGCACCTGCAGGGTGCCGTCCTCGCCCTTAGCGATGTCGATCGGCGCGGCAACGGTGTGGGTCAGCGAGCCCTTGGGGCCCTTGACCGAAACCGTACGGCCGTCGATGGTGACGTCCACGCCGGCGGGAACCGCGATGGGGAGCTTGCCGATGCGCGACATAGCTGTTTCCTCCGTTCCCTTCTGCTACCAGACGTAGGCGAGGACTTCCCCACCCACGCCCTTCTTGCCGGCCTGCTTGTCGGTGAGGAGCCCGTGCGACGTGGAGATGATCGCCACGCCCAGGCCGCCGAGCACCTTCGGCAGGTTGGTGGACTTCGCGTAAACCCGGAGACCGGGCTTGGAGATCCGCTTGATGCCCGCGATGGAGCGCTCACGGTTGGGGCCGAACTTCAGCTCCAGGACGAGGTTCTTGCCGACCTCGGCGTCCTCGACCTTCCAGCCCGTGATGAAGCCCTCCTGCTGGAGGATCTCCGCGATGTGAGACTTGATCTTGGAGTGCGGCATCGACACCGAGTCGTGGTACGCCGAGTTCGCGTTCCGCAGACGCGTCAGCATGTCTGCGATCGGATCAGTCATGGTCATGAATTGGCCTGTGGCCTTTCTCGCCGGGGTTTCCTATATGCGCCATCCCTCTCCCCGTACTTCTGCAGACGGGACGGGTGCGGTGCGGGGACCTACGGCGTAGTAAGTCGTTCAGGGCGGCAGAGCCCAACCCCACCAGCCTACGGCATGTGGGTATCGGGCCCTGCCGTCCCGGTTGCTTACCGAGAGGTCCCAGAATCCCTAAATGAGGGATTACCAGGAGCTCTTGGTCACGCCCGGCAGCTCGCCACGGTGAGCCATCTCACGGAGGCACACGCGGCACAGGCCGAACTTGCGGTAGACGGAGTGCGGACGACCGCAGCGCTGGCAGCGGGTGTAGCCACGCACACCGAACTTGGGCTTGCGAGCAGCCTTCGCGATGAGAGCCTTCTTCGCCATCTCGCTCACGCCTCCTTGAACGGGAAGCCGAGGTGACGGAGAAGGGCACGGCCCTCTTCGTCGTTGGTCGCCGTGGTCACCACGGTGATGTCCATACCCCGGACGCGGTCGATCTTGTCCTGGTCGATCTCGTGGAACATGACCTGCTCCGTGAGACCGAAGGTGTAGTTGCCACGGCCGTCGAACTGCTTGGGGGACAGGCCGCGGAAGTCGCGGATGCGCGGCAGCGCGAGCGACAGGGTGCGGTCCAGGAACTCCCACATGCGGTCGCCACGGAGCGTGACGTGGGCACCGATCGGCTGACCCTCGCGCAGCTTGAACTGCGCGATGGACTTGCGGGCCTTGGTGACGGCCGGCTTCTGACCGGTGATGGTGGTCAGGTCGCGGATCGCGCCCTCGATCAGCTTCGAGTCACGGGCGGCGTCGCCGACACCCATGTTGACCACGATCTTGACGAGGCCGGGGATCTGCATGACGTTCTCGTACTTGAACTCGTCACGCAGCTTGCCCGCGATCTCCTCGCGGTACTTCTGCTTCAGACGCGGAGTGGTGGTGGTAGCCATCAGATGTCCTCACCCGTCCGCTTGGCAACGCGGATCTTGTTGCCCTCTTCGTCGAAGCGGTAGCCGACACGCGTGACGACCTTCTTGCCGTCCTGCTCCACGACCAGCTGGACGTTGGAGACGTGGATCGGCGCCTCGGTGGTCACGATGCCGCCGGCCTGGGAACCGCTGGCGGTCGGACCGGCCTTGGTGTGCTTCTTGACCCGGTTGACACCCTCGACCAGGACGCGCTCCTCGCGCGGGTAAGCGGCAATGACCTTGCCCTGCTTGCCCTTGTCCTTGCCGGTGATGACCTGGACCAGGTCGCCCTTCTTGATCTTCATGCTTACAGCACCTCCGGCGCGAGCGAGATGATCTTCATGAACTTCTTCTCGCGCAGCTCACGGCCGACCGGGCCGAAGATGCGGGTGCCGCGAGGGTCGCCGTCGTTCTTCAGAATGACGGCGGCGTTCTCGTCGAAGCGGATGTACGAGCCGTCCGGACGGCGGCGCTCCTTGACGGTGCGAACGATGACCGCCTTGACGACGTCACCCTTCTTCACGTTGCCACCGGGGATCGCGTCCTTGACGGTGGCGACGATGACGTCACCGATGCCCGCGTAGCGGCGACCGGAGCCACCGAGCACACGGATGCAAAGGATCTCCTTCGCACCAGTGTTGTCGGCGACACGCAGTCGCGACTCCTGCTGGATCACGTCTATCTCCTGATCGTCTGCCGGTTCCCGGCAGGGGCCTCCCCTTTCGGGAGGGGCCCCTGCCGAGCCTGGCGGAACTGACCTGCGGGGTTAGCCCCACAGGCGTATCTATTGGAATTCGCTTGCGCGAATTACCTACTTGGCCTTCTCGAGGATCTCGACGACGCGCCAGCGCTTCGTCGCGGACAGCGGCCGGGTCTCCATGAGGAGGACGCGGTCGCCGACACCCGCGGCGTTCTGCTCGTCGTGCGCCTTGAGCTTGTTCGTACGGCGGATGACCTTGCCGTACAGCGCGTGCTTGACGCGGTCCTCGACGGCGACGACGACGGTCTTGTCCATCTTGTCGCTGACGACGAGGCCCTCGCGCGTCTTGCGGAAGCCGCGCGCCTCGGTGTTGTGCTCAGTCACGTTGTTCTCGCTCATGCGTTCTCCACCGTTTCGATGCCCAGCTCGCGCTCGCGCATCAGGGTGTAGATCCGCGCGATGTCCTTACGGACGGCCTTCAGCCGACCGTGGTTTTCGAGCTGACCCGTCGCCGCCTGGAAGCGGAGGTTGAACAGCTCTTCCTTGGCCTCGCGGAGCTTCGCCAGAAGCTCCTCGTTGCCCAGCTCGCGCAGCTCGGACGCCTTGGTACCGGCCGACATCACGCTTCACCTGCCTCGCGCTTGACGATCCGGCACTTCATCGGCAGCTTGTGGGCCGCACGGGTCAGCGCCTCACGGGCGATCTTCTCGTTGGGGTACGACAGCTCGAACATCACACGTCCGGGCTTGACGTTCGCGATCCACCACTCCGGGGAACCCTTACCGGAACCCATGCGGGTCTCGGCCGGCTTCTTGGTGAGGGGACGGTCCGGGTAGATGTTGATCCAGACCTTGCCGCCACGCTTGATGTGGCGGGTCATCGCGATACGGGCCGCCTCGATCTGGCGGTTCGTGACGTAGGCCGGGGTCAGCGCCTGGATGCCGTACTCGCCGAACGCAACCTGCGTCCCACCCTTGGACATACCGTTGCGCTTCGGGTGGTGCTGCTTGCGGTGCTTGACCCTACGGGGGATCAGCATTTCGGTCAGGCCTCCGTTCCGGTGCTCTCAGCCGGAGCGGCAGCCGCGGGGGCCTCGGCCTTGGGGGCCTCGGCACCGGCAGCCTGCTGCGGCTTGCGACCGCGCCGCTCGCCACCGCGGCCACCACGGGCCGGGCGGTCGGCGCCACCGCGGGCCGGGCGGTTACCCGCACGGGCGGCAGCGTTCTCGGCGCGGACCTCGGCGATGTTCTTGACGTCGCCCTTGTAGATCCAGACCTTCACACCGATGCGGCCGAAGGTCGTCTTGGCCTCGAAGAAGCCGTAGTCCACGTTCGCGCGGAGCGTGTGCAGGGGCACACGGCCCTCGCGGTAGAACTCCGAGCGGGACATCTCGGCGCCGCCGAGGCGGCCACCGCACTGGATCTTGATGCCCTTGGCGCCGGCCTTCATGGCGGACTGCATGCTCTTGCGCATGGCCCGACGGAAGGAGACGCGGGAGGACAGCTGCTCGGCGACGGCCTGGGCCACCAGCTGAGCGTCCGTCTCCGGGTTCTTGACCTCGAGGATGTTGAGCTGGACCTGCTTGCCGGTCAGCTTCTCCAGGTCACCGCGGATGCGGTCGGCCTCGGCGCCGCGGCGGCCGATGACGATGCCCGGGCGAGCGGTGTGGATGTCCACGCGGACGCGGTCACGGGTGCGCTCGATCTCGACCTTGGAGATGCCGGCGCGCTCCATGCCGGACGTCATCATCCGACGGATGGCGACGTCTTCCTTGACGTAGTCCTTGTACAGCTTGTCGGCGTACCAACGCGACTTGAAGTCGGTCGTGACACCGAGCCGGAACCCGTGCGGGTTTACCTTCTGGCCCATTACCGGGTTCCTTCCTTGCTGCTGACGACCACGGTGATGTGGCTGGTCCGCTTGCGGATCCGGTAGGCACGGCCCTGGGCGCGCGGCCGGAACCGCTTCAGGGTCGGGCCCTCGTCGACGTAGGCCTCGGAAATGAAGAGGCTGTCGACATCGGTGTGGTCGTAGTTGTGCGCGGCGTTGGCGATGGCGCTGTCGAGCACCTTGCCCACCGGCACCGAGGCGGCCTGCGGAGCGAATCGCAGGACGGCCTGGGCCTCCGTGGCGTCCATGCCACGGATGAGGTCCACCACGCGGCGGGCCTTCATGGGCGTGACGCGGATGTACCGCGCCTGGGCCCTGGCTTCCATGGTTGTCCCTTCAGTTACTTACGTGTCTGAATGCGATCCGCTACTAGCGGCGCTTCGACTTCCGGTCTTCCTTGACGTGGCCCCGGAAGGTGCGGGTCGGCGAGAACTCGCCGAGCTTGTGGCCGACCATCGACTCGGTGACGAACACCGGGATGTGGGTCTTGCCGTTGTGCACCGCGATCGTGTGGCCGAGCATGGCCGGGACGATCATCGAGCGACGGGACCAGGTCTTGATGACGTTCTTGGTGCCGGCTTCGTTCTGGGCGTCCACCTTCTTGATCAGGTGGTCGTCGACGAAGGGCCCCTTCTTCAAGCTACGAGGCATCTCAACCCGTCCTTAGCGCTTCTTGTTCGTCTTGCGGCGGCGGACGATGTACTTGTTCGACGCCTTCTTGGGCGAACGAGTACGGCCTTCCTTCTTGCCCCACGGGGACACGGGGTGGCGGCCACCGGAGGTACGACCCTCACCACCACCGTGCGGGTGGTCGACCGGGTTCATGACCACACCACGGACGGTCGGGCGGACGCCCAGCCACCGCTTGCGGCCGGCCTTGCCCCAGTTGATGTTCGACTGCTCGGCGTTGCCGACCTCGCCGATGGTGGCGCGGCAGCGGACGTCGACCAGGCGGATCTCACCGGACGGCATGCGCAGGTGGGCGTAGGCGCCCTCCTTCGCGAGCAGCTGCACGGAGGCACCGGCGGAGCGGGCGAACTTGGCACCGCCACCGGGACGGAGCTCGATCGCGTGGATCGTGGTACCGACCGGGATGTTGCGGAGGGCCAGGTTGTTGCCCGGCTTGATGTCGGCCCCGGGACCGTTCTCCACGGTGTCGCCCTGCTGCAGGTTGCGCGGGGCGAGGATGTAGCGCTTCTCGCCGTCCGCGTAGTGCAGCAGCGCGATGCGCGCGGTGCGGTTGGGGTCGTACTCGATGTGCGCGACCTTCGCCGGCACGCCGTCCTTGTCGTGACGACGGAAGTCGATCACTCGGTAGGCGCGCTTGTGTCCGCCACCCTGGTGGCGAACGGTCACACGACCGGCGTTGTTACGGCCGCCCTTGCTGTGCAGGGGACGGACCAGCGACTTCTCCGGCGTGGACCGCGTGACCTCGACGAAGTCGGCAACGCTGGCGCCACGACGGCCCGGCGTAGTCGGCTTGTACTTGCGGATTCCCATTTCTCAGTCCTCGTCCGATATCGGACGATCCGGACCGCCCTTAGGCGGTCGGACCGCCGAAGATGTCGATACGGTCGCCCTCGGCGAGGGTCACGATCGCGCGCTTGCTGCCGGCACGCTGACCGAAGCCGGTCTTCGTGCGCTTGCGCTTGCCCTGGCGGTTGATCGTGTTGACCCCGGTGACCTTGACGTCGAAGACCGCCTGGACGGCCTGCTTGATCTGGGTCTTGTTGGCGTTCGGGTCGACGATGAACGTGTACTTGTTCTCGTCGAGGAGCGCGTAGCTCTTCTCGGAGACGACCGGCTTCAGCAGGACGTCACGGGGGTCCGTGTACGACTTGCTCAGCGGGGTCTCGACGGTGTTCTTGCCCTCGGTGGCGTGGCGACGCGCCTTGGCGACGCGCGCGGCCTTGGCGGCCTTGGCGGCCTTCGAGGCAATGGCGGGGTGACGGATAGCCATCAGACCTCGCTCCCTTCGGTGTCAGCGGCCTTGGGGCCAGACACGAAGGACTCGAAAGCGGCCTGGGTGAAGACCACGTCGTCCGAGACGAGAACGTCGTACGTGTTCAGCTGGCCCGGCTCCAGGATGTGGACCTGGGGCAGGTTGCGGGCGGACAGCCACGCGGCCTCGTCGGAGCGGTCGACGACCAGGAGCAGGTTCTTGCGCTCGCTGATCTTGCCGAACAGGCTCTTGGCGGCCTTCGTGGAGATCTGACCCTCGACCACGCCGGAGACGACGTGGATGCGGTTGTGACGCGCCCGGTCGGTGAGGGCACCGCGCAGGGCGGCGGCCTTCATCTTCTTCGGGGTCCGCTGCGAGTAGTCACGCGGCACGGGACCGTGCACGACGCCACCACCGGCGAACTGCGGCGCGCGGGTCGAACCCTGGCGGGCGCGACCGGTGCCCTTCTGGCGGTACGGCTTCTTGCCACCACCACGGACTTCACCGCGGGTCTTGGTCTTGTGCGTGCCCTGGCGGGCAGCGGCCAGCTGCGCGACGACGACCTGGTGGATCAGCGGGACGCTGACCTTGGCGTCGAAGATCTCCGCGGGGAGCTCGACGGAACCGGCCTTCTCGCCCGCCGGCGAAAGGATGTCAACAGTGCTCATCGGTTACCTCAGGCCCCCTTGGCCGCGGTGCGGACCAGGACGAGGCCGCCGTTCGGACCGGGAACCGCGCCCTTGATGAGCAGCAGACCCTTCTCCGCGTCAACGGCGTGGACGGTCAGGTTCTGGGTGGTGACCCGCTCGTTGCCCATGCGACCCGCCATGCGGAGGCCCTTGAACACACGGCCCGGGGTGGCGCAGCCACCGATGGAACCGGGCGAGCGGTGCTTGCGCTGGGTGCCGTGACCGGCGCCGAGGCCACCGAAGTTGTGACGCTTCATGACACCGGCGAAGCCCTTGCCCTTGCTCTTGCCGGTGACGTCGACCTTCACGCCGGCCTCGAACACCTCGGCGGTGATCTCCTGGCCCAGCGTGTACTCGGAGGCGTCCGCGGTGCGGATCTCGACGAGGTGGCGACGGGGGGTGACGTCGGCCTTCGCGAAGTGGCCCTTGAGGGGCTTGTTCACCTTGCGCGGGTCGATCTCGCCGAAGGCGATCTGGACCGACTCGTAGCCGTCGACGTCGTTGGTACGAACCTGGGTCACGACGTTGGGGCCGGCCTTGACGACGGTGACCGGAACAACACGGTTGTTCTCGTCCCACACCTGCGTCATGCCGAGCTTCTCGCCCAGGATGCCCTTGATCTGCTTAGCCATTCTCAGCCCACCAGCCTCAGAGCTTGATCTCGATGTCGACACCGGCCGGCAGGTCGAGTCGCATCAGAGAGTCAACGGTCTTGGGGGTCGGGTCGAGGATGTCGATCAGGCGCTTGTGCGTGCGCATCTCGAAGTGCTCGCGCGAGTCCTTGTACTTGTGCGGCGACTTGATGACGCAGTACACGTTCTTCTCAGTGGGCAGCGGCACCGGGCCCGCGACCGACGCACCAGTGCGGGTCACCGTCTCGACGATCTTCTTCGCCGAGGAGTCGATGACCTCGTGGTCGTAGGCCTTGAGCCGGATGCGGATCTTCTGTCCCGCCATGGCTACTCAGTAGTCCTGTCTCTCTAACGCTCTGGAACCCGGTGTTCCTTCTGTGTGACCCTTGCTCGACCGACCCACGCGGTCGGGCGTGTCGCGCTCCCGCTGACACAGATGTCCCTTGTCCGAACATCCCTGCGGGATTGACACGGCCCTTCCGGAACCGCGGACCGGGGACCTCGGGCCCACCGGGTGCCTGGCCGGTGTCGCGCCCACGCTTCCCGGAAGATTCCCGTACGTCCGCCCCAGTGCTGCCCGAGGGCAGTTAGGACGACGAGTACTGTGGGACTCGCTTCCGGTCCTCCCGGCGGGAGGCGCGCAGCATCAACACTCGACCGAGCAACTCGGACAGTCTGCCATACGGGACGGCCGCTGTGCCAATCGAGCCGAAGAGATTACCCCGGGAGTGACGTAGGTCAAACCGGGGTGCGGATGCCGCGCGTCGCCGGTTCGTGCGCCGGGATCACCGGCGCGGAGGATGTCACCGTGGACGACACCCCGTACTCCTTCCTGATCTCGGCGAACAACCCGGTACCGCTGTCCGGCCCCGTCCCGGCGCACCTGCCCCCCGACGCGGACCTGGTCGCGACGGTCGCCCGCCGCCCCGGGGACGCACCGCTGGCGCGGGTCTACGCCTCCCGTACGGCCGGGCGCCCGTGCTGGATCCACACCGCCGCGGACGACCGCCCGCTCTGTTCCGTCGCCCCCGCCGGCCCGGACACCCACGACGTCCGCGCGGCCGACGGCACTCCCCTGGCCCGCGTCACCCGCCGCCCCGGCCGCCTGCTCCCCTGGCCCCGCCGGGTCCGCTGGACCGCGCGGCTCGCCGGCCCGTCCCGGCAGGCCGAGGTCACGGGCAGGGCGGGCACCTGGTACGCCTGGCTGCTGTACGTCGCCACCGCGCCCGCCTGGCTCCTGTGGGTGCTGTGCGCGACGGTGTACTCCTTCTTCGACGGCAGCCCCGGCGACTTCGCCTTCGGCAGCCCGGCCCGCACCCGCTGGCACTCCCCCGGCACCGGCACGGTCCTGGACTACCGGGGCCTGACCAGGTCCTACCGCCACTCCCCCCGCCGTCTGGACGTCCGCGTCGCCTACGCCCTGGCGGTCCTGCGGACCCGGGACCGCGACCGGTTCAGAGCCTGAACAGCGCCCCGCGCCAGATCCACCCGGCACCGAGGACCGCCTCCTGCAGGGGCCCCTTCATCTCGGCGGTGTCGAAACGGTGGTCCTCCGTGGCCCGGATCCTCCCGTCGGGCCCCCGCCCGACCGTCCAGCTCCGGGACACGGACCTGACCTGCCCCCGGGACCCCTTCGCCGCCAAGGTCAGCCGGGGCCTCTCCCCGGCCCAGGCGACCTCCCACTCCCGGTCGAGCGCACGCACCTCGTGCTTCTCCGGGACCAGCCGCATCCGCGTCTCCAGGGACCGGTCCACCCGGGCCCGCGCGAAGAAGCCGTGCCAGTCGGGTTCCCGGACGCGCCACTCGGCCACCAGGTCGGCCCCGCCGCTCACCCCCTCGCGCACCACGTACGGCACGTCCGGCCCGCCGACGGCGAGCAGGGCGGCGCGGACTTCGTGAGCGGGCCGGGGCGGTACGCCGGGGTCGGGGTGCCTGGTGCCGGTGAACAGGTCGCGAAGGGTCATGTGATCATCCTGCTCGGCCTCGCGTGTGGCGAAGGCCGCCGCCCGGGGCTCTTCGGACACGGCCGGTAAGATCGCTGGCCTGTGCCGACAACCGGGGGGAACGCGCGCATGGAGCGGCTGCGTCAGGACGACCCGCCGCTCATCGGACCGTACGCGGTACTGGGCGCGCTGGACGAGGAGCACGAACGGCGGCGGACGCCCGAGCGCCGGTACATCGCCCGTAGTGCGGACGGACGGCGCACGGTCCTGGTCCACCTGCCGCATCCCGGGATCGACCCCGCCCGCTGGGCCGTGGAGGCCGAGGCCGCCCGGCGGTCGTCCGTGCCGGGCTTCGCGCCCGTGACCGAGGTGGCCGGGACGGTTGTCGCGCCCTGGTATGCCACCCCGTACACCCCTGTACTGCCCCTGCCCGCGGTGCTGGCCGCCCATGGCGGACCGCTGCCCGAATCCGTCGTACGGGCGCTCGGGGCGGCCCTCGCCGGCGCGCTGGCGTCGGCCCACGCGCAGGGGGTGACCCATGCCGGTGTGTCCCCGGCGGCCGTCCTGCTGGGCGTGGACGGTCCGCTGCTGACCTGCTTCGGCGCCGTACGGGCCGTGGCGCCGGACGGCGAGCGGCGGCTGGGCAGCCCCGTGCTGGATCCCGGGTGCCTGGCACCGGAGCAGGCGCAGGGCGGCCGGCCCCGGCCGCTCGGTGACGTGTACGGCCTCGGTGGTGTGCTCGCCTACGCGAGCACCGGGCACACCGTGCCGGAGCGGGAGGAGCTTCCGGTGTCGCTGCGGGGGCCGGTCACGGCCTGCCTGTCCCGTGACGCGGCCCGCCGGCCGTCGGCAGCCGATCTCGCGGCCCTGCCGACGGCGCCCGGCCCCCGGCCGCAGACCACACCCGTGTCCACACCCACACCCACGGTGGTCGACACCCACCGGTTCCCTCTGCCGGCCAGGATCGTCGCCGCCCTCGCCCGTCAGTCGGCGGACGTCCTCGTGACCCTGCCGCCCGCACGCGCCGGGGAGGCGGGGCAGCGCTGATGTTCTCCCCCCTCTCCCACGACGACCCCGTCCGGCTCGGCGCCTACCACCTGACGGCCCGCCTCGGCAGCGGCGGCATGGGCACCGTCTACCTCGGCCGCTCGGACCTCGGGCGGGTCGTCGCCGTGAAGGCGATGCACGCCCGCACCGCCGCGGATCCCGTGCTGCGGACCCGGTTCCGGCTGGAGACGGACGCGGCCCGGGTCATCGGCGGCGAGTCCGGGGCGCGGGTGTTCGACGCCGACCTCGGCCACGAGACGCCCTGGCTGGCCACGGAGTACCTGATCGGGCCGCCCCTCGACGACGCCGTCCGGCTGAACGGCCCCCTGCCGGAGCGGGCGGTCCGGGCCGTCGGCGCCCGCCTGTGTGCCGCGCTGGCCCGGCTGCACGACTCGGAGGTCGTCCACCGGGACCTGAAGCCGTCCAACATCATGGTGACGGCCGACGGGCCCAAGGTCATCGACTTCGGGATCGCTCGGGCCCTCGGCGACGACCGCCTCACCCGGGCCGGTTCCGCGGCGGGCACCCCCGCCTTCATGTCTCCCGAGCAGGCGGCGGGCGAGGAGCACACCCCGGCCGGCGACGTGTTCGCCCTGGCCGGGGTCCTGGTGCACGCCGCCACGGGCCGGGGGCCGTTCGGCACCGGACAGGCGGCCGACCTGCTGTACCGGGTGCGGTACGCGGAACCGGACCTGACCGGGGTCCCGGCCGGCCTCGTCCCCGTACTGCTCCCGTGCTTCGCCAAGGACCCCCGGCAACGGCCCGCGACCGACCGGCTGCGCGCCCTGCTGGACGGTGAGGAACAGGACTTCGCGGACTGTCTCCCGGAGCCCGTGCTCGCGGACATCGCCCGCCGGGCCGCCGACGTCTGGCGGGCCGGGCCACGCCGGCTGCCGCCCCCGGCCGGGGACGGCCATGGCGACCCCGCGCCCGCCGGCACCCGGGCCGGGATCTCCCGCCGCGGGCTGCTCTCCGTCGGCACGGGTGCGGCCCTCGGCGTCGCCGCGGCGGGCGCGGGCGCCTGGGCCTGGCTCGGGCGGCGCGACGGGACCGCTCCGGCGCGGCCCGCGCCGACCGGCCCGGCGAAACCCGGGTGGGGCCTGCGCTGGCAGACGGCGGCCGAGTTCACCGACCCGCCCGTGCCGCCGTACCCGCTGCTGCTCGACCGGCTGGTGGCCGTGGGCGAGACCAACCTCAAGGGGGTGGACCCGCGCACGGGGAAGACGCTGTGGACCGACCCCGAGGTGTACTTCGGGCACCTCACGGTCGCCGACGGCGCGCGGATCCACACCCTGGAGTACACCGCGGACGAGGCGGGTCCGCTGTCCCTGTGCCCGGTCGGCCCGGCCGACGGCCGTCTCGGGGACCCGTACCTGGAGCTGAAGGACTTCAACGGCGGCCTCCACGGCACCCAGTTGCTGTGCGCCTCGGGCACCGCCGTGTACGCGGTCGGCGGCCGGGGCCCGCAGCCCGCCGACTCGTCGCGCAACGCCGCCTTCCGCGCGGGTCAAATCTGGCACCTGCTCGCCCTCGACGTCCGCGCCCGCCGCAAGCTGTGGGAGGTCCCGCTCCCGGCACGTCCCGACGGCAGCACGCGGCTGCACGTCCTGTCGGCCCAGGTGTCGGGGAGCCGCCTGGTCCTCGTCCAGCAGTCGGCCGACGGCTCCGCCCGGCTCGTCGTACGGGACACCGGCACCGGGCGCCTGCTGTGGGACCGCCCCCTCGACGGCGCGCCGCCGGCCGCCGGCCGGACCCGGCCGGCCGTGGACGACCGGCACGTGTACCCGGCGGCGGACGGGCTGCTCGCGCTCGGCCTGGACGACGGGAAGGTCGTCTGGAGCCACGGCAGGGGCACCCCCTTCAGCCCGCCCGCGGTCCGGGACGGGGTGGTGTACGCGGTGCGGCCGGATCGCGGCCTCGTCGCACTCGACGCGGGCAGCGGCGCGCCCCGCTGGACGGAGAAGGGCGGCGGGGCGACCACCGCCGACCTCGCCGAACCGCCCGTCGTCGGCGTCGCCCACGTGTACCGCAGGGCGTCCTCGCGCCTGGCGGCCGTCGCTCTGGCCGACGGTGCCACGTCCCGTCCGGTCGACGCCCCCGCCACCGCCCGCTATTTCGCCCACCCCGCTTCCGGGAGCCTGATCGCCCTGGGCGGGAGCTATGCCGCCGGTTATCCGCTCCTCTGAGATCCAAGGTCGGGAAAGATGAAGCCACTGGGCACCGGAGACCCGCTCCGCCTCGGCCCGTACCGCGTCCTCGGCGTCCTCGGCGAGGGCGGCATGGGCAAGGTGTACGTCGGCCAGGACCGCGAGGGGCGGTCGGCGGCGGTGAAGGTGCTGCACCGCCACCTGGCGGACGATCCGCAGCTCGGGCAGCGCTTCGTGCGCGAGGCCCGGATGGCGCGGGCGGTCGGCAGCCCGGGGGTGGCCAGGGTCCTGGACGCGCGGACCGAGGGCGGGCGCCCGTGGATCGCGACCGAGTTCCTCACCGGCCCGGACCTCGAAGAGGTGGTCCGCGCGTACGGCCCGCTCGACGAGCACGGGGTGCGCGCTCTCGCGGCGGCACTCGCGCTCACGCTGCGGGACATCCACGCCGCCGGTCTGGTGCACCGCGACCTGAAGCCCGCCAACGTGGTGCTCACCTCGGCGGGCCCGCGCGTCATCGACTTCGGCATCGCCCGTCCCGAGCACGGCCTGACCCTCACCACCACCGGCCAGGTGCCGGTCACCCCCGGGTACGGGGCGCCGGAACAGGCTCTGGGGCAGCGGGTGGGACCGGCCGCCGACGTCTTCTCCCTGGGCGCCCTGCTGGTGTACGCGGCGAGCGGGCAGCGCGCGTTCACCGGCTCGCACGTCGCCGCCGTGCAGTACGAGGTCGTGCACGGCGCACCGCGCATGGACGGGGTCCCGCCCGCCCTCCAGCAGCTCATCGGCCCCTGCCTGGCCAAGGATCCGGCGCACCGGCCCGCCCCGGAGGCGATCGCGCGGGCCTTCGCCCCGCCGCCCGGCGCCGACCGGGTGTGGCGCTCCGGCGCGCTGGCCGAGGAGGTACGGCGCCGGGAGCGCGCCCTGCACGAGCTGACCACCCTGCCCGGAACGGGCGTCACCCCGGGCGGGGCCTCCCGGCGCCGCGTGCTGACGGCCCTCGCGGTCGGCGGCCCGCTGGCCCTCGCCGGCGGAGGCGCGGCCACCTGGTGGTTCCTGCGCGGCAGCGGCGAGGACGCCTTCGACGTCCCGCCCGCCGTCGCCGCCCCGAAGGCACGCCTGCTGTCCGCCGGGAAGGGGGACTACGTCCTCGGCCAGGCACCCGCCCCGCTGTGGAGCCGCACCTCCGCCATCGGATCCGGCATGCCCGCCCCGCTGCCCGTACGGGACGTCCTGATCGTCGGAGATCCCAAGGGCGGCATCACGGCGCACGGCGTGGTGGACGGCAAGCCCCGCTGGTCCGCCCCCGAGGTGCGGGCGAAGGGCCGTTTCGTCTCGCTCTCCGACCGCCTGATCGCCGCCGTCGACGACGAGGGCACGCTCCGGACCTTCGTCGCGTCCACCGGCGCCCCCAAGTGGACGGCACCCGCCGAGGCCGCCAGTGTTCTCGCGGCCGACGCGGAGGCGGTGTACGTCGTCACCCGCGACGGCCGGCTGCGCGCCGTGGGCCGCTCCGACGCGGGGATCCGCTGGACCGCCAAGCCCGGTGTGGACCTGGGTACGGCGGGCACGGCGCGCGGCGTCGCGTCCCACGGCGTCCTGGCCGTCGCCACCAAGGCGGGGCACGTGCTCGCCGTCGACACGCGCACCGGACGGCAACGGTGGCTGCTGCGCGACCAGGCCGACGACAGACCGGCGATCACGGCGTCCGGCGGGACCCTCTTCGTGAGCGGCAGTCCGTACTTCACGGCCCGCCGCATCACCGACGGCAAGCAGCTGTGGCGCCCGGACCTGCGACGGTCGGACGGCACGAAGGTGTTCTGGGGCCCCGCGGCGCTCCACGGCCCCTACGTCTTCGCGGCGGCGCTCGGGGCGCCGCTCCGTTTCGACATCAGGGACGGCAAGCAAAGCGGCTGGCCCTACGACCTCCAGCAGCTGTGCGACCCGTACAGCCCGCTGGTGGTCCAGGGCCACGGCTTCTGGTCGGTCGCCGTCAACGCGAAGGAGGGCGCGGTCAACGTCCTCAACGTCTCCGACGGACCGAACGGCGGCAGCCTCTACGAGGACCCCGACTCCATGCTGAACAAGACGACCTGGAGTTTCCGCGTCATCAAGAACCCCGACGACTACTGGCTGACGGCCGACGCCAACCGCGTGTTCCTGGTCGACGGCGGCACGCTCACGGCACTACCGGTGTTCTGACCGTACGACGTCCCAGCCGACGAAGTCGGCCCAGGCGGCCGGGGCGACGGTGAGGCAGGGGCCGCCGGTGTTCTTGGAGTCGCGGATGTGGATGGTGGAGGGGGTGGGGGCGACTTCGAGGCAGTCACCGGCTTCGCCGTTGCTGCTGTAGCTGCTCTTGAACCAGTGCAGTTCCTGGGTGCTCATAGTCTTCCCAACGCTTTCTCGATGAAGTCCCGCGACTCCTCGGGCGGGAGAGCCTGCGACCGGATCATGCCACAGCGCAGTTCAAGGATCCGGAGGTCTTTGGGGTTCGAGACCGGGCGTCCGTTGAACGCGCCGTCCGAACGCCCGATCGCCGTACCGTCCGCAAACTTCAGCACCTCGATCAGACCCGAAATTCCGGCGCTCTCCTCGCGATCGGTCCGCATGACCTGAAGCGTGACGTTCCTCAACATCGCCACCTCCAAGAGGTGTTCGAGCTGTCGGCGCAGCACCATTTTGCCGCCATAAGGACGTTCGAGCGTCACCTGCTCCAAGACGAAACTGAGCGTGGGAGCGGGCTCGCGGTCAAAGACAACCTTTCGAGCCATCCGCGCGGCAGTTTCCCGCTCCACCACGTCCTGAGTGTAGGCGGGCTGCCTCATCTCGAACAGCGCTCGCGCGTACTCCTCCGTCTGCAGCAGGCCGTGGATGGTGTAGTTGCTGTAGAACAGCATTTCCACCGCCCGCCCCTCCAGCTCAGCCAGCTCACGCACCTTCTTCGGATACCGCGCCCTCCTCATGTCCTCCCGGAACGCCCGCAGATGCCCCTGCGCCTTCAGGAACGTGTCCGCGCCGTCCAGGAACTCTGGCCGGGGGATACGGGCCCCGCGTTCGATCTTGCGGATCATGTCCTCGCCGTAACCCAGGGCCTCCGCCAGCTCGGGTACGCTCACCCCGGCCGACTCCCGGCAGACCTTGAGCAACCGGCCCACCGCCTGGACGACCGGCTCGATCTCGTCGCCCGGCTCGACGTCCCATCCCGCGTCGTCGACACCCTCACTCATGGCTTCCTCCTTCGGCGCGCAGCATTACCCGTACAACGCCTGGGACAGGCAAGACAGCCGAGACAAAACGGGAGACAGTTACTGTACGTACAGGCGATGTCACTCCCTTACGGAAGCAGGCTTCGCCACGCTCAGTGATGTGAACCAAGAAATGGGTGCCCCTGAAAACCACCCCACCGGCCACATCCCCACCTTCGACATCCGGCTGTCCCCCACACCCCGCGGTGCCCGACTCGCCCGGCTGCTCGCCGAACAGCATCTGCGGTCGTGGGGGCTGCCGGTGGAGCAGGTGACACAGATCATCGCCGAGCTGGCGGCCAACGCCGTCACGCACGGTCGCGTGCCCGGCCGGGACTTCCAACTGCTGCTCTACGTCGTGGGCCACACGCTCCGTATCGAGGTCACCGATACCCGCGACGACCGTTTCCCCCGGCTGACGCCCCCGAGCGAGGACGGGGAATCGGGGCGCGGACTGCTCCTCGTAGAGGCCCTGGCCGACAAGTGGGGCGTGGCCGTGGGCCGTCGCCCGCGCAAGACGGTCTGGGCCGAGGTGACCCTCGCGCACCGGGACCCGGCGGACCGTGCTCCGGTGAGGCGGGCGGTCATTACCCAAGGAACACCGGGGTGAAAGAACCCCGCCAAGCCCCACCCCTCCCGCCCACGGCGCAAACTCACTCGCCTGGGTGAACATCGCCAACTTGGCTGGATTTGGGGCGGGTTGCCTGTCCTACGCTCAGCGCGACAGCACCGCCGACATGAGTCGGCCCTCGCCGGGAGTAGCGTTCCCATGCGAGGGCCTGACCACCGAGGAAGGCACAAACTTCCCGATGGATATCGAAGACCCTAGCGCGCCTGCGCGCACCCAGTCCCGAGTTACCGCCAACAACCACCCGAACCGGGGCCGTCACACCGGCGGACTCGTCCACGATCACACCCGCCACACCACCCGCTTCACGGTGATCGGCAACCATCTGGTCCAGCACGCGGAGTTGTCGCTCCTGGCGATCGGCCTGGCGTGCCACATCCAGTCGCTGCCGCCCGGCGCCCGCGTCGACATCAAGACCCTCGCCGCGCGGTTCCCCGAGGGCGCGATCCGCATCGCGGCGGCCCTGCGGGAGCTGGAGGCCCACGGCTACCTGCGCCGCGAACGCACCCGCGTCCCCGGCGGCCGGATCGTCACCCGCACGATCTCCTGCAACCAGCCGGGCAGCCGCGCCGAGGAACCACCCGCACCCCGTCGGCGCCAGCAGCAGCCCCGCCGTACGGCCCTCCCGGCGGTACCGAAGCCCGCGTACCCCTCCCCCGCCCTGCTCCGCACAGCCACGGACGTCCTCGCCGGCCTGCGCCGCAGGGACCCCCGCCTGCTCCTCTCCGCGACCGAGGCCGAACACCTGGCGCCGGGGGTCGCGGCCTGGCTGGAACGCGACCTCACCCCCACGGCCGTACGGGAGGCCCTGACCACCGGCCTCCCACCGGAACCCCTGACCCGCCCGGCCGCCCTCCTGGCCCACCGCCTGACGACGGGCCTCCCGCCCCTCCCGCCGTACCGCACCCCCGAACCACCCCCGCCGGCCCGCCACCCCCTCCAGACATGCGAGACCTGCGACCGAGCCTTCCGCTCCCCGGAGCCCGGCCACTGCCACGACTGCCGAACCAACGTGCTGGAGGCCGCGTAAGGTGACGCCCAACCGCTACCGGGCCATGCGCGATGCCCTCCACTCGATGGACGACACCCTCCCCGGCAAGTTCGAGATCACCGGGGAAGGAATCGTCCACGACCTGATCTCCCCCAACGGCCACCACGAGCTGACGCGAGCGCTTCTCCGGAGACGCCTGGAGAAGGTCATGCCGGACGAGCTGCTGGCGCACAACGGCACCCCGGACGTGGAGGCCGAGCCCGAGGCGATCCTGCGGCACCCCGACATGACGGTGATCGCCTGGAAAGACCTCGACACCGAAGGCTCCATCGACCCCCGTACCGTCCTCGCCGCCATCGAGGTCGTCTCCCGCTCCAACCCGGACAACGACTGGGTGGGCAAGGTCCGCGACTACGCCCTGATGGGCATCCCCGTCTACGCGGTCTTCGATCCGCGCACCGGCACCGGCGCCGTCTTCACCGACATCCACCCCACCCCGGCCGGCCCGCGCTACGCCACCCGGAAGGACTTCGTCTACGGCGAGGACGTGACGATCGCCGACTGGACGATCCCGACCCAGGGCCTGCCGCTCTACGACCGGCCGACGTGAACACGCGAGCCGACCACGGGCACGAACTGCTCCCCCGCCCCGCGCCGACTCCCGATGCCCTCCGCGCGGCCCTCACCGTCGTGGCTCCCGACCGCCTCGAGGAGATGCAGGCCACGAAGGACGACGCCTTCGCCAAAGCGGTCGAGTGGCAGTCCCTGAGCCCGGTGCAGAGCTGGGTCCTCATGTGGGCCAGGGACATCGAGATCGCCCGCCGTCCTGACCTCTCCTCCCGCTACGCCCACGCCCAGAGCAACCTGGAACACGAGTCCCCGTCGTCGCGCAGGATGCCTTGAGAGAACTGAGCGACGTCCTCGACGAAGCCATGAAGGCAGTCCGGACGTGAGCTGGAAGTGGAGTACCAGTCCCGGCCGGTCCGCCTGGTCGTAGCCGCAGGGAGGTCAGGGGTGCCGGCCTAGGGTTCAGTGGTGATCGCCTTGAGGGCGAGGTTCCGCAAGGGCGCGAGGCGGGTGCGGTTGTCCTGGTGGTGGTAGACCGCGTTGGTGCAGATCACCAGGTAGCGGCCGGTGGCCGGGGACAGGTAGAGGCTGGTGCCGGTGAAGCCGTGGTGGTAGGCCACCCGGCCGTCGCCGGTGAGGATCCAGGCCAGGCCCCGGTCCAGGCCCGGCTCGATCGCGGTCTGCGGGACGATGCTGCGGGCCAGCCAGCGGCCCAACTCGGTGCCGTCGCGGTGCCCGGCCAGCAGGGCGGTCGCGTAGGTGCCCAGGTCGGCGGCGGTGGTGAAGACGCCCGCGTGTCCAGCGACGCCGCCCAGCAGAGCCGCGTTGTCGTCATGCGGGATACCCCACAGCCGAGGGGCCCCGGCGAGCCGCTGTTCGGTCGGCGCGACCCGGCTGGATCGGCCGATCGGCCCGTATACGGTGCTGGTCATGCCGAGCCGGTTCCACAGGTCGGCGGCCAGCTCGTCCAGGCGGCGGCCGGTGACCTGGGCAAGGAGGAGGCCGGCGAGGATGAACCCGCGGTTGATGTAGCGGTGCCCGGCGCCGGGGCAGGCGATCAGGTCCTCGCCGCAGATCAGGGCGGCGAGGTCCTCGGTCCGGTTGCGGTACTGGTCAAGGCGGGTGTCGGGCCGCAGCCCGGTGGTGTGGGCGAGGGTCTGGCCGACCGTCACCTGACCACCCGGCGCCTCGGCCGTGACGGTGGGCAGGAAGGTCCGGACCGGGGTTTCGAGGTCGATGCCGGTGGTGCCGATGAGCGGCCAGGTGGCGACCACCTTGGTCAGGGAGGCCACGTCGTAGACGGTGTCCGGACCGGGGCGGGCGTCGCCGCACTCGGGTGCGACGACCCCCGCCGTCAGGAAGCCGGGATCCCCGTCGAGGGTGCCGTGGGCGATGACGCCGCCGGGCACGGTCCCGTCGGCGGTCATCAGCTCCAGACACTCGCGCAGGTCGGCGAGCTGGGCGGGTTTCCACGAGGCGGTCACGGCAACTCCTGATCGAGCGTCAGCTTGGCACCGAGCGAGACGAGTTTGGGCAGCAGGGTGCCGTAGCCGCGTCGCAGGTGGTACATGCCTCGGATCGTAGAGGTGCCCTCGGCCGCGAGGGCGGCGATCACAGCGGCGGTGGCCGCCCGGATGTCCTCCCCGGCCACGTCGGCGGCGGCCAGCGGGGCGGGGCCGCCGACAGTGATCGTGGCGCCGTCGGTGTTGACGGCGGCGCCGAGGGCCCGCAGCGGGCCGATGTGGGTGGTGCGGTCGGTGTAGACGCGTTCCTCGATCCTTGAGGTGCCGGGGGCCTGGGTGAGGAAGGCGGTCAGCTGGGGCTGCATGTCGGTGGGGAAGGCGGGGTGGGGGCCGGTGGCCATGTGCACGGCCCTCGGGCCGGCTGGGCAGCGGGCGAGGGTTCCGCCGTTGACCGGGGCCAGCTCGATCCCGGCGTCGGCGAGGACGGCCACCAGACCGGTGGGGAACTCGGTGGTCGGGAAGTTGTCGAGTTGGACCGTACCGCCGGTGATGGCGGCGGCCAGGGCGAGGGTGGCGGCCTCCAGCCGGTCCGGCGGAACCTGGAAGGCGCCTCCGGTGATCCGGTCGGAGCCGGTGACGTGCAGAGCGGCGGCGCCCTCCCAGGTGATGCCGACCCCGCCGGCCGTCAGCACCGAGGCGGTGACCAGCACCTCCGGTTCGACGCTGGGGTTGAGGATGGTCGATGTGCCCCGGGTCCGGGCGGCCAGCAGCATCGCGGTGACGGTGGCGCCCAGGCTCGGGCCCCAGAAGCGGGTGTTCACGTCGGTGGTGAAGGGCGTTTGGCCCCAGCCGGCGATGCGGGCCTTCACCTCGGTGCCGGTCACGGCCACGGTGGCGCCGGCGGCCTCCATCGCCACGAGGTGGCGGTCGATCAGGCGGCGGCAGAAGGCGTCACCGCCCGGCGGTGGGAAGCTGACCTGTCCGGCGCGGGCGAGCAGGGCGGCGGCCATCACGGCGGTGGTGCGGACGCGGCGGCCGAGCCGGTCGGGGATGACCGGGTACCAGGCGGCAGCCGGGGTGGTCTCGAAGCGGTCTCCGACGACCTTGGTCGGGGTGCCGGTGTGGTTCAGGATCTCCGCACAGACCAGGGTGTCCAGGATCTCCGGGGCACCGGTCAGGGTCAGCGGCTCGTCCACGAGCAGGGCGGCGGCATACAGGTGCAGGGCGATGTTCTTGCTGCCCTGGACCGTCACCGTGCCCTCCACGCGGTGGCCGCCGGTGATGTGAACTGCACGGGAGTCGGTGGTGGACGGCAGGTTGGGCTGCTCGCTCATGGTCACCTTCCTTGGCTTCCAGCAGGAAAGAAGCCCCCGACCTGGCTCTTGGGGTAAAGCACGGTGTGGGAGCCGATCAGGGTGGCGGGCTGCAGGACGGTGCCGGCCGGGATGATGACGCCGTCGCCGACGACGGCGCCGAACTTGGTCTGGCCGGTGGCGATGCGGTGCCCGTCCAGGTAGGCGCACACCTCCTCGGTGGCCGGCTCGGTGACCGGGCCGGAGGTGACCCGCAGGCCCGTGGTGGAGACGAAGGCTCCGATGTTGACGCCCAGCCCGAGGACGGAATCGCCGACGAAGCTGGTGTGCTTCATGAAGACGCCACCGACCAGCAGGGAACGGGTGACCTCGGCGCCGAAGCCGATCCGGCAGCCGGGGCCGATGACGGAGTGGTCCCGCACCCGGGCACCGGCCTCGATCACCGCACCGGGGCAGACCAGCACGGGGCCGGTGACGAACGCGCCCTCGGCGATGACGGCTCCAGCCGCCACGATCACCTCGCCTCGGACGGTCGCGCCGGGCTCGATGACACCCTCCGAGGCGGGCAGGGCGATCCCGTTCCGGCCGGCGAGCAGGTCGGCCACCGCCTTCTTGAGGCCGAACACGGTCGGGCACAGATCGAGCAGGTGCAGCACGACCGGGTCGGTGACGCTCTCGGTCTCGAAGTAGTACCCGGGGGTGGTGCGGTAGTCCGCGCGCGGGAACTCGGCGCTGATCGTGGGGACTCCGGTGACATTGTGCATGGCTGTTCCCCTCTCGGACGAGCGAGTGAAGAGGTGCCGGACCTGGACCGGGGGCAGGTCCGGGATGGTGGCCAGGGCCGCCGAGGGCGTGGCCGGCTCGGCCTGGTGGGCGACCAGCCCGAGCAGCACGAGCACGGGGACGTGCGGCACCGCCCAGGAAGCGATCAGAAAGTCGCCGAGCCGGTCGCGGAAGGGCGGGCAGCAGACGGCCGGGGCGGAAGGGCTGTTCGTCGGCATACGAGGGCCTTCGTCAGCGGGGACGGGAGCGGGTGTCCCCAGTGAAAGGCCTGGGCGAAGACCAGATCCGTAATCGGATTACGGGTCCGTAAGCCGATTACGCATCAGCCGAGTTGCACTCCGGATCGGGCGGCGAAGTCGCGGATGCCGGGCAGCGAGCGGTCGTGGCGGAGCAAGTCCGTGGCGACCTCGCGAACCGCGCTGCGGCGGATTTCCTGCGGGGCAGCCTGCTCGGCGGCCAGCAGGGCGCGGAATGCCTGCTCGGGTTTGCCCCACTGGTCGAAGACTCGGGCCACGTCGGTGAAGAACCGGGCCTGGCGCTCGGCGGTCGGCAGTGCGGCCGGGTTGATGGTGCGGGCCAGCTCGATCGCCTGCCCGGAGTCGCCGAGTTCGTAGTGCACCGACAGGTGGTGCAGGGCAACCCCCTGGATGGCGTCCACCTGGCCGGAGGCCCGGCCGGCCGCGCGGGCGTTGTCGGCGGCCTCGGCGATCAGCGAGTGCGCGTAGGAGCGGTCGCCGAGCTTCGCGGCGGTGTACGCGGCAGTGGCGAACAGGTCACCTCGGGCGGCCAGGCGGGCCGACTCGGGGACGCGTGCGTCGCGCTGCAGGTCGTGGGCGGCGCGGACCACGATATCGGCGGCCCGGCTCAGGTGGCCCTGGCGCCGCCAGGCGCTTGAGACCATGCGCTGGGCTTCGGCGATGATCAGGCCGTCGCCGCCCGCCCGCGCGGCGGTCAGGGCCCGGTCCGAGGTGATGGCGACCAGCCCGTTGTCACCGATCTTGATGCACAGCCGGACCGCGATGTTGTAGAGCGCGGCCACGTTCCGGGCCGACTCCTCGGCAGACCCGGTGCTCTGAGCTGCGGCGATCCACCCCGGAAGGGCCTGGGCGAGGGCGTCGTAGCGGGCCGCGCGGAAGTTCTGACGTGCGGTCATGATCGAGGACTGGACCGAGGCGGCAGCGGGCTCGCGCCGGCCTGGGATGCCGGCGGTGCCGTAGAGCAGCAGGTCTTCCAGCGGAGCCAGCGGGGTCGGGCGCGCGGCGGCCGGCTGGGCGCCGACGACCGGCGTGAAGACGGCGGCAGCGGCGGCAGCCAGCAGTTCACGGCGTCGCACCTCGTCGTCATCCTCCTCGGCAGCCGGACTGGGCGTCAGCCTAGCGGAGCTGGCCTTTCGTCGAGGCGGACTGGACACGACCCGCGCGGGCCGAGGGTGGGCCAGCAGTTCTTCCAGGGTCGTGCCGAGTACGCGTGCGAGCAGGGTGAGCATCTCGATGTTGCGGACCGGGATCAGGCCCCGCTCGACCCCGGACACCCACTCCTCGCTCCGGCCGGCCTCGGCAGCGAGATCGCGCTGGTACCAGCCCTTGCGCGTACGTAACTTGGCGATGAACTCGCCAAAGGTGACCTCGCCCCCAGCCACGGCCCGCCCCCGCCGCTCGGTATCCGGACAGCTGCTGCAAGCAACCGTACCGACTAGCGTGAACTCGATGCGAGGCTATGCCAAAAGGGATGAGCACCGTCGTTCAACCGGCCAGGCATCGCTGATAGTACGAACGGCTTCGAAGACCCTGTCGTGGCGCAGGACGCCCTGAGAGAGTCGAGTGCCACCCTCGACGAAGCCATGAATGCCTCGCTCGAAGCCTGAGCACTCCCCGCCAGACCCGTCCCGCGCCAACGACCCCTCCCCGCTCCGCCCGTTACACCCGCCGGCTCTCCAGCGGACCCAGGTACAGCTCCGGCAGCCCGCCCGTGTCGATCAGCAGTCGCTGGACCACCACCGTCGGGTCGACCATCCAGAACCTCAGGCGGTGGACGCCCGGCTTCGACACGGTGTGGCGCGTCGCCGTCGCGTTGATGTTGTCCGACGTGTGGCGGGCCCACACCGTGTTCAGCGCGCCGTCGTCCGCGCCCTCGGTGATGTCCACCGTCCGGATCGGGCCGTCGTCCAGGGAGATGCCGTAGCGCAGGCCCTGGATGCCGGGGAGGGCCGGGTTGCGGGGGGACAGGTGGGCCCAGACCGTCACCTCGGCGGGGGCGGACAGCAGCGTCACCTCGTACTCCAGGTGGGGGCTGGAGCCCCCGGGGGTCTGGCGGGGAGCCGTCACCGGCCACGGGGTCACGCCCGCGCCCGTGCGGCCGATGCCGTCGATACGGCGCCACCGGCCGACCGCACGGTCGTAGTGCTCGGCGTCGATCGCGACGTAACTACCCGCCTCCACGAAGCCCCGCGCCCGCACGCCCGACGGGCGCTCCGCCACGCAGCGGACCGCGACCGACGCGCCCGCGCCGCGCACCGTCAGGGTCGCCTCCGCGCGCCCCTTGGGTGCCCGGGACCAGTCCACCTCCACCTCCAGGCGGACCTGCTTCTCCACCCGGCCCCGCGGGCGGTCCACCCGCAGCCACGGGGCCGAGACCGACACCTCGTAGGGGAACGGCGTACGGCCCCGGTTGAAGATCTCCACGTACTGGCGGGGCCGGGTCTGGTACGGGCTGAACGGCGGCAGGACGGCCTCCCCCGACGCGCCGCCGGGCCACCACTCGCCCTTGTCCTCCGCCCCGTCCACCGACACGCCCAGTTCCGCCGCCTCGGGCACCTCGATGCGCCGCACGGCCGGGAAGAGCACGTCGGGTATGGCCACGTTGTCCTTCTCCGGCTGCTGCCACGGCGCGTTCGGGCCGTAGCGGTCGACGTCGCCGTAGTCGATGTGCGGCTGGGTCTGGAAGCCCTGCCACTTGCCGTTCGCGACGCGCGAGTTGAAGCGGTCGGCGAGGGCGAAGTCGCGGGCGAGGCCCGCCTCCGCCCGGGCCGCGCGCTCGTTCGCCGCGGCCCGGCCCTGCGCCGCGTACAGCAGGTTGGTGAACTCCGCCTGCCGCAGCTCGTACAGGTTCGCGGTCGCCGTCACCTCGTAGCCCGCCAGTTCGAACCACGCGTCCCGCAGCCGCTCCGGCAGCCTGCGCTCGACGCGTTCGGCGCGACGGCCCAGCTCCCGCCACTCCTCGGTGACCCGCTCCAGCTCCCGGTGCGCGAAGTAGTACGGGGTCTGCTGGTCGTCGTAGACGATCCGGTCCCCGGACAGGGTGATCCGGCGGTTCAGCAGCTCCGGTTTGCGGCGGGCCTGGAGCCGGCCGTACTCCGCCAGCAGCGACGCGATCTCCGCCGCCTGCGCCTCGCCGAAGTTCTGCGCCGCGTAGCGCTCCTCCCACTCGCCGAGGCGCTCCAGGGGCAGGCGGTCCGGGTCCCAGGCGTAGTTCAGGAAGAACTCCGTCGGCAGCTCGTTGCCCTTCAGGTCGCCGACGTTGACCACCCACAGGCCGTGGTTGCCGTAGGCGTGCGCCTGGTGGAGCTGCTCCCAGACGTTGCGGAGGTTCGCGGTGTCGACCCACTTGTAGTTGCGGCCCGCACCGACGTAGTCGAAGTGGTAGTACAGCCCGTAGCCGCCGGCGCGGGGGCCGTCCGGGTGTTTGCGGATGTTGCCCCAGTTGTCGTCCGTGAGGACCACGGTGACGTCGTCGGGGGCGCGCAGACCCCGGTCCCAGTAGCGCTGCACCTCCTTGTAGAGGGTCCACACCTGGGGAGTCTCGGCCGCCGGTCTCCCGGTCACCTCCTCGATGATGCGGCGCTGGTCGGCGATGATCTCCTGCATCAGCTCGATGCCGTCGCCGTCGGGCAGGCTGGTGTCGCCGTTGCCGCGCATGCCGAGGGTCACGACGCCCTCGAAGCCCTCGTCGACCATCCGCTGGATGCCGGCCCGCCAGTACGCGCGGATCGCCTCCGGGTTGCGGCGGTAGGACCACTCGCCCGTGCCCCCGTAGGGGTCGGACCCCGAGCCCGCGTGCCGGTTCCACTCCTCGATGCCGCGCATCATCGGCGCCTCGTGGGAGGTGCCCATGACGATCCCGTACTGGGCGGCCCTGCGGTGGTTCTCCGGGTCGTCCTCGGCGAAGGCCCGGCCCCAGACCGCCGGCCAGAGGTAGTTGCCCTTCAGGCGCAGCAGGACCTCGAAGACCTTCGCGTAGAAGTCGGCGTTGAAGCCGTTGGGGAACCCCGGTGCCTTTCCGGAGCCGAAGTAGGCCGGGGCCCAGGTGCCGAGCGCCGGGTTCTCGTCGTTGATGAAGACGCCCCGGTACTTCACCGCCGGGGTCCCCTGGGTGAAGCGGCCGGGCTTCACCCAGACCGCCTCGCGCCGCGTCGGCGGCACATCGTCCCACCAGTGCCAGGGCGAGACGCCGATGCCGTACGAGACGTCGTACGCCCCGAAGATCGTGCCCCGCGGGTCGCTGCCCGCGATGACGAACGCCCGCTCCACCCCGGGCATCGGGTGGTCCACGACCGTCTGGAGCGAGGTCTCCCACCGGCCGCGCACGCCGCTCACGTCGAGCTTGCCGGACCGGATCAGGCCGTCGATCAGCGGGCTGCGGCCGATCGTGCCGACCAGCACCGGGAAGCGGCCGATCGTCGTACCCGGACGCACGCCGGTCACCCGCGCGAGGTCGTCCCGCAGATCCCCCGCCACCCGTACGACTCCGGGGTGATCGTCCTGGCTGACCACCACCGGCGCGCCCACCAGGGAGAACACCCCGCCCGTGAACGAGATGTACGACCCCGGGTCCGTCACCCGCAGCCCTCCCCCGGGACCCGCCCCGGACCCGGGCTCCGATCCGGACGCGGCCCCCGCCACCGGTCCCGACACGGCGGCCAGCCCGGCGCCCAGAACCGTCCCGCCCAGAACCGTCCTACGGCTGACGTGCGCAGACGACATACGGCACTCCTCCACTTCCCCACGCGTCCCTATTTGCTCAGCGGCATGACAAATAGTGGGCGAGACGACGGCACCGGGGAACGGGTCGGACGCACCGAATAGTTTCGAGCGAGCGGTGGACCGAGCGGGCGGAAAAGCGGAAGAGGCCCGTACGACCGGAGTCGTACGGGCCTCCCCTCAGGTCAGATGCTGACCCTCAAGCAAGCGGAACTTACTTGACGATCTTGGTGACCTGGCCAGCGCCCACGGTGCGGCCACCCTCACGGATGGCGAACTTCAGGCCCTCTTCCATGGCGACGGGCTGGATGAGCTCCACCTTCATCTCGGTGTTGTCACCCGGCATGACCATCTCGGTGCCCTCGGGGAGGGTCACCACGCCGGTCACGTCCGTCGTGCGGAAGTAGAACTGCGGACGGTAGTTGTTGAAGAACGGCGTGTGGCGGCCACCCTCGTCCTTGGACAGGATGTAGGCCTGCGCCTCGAACTCGGTGTGCGGGGTGACCGAGCCCGGCTTGATGATGACCTGGCCGCGCTCGACGTCCTCGCGCTTGATGCCACGGAGGAGCAGACCGACGTTCTCACCGGCCTGGCCCTCGTCGAGCAGCTTGCGGAACATCTCGATGCCGGTGACCGTGGTGGTGGTCTTCTCGGTCTTGATGCCGATGATGTCGACGGTCTCGTTGACCTTGAGGACACCACGCTCGATACGGCCGGTGACGACCGTACCGCGACCGGTGATGGTGAAGACGTCCTCGATCGGCATGAGGAACGGCTTGTCGACGTCGCGCTCCGGCTGCGGGATGGCGGTGTCGACGGCGTTCATCAGGTTGAGGACGGAGTCCACCCACTCCTGCTCGCCCTCGAGGGCCTTGAGCGCGGAGACCTTGACGACCGGAACGTCGTCGCCGGGGAACTCGTACTCGGAGAGGAGCTCACGGACCTCGAGCTCGACGAGCTCCAGGATCTCCTCGTCGTCCACCATGTCGGCCTTGTTCAGGGCGACGACGATGTACGGAACGCCGACCTGGCGGGCCAGGAGCACGTGCTCCTTGGTCTGCGGCATCGGGCCGTCGGTGGCGGCGACCACCAGGATCGCGCCGTCCATCTGCGCGGCACCGGTGATCATGTTCTTGATGTAGTCCGCGTGACCCGGGCAGTCGACGTGGGCGTAGTGACGCGCCTCGGTCTGGTACTCGACGTGCGCGATGGAGATGGTGATACCGCGCTGACGCTCCTCGGGCGCCTTGTCGATGTTGTCGAACGGGGTGGCCTCGTTCAGGTCCGGGTACGCGTCGTGCAGCACCTTGGTAATGGCGGCCGTGAGGGTCGTCTTACCGTGGTCGATGTGACCGATGGTGCCGATGTTGACGTGCGGCTTAGTCCGCTCGAACTTCGCCTTCGCCACTGGGGTCCTCCTGTGGAGTGGTTCTGTACGCCTTACTTCATCGGCGCCAGGTGATCTTTGCTGTAAAGGCCCGGAACCCGGGGCAAACGCTCACGATTGCGGACGTTTGCCCCTGGAGGCTCCGGAGTCAAGCCTACGGCGTGTTAACGCGGTGCGTTACTCGCCCTTGGCCTTCGCGATGATCTCCTCGGCGACGTTCCGCGGAACCTCGGCGTAGGAGTCGAACTGCATCGAGTAGCTTGCGCGACCCGACGTCTTGCTGCGGAGGTCGCCGACGTAGCCGAACATCTCCGACAGGGGCACGAGGCCCTTCACGACGCGGGCACCGGCCCGCTCCTCCATGGCCTGGATCTGGCCACGGCGGGAGTTGATATCGCCGATGACCTCGCCCATGTAGTCCTCGGGCGTGGTGACCTCGACGGCCATCATCGGCTCGAGCAGCACGGGGCTGGCCTTGCGCGCGGCCTCCTTGAAGGCCTGCGAACCGGCGATCTTGAAGGCGAGCTCGGAGGAGTCGACCTCGTGGTAGGCACCGTCGTGGAGGATGACACGGACACCGGTCATCTCGTAGCCGGCGAGGATGCCGAACTGCATGGCCTCCTGCGCACCGGCGTCCACCGAAGGGATGTACTCCTTCGGGATGCGGCCACCGGTCACCTTGTTCACGAACTCGTACGAGACGTCGCCGCCCTCGAGGGGCTCGATGCCGATCTGCACCTTCGCGAACTGACCGGTACCACCGGTCTGCTTCTTGTGGGTGTAGTCGACGCGCTCGACGGCCTTGCGGATCGTCTCACGGTAGGCCACCTGCGGCTTGCCGACGTTGGCCTCGACCTTGAACTCGCGCTTCATGCGGTCCACGAGGACCTCGAGGTGAAGCTCGCCCATACCGCCGATGACGGTCTGGCCGGTCTCCTCGTTGGTGTGCACCTGGAAGGAGGGGTCCTCCTCCGCGAGACGCTGGATGGCGACACCCAGCTTCTCCTGGTCACCCTTGGACTTGGGCTCGATCGCGACCTCGATGACCGGCGCCGGGAAGTCCATGGACTCCAGGATCACCGGGTTCTTCTCGTCGCAGAGCGTCTCACCGGTGGTGGTCTGCTTCAGGCCCATGACGGCGACGATGTCGCCGGCGCCCACCGACTCGATCTCCTCACGCTTGTTCGCGTGCATGCGGTAGATCTTGCCGATGCGCTCCTTGCGGCCCTTGACGGAGTTCAGCACGGCGGTGCCGGACTCCAGGCGGCCGGAGTACACGCGGACGAAGGTGAGCTTGCCGAGGTGCGGGTCGCTCATGATCTTGAACGCCAGCGCCGACAGCGGCTCCTCGTCGGACGGCTTGCGCTTGACGACCTCGTCCGCGTTGTTGACCGCGTGGCCCTCAATGGCCTCGATGTCGACCGGGGACGGCAGGTAGCGCACGACCGCGTCGAGCAGGGGCTGGACGCCCTTGTTCTTGAACGCGGTACCGCAGAACACCGGGGTCACCGTGGTGCCGGTGCCCTTGCCGGAGGCGATGGTGATACGACGGATCGCGGCGTACAGCTGCTCCACGGAAGGCTCCTCGCCCTCCAGGTACAGCTCCATGATCTCTTCGTCGTTCTCGGCCACGGCCTCGAGCAGCTTGCCGCGCCACTCCTCGGCAGCCTCGGTGTGGGTGTCCGGGATGTCGACGATGTCGTACATCTCGCCCTTGGTGGCCTCGGCGGACCAGACGAACGCCTTCATCGTCACCAGGTCGACGACACCCTTGAAGTCCGCCTCGGCGCCGATCGGCAGCTGCATGACCAGCGGCTGCGCGCCCAGACGGTCGGTGATCATGTCGACACAGCGGTGGAACTCGGCACCGGTGCGGTCGAGCTTGTTGACGAAGCAGATACGCGGAACGCCGTAGCGGTCCGCCTGACGCCACACGGTCTCGGACTGCGGCTCAACGCCGGCGACGCCGTCGAACACCGTCACGGCACCGTCGAGCACACGCAGGGAGCGCTCCACCTCGACGGTGAAGTCGACGTGCCCCGGGGTGTCGATGATGTTGATGGTGTGGTCGACGTTCTCCAGCGGCCAGTGGCAGGTGGTGGCAGCAGAGGTGATCGTGATGCCACGCTCCTGCTCCTGCTCCATCCAGTCCATGGTGGCAGCGCCGTCGTGGACCTCACCGATCTTGTAAGACACACCGGTGTAGAACAGGATCCGCTCGGTGGTGGTCGTCTTGCCCGCGTCGATGTGGGCCATGATCCCGATGTTCCGGACCCTGGCCAGGTCAAGTGAAGTGGTAGCCATAAGGCTTCAGTCTTCTCTCGGTCTCGATGTGGGTAGCGACTACCAGCGGTAGTGCGCGAAGGCCTTGTTGGACTCGGCCATCTTGTGGGTGTCCTCGCGCTTCTTCACGGCCGCACCGAGGCCGTTGGAGGCATCGAGAAGCTCGTTGAGGAGACGCTCGGTCATGGTCTTCTCGCGACGGGCGCGGGAGTAACCGACCAGCCAGCGCAGCGCCAGGGTGTTGGCGCGGCCGGGCTTGACCTCGACCGGCACCTGGTAGGTGGCGCCACCGACACGGCGGGACTTGACCTCGAGGGTCGGCTTGATGTTCTCAAGAGCGCGCTTCAGCGTGATGACCGGGTCGTTGCCGGTCTTCTCGCGCAGGCCCTCCATGGCGCCGTAGACGATGCGCTCGGCGGTGGAGCGCTTGCCGTTCAGCAGCACCTTGTTGATCAGGCTGGTCACCAGAGGAGAGCCGTAGACCGGGTCGATGATGACCGGGCGCTTCGGGGCGGGGCCCTTACGAGGCATTCTTACTTCTCCTTCTTGGCGCCGTAACGGCTGCGAGCCTGCTTGCGGTTCTTGACACCCTGGGTGTCGAGCGAACCGCGGATGATCTTGTATCGAACACCCGGCAGGTCCTTCACACGGCCGCCGCGCACGAGCACGATGGAGTGCTCCTGCAGGTTGTGTCCCTCACCCGGAATGTAAGCGGTGACCTCGATGCCGCTGGTCAGACGCACACGCGCGACCTTGCGGAGGGCCGAGTTCGGCTTCTTCGGGGTGGTCGTGAACACACGCGTGCAGACGCCGCGACGCTGGGGGGAACCCTCGAGTGCGGGCGTCTTGTTCTTTTCGACCTTGTCCTGCCGGCCCTTGCGGACCAGCTGCTGGATCGTAGGCACTACTTCTCCGGTTTCTGTGTGCCGATGGGTACAGCTAACCTGGAACGTCGCCGACCCACGCGGTCGGGTGTGTCGAACCCGCGGGACTCCCGCCGCAAGACGGGAAGAAGCGCAGATTACGGTGGCCGCTCATGACTCGCCGTACGGTTCACAGGCACGCACAGGAGCCAGGGCACACCCCAGGCACAAGGTCTGAGCGTACCTACCTCACGGACTTCGGTCAAAACAAATGGAGTGCGCTGCGACACGCCGGACTCTCCACCTCCCTCCTTGACATTCGCCCGGCTTGTCCGGCGGGCCGAGAGTGGCCGAAACGCGCTCTTCGCGACTCGGTGGTCTTGCGTGTTCAGTACGTTGATGCGTCCGCGGACTCCCGGGGGATGAGCATGACAGCAAGGACGACGGCGTACTCGCCGGACGACGGCGGTCTGGAGGACCGGGTTCCGTTCCTGGCCCGGCTGGAGAGCGAGGACCGTTCGGCGCTGCTCGACCTCGGCATGGCGCTCTCCTTCGGAGCCCGCACGATCCTGCTCCACCAGCACGAACCCTCCTCCCACGTGCTGTTCCTGGTCGACGGCTGGACCAAGGTCACCGCCTCCGCCGCCAACGGCTACGAGGCGCTGCTCGCCCTGCGCGGGCCCGGCGACATCATCGGGGAGTCCGCCGCGCTGACCGGACGGCCGCGCTCGGCCACGGTCACCGCGCTGGAGCGGGTCCGCGCGGTGGCCGTCGAGCGGGAGCGGTTCCGGGCCTTCCTGAACGGCTCCCCCGCCGCCTCCTTCGCTCTGCTCGGCCTCACCTCGGACCGCACCCGGGCGGCCGACCGGCGACGGCTGGAGTTCGCGTCGATGAACGTACGGGAACGGCTCGCCGTCCTGCTGCTCGACCTCGCCCGCAGCCACGGCCGGCGCGTCCCGGGCGGCATCGAGTTGGCCGTGCCGCTCAGCAAGCAGGAACTCGCCGGCTCCGTCGGCGCCTCCCGGGAGATGGTGCAGCGGCTGCTGAAGGAGCTGCGCGACAAGGAGGCGGTGGTCACCGGCCGCCGCGCCCTCCTCATCCGCCGTCCGGACATCCTGCGCCGCATCACGGCGGCCCTCCCCTCCCCGGCGATCCCGTCCCCACCGGGCCCGCGCGAGGACTGAGCCTCCGGGGCGCGGGCTCCCCCGCCGCGCCCCCGGCCTTCCGGCGCCGCCCTGACGTCCCCGCCCGCCCCGGCTCCCTACGGCACCACTCCCCGGCAGATGCCGGCTGTCCGGCCCCCGCGTCGCGGTTCCCGGACAACCCGGCTGCCCGGCCCCTGCCGGGCTCGCGTCCCTTACGTCCCCGCTGCCCGCGCCCCGGACGCCCCCGCTGCCCCTGCTGCGCCCCTCGCCATCACGTTTCCCCGGTGATCCCGCTGTCTGAGCCGCCGTCGCGCGCCGGCTCCCCCTGGCTGTCCGGCCCACGCCCCCCTGCTCCCGGTTTCCCCGGCCGTACGGCCCACGCCGTCCCGCTCCCGGCTATCCCGGCCGTACAGCCCACACCGTCCCGTTCTCGGCTCTCCCGGCCGCCCGACCCACACCGCCCCACTCCCGACCTCCCCGGCCGCCCGGCCCGCGCCCTCCCGCTCCCGGCTTCCCCGGCCGCACGGCCCACACCCTCCCGCTCCCGGCTTCCCCGGCCGTACAGCCCACACCGTCCCGTTCTCGGCTCTCCCGGCCGCCCGACCCACACCGCCCCACTCCCGACCTCCCCAGCCGCCCGGCCCACGCCCTCCCGCTCCCGGCTTCCCCAGCCGTACAACCCTCGCCGTCCCGCTCCCGGCTATCCGGCCGCACGGCCCACGCCCTCCCACCTCCGGCCTCCCCCGCCGCCCGGCCCGCGCCCTCCCGCTCCCAGCCCCCCGGCCGCCCGACCCACACCCTCCCACCCCCAACCTCCCCCGCCGCCCAGCCCACACCCTTCCCGACTGCCGCCCCCGCCCTCGTTTCCGGCACTCCCGGCTGTCCGGCCCCGCCGTCCCACGCGTCCCCGTCGCCGTTCTGTGCACACGGTCACAGTCGGTGTGCGTCATCCGCCCTCACCACCGCGGCCTCCCGGGCAGCACGCTGCTGCCCTGCACACCACCCCCGTCCGAGAGGCCGCCATGACCGACCCCGTGAACCGCACGATCCTGCTGCTGGACATCGAGAGGTTCAGCCACCGGGACGACGTCGAGCAGGCCTACCTGCGCCGCATGCTCTACGACATCACGGACCGCGCGCTGCGCAGCGCCGACATCGACGAGACGCTGCGGCTGCGGGCCGACCGGGGGGACTCGGTGATGGAGCTGATCGACGCCAACGCCTCCGTCACCGCGCTGCTGCGGGCCCTGCTCACCGAGGTCCCGGCCCAGCTGCGGTCGGTCAACCGCATGGCGTCCAGTTCGGCGCAGATCCGGCTGCGCGGGGTGGTCGCCGGCGGCTTCGTCGGCATCGACGAGCACGGCGGCTGGGTCGGCTCCGACCTGAACCACGCCTGCCGGCTGCTGGACGCCGAGGTGCTGCGGGACGCCCTGCGCGAGCGGGCCGACGACTTCGCGCTGTGCGTCTCGGACGCCCTGTACGCGGGAGTCGTGCGGCACGACCACCCGGGCGTGCCGGCCGACGGCTTCCACCCGGTGTCGGTGGCGAGCAAGAACGGCCCGCTCACGGCCTGGCTGTACGGACCGGTACCCGGCACGGCGGCGGACGGGACGTCCGGCGCCGCCCCGGGCACCGCCATGGACCACGGTGACAGGGGGAAGGGGCAGGCGCCGGGCGGATCGGGGGACCGCCCGGCGCCGTTTCCCGCGCCGGACCCCGCCGCCACGGTCCCCGCGGCACCGCAGGGACGCCGGGGCGCCCCGGCGCAGGGCCCCTACTTCGGCGGTGCGGTGACGATCGGCGGCGGCACGGTCCACGGCGACCAGAACAACCTGACCGGCAACCAGATCACCGGCGACGTCCGCCTGGGCGGCGGCCGGCGCCGCGAACGGGGTGAGGACGCGTGAGCGAAGCCCAGGCGGAACGCCCCGGCTCCCCGCCCGGCCCCGCCCCCGACGCGCCGGCGGGCGAGGCGCAGGCGGAGCAGCCCCAGACCGCCGGTACCGGCGAGGAGACCGAGGAGCGCGACCAGCCGCAGGACGTCTGGACGGCCCGGCGCGACCTGGTCGACCACAGCCCCCGGACCATGAACATCGGCGACCGGACCCGGTTCGGCGGCGGCACGGTCCACGGCGACCAGAACAACCTGGCCGGCAACCAGATCACCGGCGACGTGTTCCTGGGCGGCAAGACCGAGGTGCACCACTGGGGCTTCGCCGGCCTGCTGGGCCCGGCCGCCGTCTCCGGCGAGGTGCCCCCGCAGCGGCTGGAACGGCTGGACGCGTCGTTCACCGCCGCCGAGGAGACCGTGGAGGAGCTGCTGGACCGGCTGCGCCGCGACCGTGTCCTGGTGCTGTCCGGCGCCCGCTTCTCCGGCCGCCGGACGGCGGCGCTGGTCCTGCTGCACCGGCTCGGCGCCGTCCCCGTGCACGTCCTCGACCGGGACACCGCCCCCGGCTCGCTCGCCGACCGGCTCACCGGCACCGGCGAGCGGCAGGCCCGCGGCTATGTGCTGGGCGACCTGGCCACCCGGCGCGGGGAACCGCTGCGCGAACCCCATCTGCTGGCCGCCCGCGACCGGCTCGCGGAGCAGGACGCGTACCTGGTGATCACCGTGGGTCACACCGCCGTACTGGAGGACGTGACGGCCGTCCGCTGGGAGCCGCCGGCCGGGGCGGAGGTGCTGGCCGCGCATCTGCGCACCCACGTCGACGACGGCACCGCCGCCGCTCTGCTCCGGCTCCCGGCGGCCGGCGACTTCCTGGCCCGCCGCCACCGGCTGCGCGAGACGGCCGGCTTCGCCCGGCTGCTGGCCCGGTACGCCTCCGGAGAGGCGACCGAGGAGCAGGTCACGGCGTTCTCTCGGGTCTCGCTGGAGAACCAGGTCCAGGAGTGGTTCGAGGAGGACGAGAGCACGCTCCATCTGCGGGACAAGGCCTTCCTCGTGGCCCTCGCGGCGTTCGACGGCGGCCCGTACGCCCTGACCGCCGAACTCAGCGACCTGTTGTACCGCTTCCTGCTCAAGACCCAGCACCCGGGCCTGCCCGCCGAGGTCCCCGTCTTCGGCACCCACATCGACAAGCGGCTCCAACTGGCCCGCGCGGAGGGCTACGAGGACGACGAGCACACCGAGTGGGGGCCGGTGACCCAGTTCAAGGCGAAGTTCCTCGACGAGCGGGTCCCCCTGGTGCTGCTGCGCCTGGTGTGGACGGGCCATCCATCGGCCCGGCCCGCGCTGATCGAGTGGCTGCGCCGGCTCGCCGACGACGGCCGCCCGCTGGTGCGCACCCGCGCCGCCGCCACCGTCGCCGTCCTCGCCCGCACCGATCTGCCCTCCGCGATGGCCCTGGTCATCAAGCCGTGGGCCACCTCACGCCTGTTCCGGCACCGGCTGGTCGCGGTCAACTCGCTCACCCTCGCCCACCTGGTCGGCACCCCCAACATCCCCCGCATCCTGGACGACTGGTCCGGCGACGACGACCGTGCCCTGCGCTGGGTGGCCGCGCGGGCATACGCCCTGATCGGCCCGGAGCTGCCCGGCCAGGCGCTCGCCGCGCTGCGCAAGGCGGCCCGCAGCCTGTACGCCGATTCCGCCGAACCCGACGAGTTCGACCCGGAGATGGCGGGCGAGCTGTCCGACGCGGTGGCGCTGCTGCTGCTCTCCCCCGCGCACGACCAGGTCCTCAAGGAGCTGCTGACGCACCTCGACGACGATCCCGCGGTGAACGCGCTCACGCTGACGGCCTTCGTGAACGCCTGTCGTCACCGGGAGGAGGACGGCGACCCGGCCGGCCGGCCGACCGTCCTCGCCTGGTACGCCGACGCGGCCGCCGCGGGCGGGCAGGCCGCCGACGGACTCGCCTTCCTGTGGCGCCGGGCGCTCGCGGACCGGCACACCACCCGCTCCGCGCTCGAACGCCTCGGTGACTGGGTGCTGACCGCCGACGGGTCGCCCGGCACCGAGTGGGCGCTGGCCGCCCTGTTGCCCCGGCTCGTCACCACGCCCACCGAGTACCAGCGCCTGAGCCATCTGCTGCGCACGATGCCCGGCCGGGACGGCGCACCGCCACCGCTGGTGGCGGCCCGGCTGCTGACCACGCTTCCGCCCCGCTGACGGTCCGTGCGCGCGCACGTCCCGAGCACGTCCCCGAGGAGACCCGCCCATGTCCAGCTTCACCCGCCCGCCCGAGTGGCAGCAGCCGGCCGACCGGCACACCCGGCTGTCCGACCCGGTGCTCACCGTGCGGCAGCTGTCCCGCTTCGAGTTCTCGCTCAAGCACGTCGTCCGGATCGACCACGCGCTGGTGTTCGCCACCCCCAAGGGCGGCTACGACGCGTACCTCCCGCCGCGCCGCCCGACCCGGAGCGAGATCGTCGCCCACCGCTACACGGCCGTGTACGAGGTGGACATGGGCGTGCACCCCTTCACGGGCACGTTCACCCTGCCGAGCGACAACGACGCGTTCGAGTTCACGGCCGAGGTCGACTTCTCCTGGCAGGTGCTGGACCCGGCCCTGTTCGTGCGGAGCGGCCACCGGGACGTGCCCGGGCTGCTCGCCGGCCTGCTCCAGCAGGCGGCCCGGCCGGTGTCCCGCCGCTTCGCGATCGCCGACAGCGCGGCGGCCGAGCGGGAGCTGCTGACGGCCCTGGAGGCGCTCGGCACGCTGGGCGCGGACGTGGGTCTCCAGGTCACCTGGACCCTGCGGCTGCGGCGGGACCAGGCCGACATCGAGCACCAGCAGCGGCTCCAGGCGATCGACCACTCCGCCGCGGAGCAGGTCCGCGTGGCGCAGCGGGGGGTGGAGGTCGACGCCGAGCTGGACCACCGGGCCCGCGAGCAGGACCGGCTGCAGATCGAACGGGCCCTGGTCTACGGCCGCCGGCACCAGGAACTCGCCCTCCAGCAGCAGCACTGGCAGCAGGAACAGGCCGTGCTGTACGGCGCGCAGCAGCACCAGCTCGCCGTGCAGCAGGCCCAGCACGCCCTGGCCATGCAGCAGTACGAGGCCCAGAAGGTGGCCTTCTACCAGTGGCACCTCCAGCAGGGCGGGGTTTCCGCCTGGGCGCTGCACCTCGCCGAGCACCCCGAGGACACCGGCCTGGTCATGACCGCCATGCGGGAGGACCAGCTGCGCATGATCCAGGCGCAGCTGGGCTTGGTGAAGGAGCTGCTGGCCGGGGACAACGCGGAGAAGTTCGAACTGGAGGGCCCCAAGCAGCTCGCCCTGCGCACGTTCACCGACATCCTCAACCAGCGGCTGCCCGGCGTGGCCCAGGACCCGCCGCTGATCCCGTCGGCCCCGGAGCCGGGAAGCGGACCGGCGCCGGGCCCGATGCCGGCGGGCGGTACGGAAGGACTTCCGGCGGACACCGGGGGCGAGGGCGGGGAAGCGGCCACGGAGGCCCTCCCCCCGGCCGCGGGACAGCAGCCCGCGCCGGCCGCGCGGGAAGCCTCCGCGCAGCCCCCGCACGACCCGCCGGCAGCCCCCGAACAGACCCCGTCCGTCCCGCCCCAGGCCGCGCCCCACGCCCCGTACACGCCGCTCCAGGCGCCGTACACCCCTGCGCAGGCCCCGTACGGCCCGCCGTCGTACGCCCCGCCGCAGGGGCCGTACGCGGCGGCGCCCCCGTTCGCCGGTGCACCGACGGCGGCCGCGGTACCCGGGTCGCCGTATCCGGTCCGGGCCGGCGGTCCCTGTCCGCCGCCCATGCCGGCCGTGCCTCCGCCGTCCGGCTGGCAGCCGCCGCCCGGGTACGGCACGGTGCCGACCGCACCGCCGCTGCCGCCGAGCGTGCCCCCGGTCGTACCGCCGCCGCCCGGGCACCCCGCCGGCACGCCGGACCAGCCCCCGCAGGCATCCCCGGCGGACGCCGGCCCGGGGGCCGGGGACCCCGGTGGCGAAGGCGGGGCCGCCGGATGACCGTGACCGGTCCTCCGGACGGCTCCACCGACCCGGCCCTCGCCCGGGTGCGGCTGTGCGAGCGGCTGCTCGCCGACCTGCGCACCGAGATAGCCCGGGCCGACAGCAAGGCATCCGTGCTGGTCGCCGCGCTCGCCATGACCGCCGGGCTGCTCAGCGGCCTGCTGGCCGGCCGGAGCTGGTCGCCGGACCGGCTCTCCGCCGCCGGGACCGTCCTGTGGTGGGCCGGGATCGTCTGCCTGGTCCTCTCGCTGCTGGCCCTGCTGCTCGCCGTGCTGCCGCGCTACCGCCCGGGAGCCTGGGCGCCGGGGCAGCCGCTGTCGTACTTCGGCGACATCCGGCAGGCCGCCCGCACCGGCCGGCTGGAGGCGGCGCTCGACGACACCGTCCGCGATCCCACCGCCGGTCTGCTCGCCTCGCTGACCGCGAACAGCGTGATCGCCGCCCGTAAGCACCAGTGGATCCGCTCCGGCCTGATCGCGTTCTGCGCCGGCACGGTCCTGGTGCCCGCGTCCCTGCTGATCGGCTGACCGGCCGGCCGCCGTCCCCACCCATCGAAGGAATCCAGCATGAGCCACCCGCCCGCCGCACCGGAGTATCCCGAGCCACCCCGCTACCCGCAGCAGCCGGCCGGTCCGCTGCCCGGCCGGCCGACACCGGCGTACCCGTCGTCTCCACCGCCCGCGGCCCACCCGTCGTACGCCGGGCCACCGCAGGCCGCGCCCGCCGCCGCGCCCGCGCCGGTGCCTTCCGTCCCTCCGCCGCCCGTGCCGCCTCTCCCGCCCGTGCCGCCCATGCCGCCGCTGCCGCCGGGGGCCGGGACGGCCGACGGGGACCCGCACGATCCGCGGCACCCGCATCACATCAGCACCGACCACGGCCGTGTCCACCTCGCCGCCCAGCAGCGCCGTACCGACGCCACGGCCGTCGGCAGCCTGCTGCTGCACCTGCCGAACTTCCTGGGCAGCCTCTTCGTCGTCGGCCTGGTCTCGCTCTTCTTCGGCGGCCTCGGGTTCCTGGTGATCCTGGCCTGGCTCGCCAGCGGCGCACTCATCTTCCACCGGCCCACCGAAAGCGCCCTCGCGCGCCATGTGCTCCGGCTGCGCTACCCCACTCCACAAGAACGAGCCAAACTCGAACCGGTCTGGCGGGAGGTCACGGCCCGGGCCGGGGTGGACGGCCGTACCTACGAGCTGTGGGTCGAGGACAGCGACCGTCTGAACGCGGTCGCGGCGGCCGGGCACATCGTGGGCGTCACCCGGTTCGCCATGGACCGGCTGCCCAACGGCGAACTCGCCGCGGTCATGGCGCACGAACTCGGCCACCACGTCGGCGGCCACGCCTGGGCCGGGCTGCTCGGCTACTGGTACGCCCTGCCGGGCCGGCTCGCCTGGCGGCTGCTGCGGGGCGTGACCAGCGTGCTGTTCAAGGTCTCGCGCGCCTTCTCCTGCCTCGGCATCCTCGTCTTCGGCGGATTCGTCAGCGCCGTCGCGTTCGTCACGGTGACCTCCCTGTACGGGTTGCCGCTGCTGGTCCTCGGCATGCCCTACGCGCTCGCCGCCGTCGGCCGGCGGGCCGAGCTGCGGGCCGACCAGCACGCGGCGGGCCTCGGCTTCGCGCCCATGCTGGCGGCGGTCCTGGAGAAGATGCACCACGAGGAGCAGCGGGTCCAGGCCGCGCTCACCGCCCGCAACGGCGGGGTACCGGTCGCGCAGAGCCCGCTCGCCAAGCTGCTCACCTCGCACCCGGACTACCACACCCGGCTGCACCACCTGCGGGCCTACCTCGTCCCGCAAGGGCACTGAGCACGCCTCAAGGGCACCGGGCACGCCGAAGGGCGGCCACCCCCAACGGAGTGGCCGCCCTTCAGGCTGCTCGCTTACTGGTTGTACGGACCGTAGTCGTAGTCCTCCAGCGGGACGGCCTGGCCGGAGCCGGTGCCGAACGGCGAGTAGTCGATGTCGTCGTAGCCGACGGCCGAGTACATCGCGGCCTTGGCCTCCTCGGTCGGCTCGACCCGGATGTTGCGGTAGCGGGACAGACCCGTACCGGCCGGGATGAGCTTACCGATGATGACGTTCTCCTTGAGGCCGATGAGGCTGTCGGACTTGGCGTTGATCGCCGCGTCCGTCAGGACTCGGGTCGTCTCCTGGAAGGAGGCGGCCGACAGCCAGGATTCCGTCGCCAGCGAGGCCTTGGTGATACCCATCAGCTGCGGACGGCCGGAGGCCGGGTGACCGCCCTCCTGGACCACACGACGGTTCTCCTGCTCGAAGCGGGAGCGCTCGACCAGCTCGCCGGGCAGCAGCTCGGCGTCGCCGGACTCGATGATCGTCACGCGGCGCAGCATCTGCCGGATGATGATCTCGATGTGCTTGTCGTGGATCGACACACCCTGCGAGTTGTAGACCTTCTGGACCTCGCCGACCAGGTGGACCTGGACGGCACGCTGGCCCAGGATGCGCAGCACGTCGTGCGGGTTGGTGGCACCCACGGTGAGCTGCTGGCCCACCTCGACGTGGTCGCCCTCGCGGACCAGGACCTTGGCACGCTTCGAGATCGGGTACGCCGTCTCGTCGCTGCCGTCGTCCGGGGTGACGACGATCTTCTTGGTCTTCTCGGTCTCCTCGATGCGGACGCGGCCGCTCGCCTCGGAGATCGGGGCGACACCCTTCGGGGTACGGGCCTCGAAGAGCTCGACGACACGCGGCAGACCCTGGGTGATGTCGTCACCGGCCACACCACCGGTGTGGAAGGTACGCATCGTCAGCTGGGTACCGGGCTCACCGATGGACTGGGCGGCGATGATGCCGACCGCCTCACCGATGTCGACCAGCTTGCCGGTGGCGAGCGAACGGCCGTAGCACATCGCGCAGGTACCGACGGCGGACTCGCAGGTCAGGACCGAGCGGGTCTTGACCTCCTCGACACCGCGGGAGACCAGTTCCTCGATGAGGACGTCGCCCAGGTCGGTGCCGGCCGGGGCCAGCACCTGGCCCTCGACCACGATGTCCTCGGCGAGGCAGCGCGCGTACACGGACGTCTCGACGTCGTCCGCCTTGCGCAGCACGCCGTCCGCGCCACGCTCCGCGATCTTGAGCTTGAGACCGCGCTCGGTGCCGCAGTCCTCCTCGCGGATGATGACGTCCTGCGAGACGTCCACCAGACGACGGGTGAGGTAACCCGAGTCGGCGGTACGCAGGGCGGTGTCCGCCAGACCCTTACGGGCACCGTGCGTGGAGATGAAGTACTCCAGCACGGACAGGCCCTCACGGAACGACGCCTTGATGGGACGCGGGATCGTCTCGTTCTTGGCGTTCGACACCAGACCACGCATACCGGCGATCTGCCGCATCTGCATCATGTTTCCTCGGGCACCCGAGTCAACCATCATGAAGATGGGGTTCGTCTTGGGGAAGTTCTCGTTCATCGCCTCGGCGACCTCGTTGGTCGCCTTGGTCCAGATCGCGATGAGCTCCTGAGTGCGCTCTTCCTTGGTGATCAGACCGCGCTCGTACTGCTTCTGGACCTTCTCGTCCTGCGCCTCGTAGCCGCGGACGATCTCCTTCTTCGCCTCGGGAACGACGACGTCGGAGATGGCCACGGTGACACCGGAACGGGTCGCCCAGTAGAAGCCGGCCGCCTTCAGGTTGTCGAGCGTCGCCGCCACGATGACCTTGGGGTAGCGCTCGGCCAGGTCGTTGACGATCTCGGAGAGCTGCTTCTTGCCCACCGAGTAGTCGACGAACGGGTAGTCCTCGGGCAGCAGCTCGTTGAAGAGCGCGCGGCCCAGGGTGGTGCGCAGGCGGAACGAGTCACCCTGCTGCCACTCGGGCTCGCCCTCCTCGCGGGCCGGCGGCGTCCAGCCCCGCGGCGGGATGGTGCCCACCGGGAAGCGGATGTCGATCTGCGACTGCAGCGCCAGCTCGCCGGCGTCGAACGCCATGATCGCCTCGGCCGTGGAGCCGAACGCGCGGCCCTCGCCCTTGGTGTCACGCAGCTCGCCGTCGGTGGTGAGGAAGAACAGACCGAGGACCATGTCCTGGGTCGGCATCGTCACCGGACGGCCGTCGGCCGGCTTGAGGATGTTGTTCGAGGACAGCATCAGGATGCGGGCCTCGGCCTGCGCCTCCGCGGACAGCGGCAGGTGCACGGCCATCTGGTCACCGTCGAAGTCCGCGTTGAACGCGGTGCACACGAGCGGGTGGATCTGGATGGCCTTGCCCTCGACCAGCTGCGGCTCGAAGGCCTGGATGCCGAGGCGGTGCAGGGTGGGAGCACGGTTCAGCAGCACCGGGTGCTCGGCGATGACCTCTTCGAGGACGTCGTACACGACCGTGCGGCCGCGCTCCACCATGCGCTTGGCGCTCTTGATGTTCTGCGCGTGGTTCAGGTCGACCAGGCGCTTCATCACGAACGGCTTGAACAGCTCCAGCGCCATCGCCTTGGGCAGACCGCACTGGTGCAGCTTCAGCTGCGGGCCGACGACGATGACGGACCGCGCCGAGTAGTCGACACGCTTGCCGAGCAGGTTCTGACGGAATCGGCCCTGCTTGCCCTTCAGCATGTCGCTGAGGGACTTCAGCGGACGGTTGCCGGGGCCCGTGACCGGGCGGCCACGACGGCCGTTGTCGAAGAGCGCGTCCACGGCCTCCTGGAGCATGCGCTTCTCGTTGTTCACGATGATCTCGGGCGCGCCGAGGTCGAGAAGCCGCTTCAGGCGGTTGTTGCGGTTGATGACACGGCGGTACAGGTCGTTCAGGTCGGAGGTCGCGAAGCGGCCACCGTCCAGCTGCACCATCGGACGCAGGTCCGGCGGGATGACCGGGACGCAGTCCAGGACCATGCCCTTGGGGCTGTTGGAGGTCTGCAGGAAGGCGGAGACGACCTTCAGCCGCTTCAGGGCACGGGTCTTCTTCTGGCCCTTGCCGGTGCGGATGATCTCGCGGAGCTTCTCGGCCTCCTCCTCGAGGTCGAAGGACTCCAGGCGCTTCTGCAGCGCGGCGGCGCCCATCGAGCCGTCGAAGTAGGTGCCGAAGCGGTCGCGCAGCTCGCGGTAGAGCAGCTCGTCGCCCTCCAGGTCCTGGACCTTGAGGTTCTTGAACCGGTTCCACACCTCGTCGAGGCGGTCGATCTCGCGCTGCGCACGGTCGCGCAGCTGCTTCATCTCGCGCTCGGCACCCTCGCGCACCTTGCGGCGCACGTCGGCCTTGGCGCCCTCGGCCTCCAGCTCGGCCAGGTCGGTCTCGAGCTTCTTGGCGCGGGCCTCGAGGTCGGCGTCGCGGCGGTTCTCGATCTGCTGGCGCTCGACGGAGACGTGCGCCTCCAGGGAGGGCAGGTCGCGGGTGCGGCGCTCCTCGTCGACGTACGTGATCATGTACGCCGCGAAGTAGATGACCTTCTCGAGGTCCTTCGGCGCCAGGTCCAGCAGGTAGCCGAGGCGCGAGGGGACACCCTTGAAGTACCAGATGTGGGTGACGGGGGCGGCCAGCTCGATGTGGCCCATCCGCTCACGGCGCACCTTGGCGCGCGTGACCTCGACGCCACAGCGCTCGCAGATGATGCCCTTGAAGCGGACACGCTTGTACTTGCCGCAGTAGCACTCCCAGTCCCGGGTCGGACCGAAGATCTTCTCGCAGAAGAGTCCGTCCTTTTCGGGCTTCAGGGTGCGGTAGTTGATCGTCTCGGGCTTCTTGACCTCGCCGTGGCTCCACTGACGGATGTCGTCAGCGGTGGCCAGGCCGATCCGGAGCTCGTCGAAGAAGTTGACGTCGAGCACTATGCGTCAATCCCTCTCAGGGTCGAAAGTCTGTGGTCTGTACGGGGGCCTGGGGGTCGGCGGGGCCCCTGGTCGGTCAGGGGCCCCGCCGGACTCCCGTCAGACCTCTTCGACGCTGCTCGGCTCGCGCCGGGACAGGTCGATACCGAGCTCCTCCGCGGCGCGGAAGACGTCCTCGTCGGTGTCGCGCATCTCGATGGACATACCGTCGCTCGACAGCACCTCCACGTTCAGGCAGAGCGACTGCATCTCCTTGATGAGCACCTTGAAGGACTCGGGGATGCCGGGCTCGGGGATGTTCTCGCCCTTGACGATGGCCTCGTAGACCTTCACGCGGCCGGTGACGTCGTCGGACTTGATGGTCAGCAGCTCCTGGAGCGCGTAGGCGGCGCCGTACGCCTCGAGTGCCCACACCTCCATCTCGCCGAACCGCTGGCCACCGAACTGCGCCTTACCACCCAGCGGCTGCTGGGTGATCATCGAGTACGGACCGGTCGATCGGGCGTGCAGCTTGTCGTCGACCAGGTGGTGCAGCTTCAGGATGTACATGTAGCCGACCGAGATCGGGTCCGGGAACGGCTCACCGCTACGGCCGTCGAACAGCCGCGCCTTGCCGGTCGGGAGCACCATGCGCTCGCCGTCGCGGTTCGGGATGGTGTGCTGCAGCAGACCCGCCAGCTCGTCCTCGCGGGCACCGTCGAAGACCGGGGTGGCGACGTTGGTGCGCGGGGCGACCTTGTCGGCACCGATGGCCTGCAGACGCTCGGCCCACTCGTCGGCGAGGCCGGACACGTCCCAGCCGCGGCTGGCGAGCCAGCCGAGGTGGATCTCCAGGACCTGTCCCGGGTTCATTCGGGACGGCACACCCAGCGGGTTCAGGATGATGTCGACCGGGGTGCCGTCCTCCAGGAACGGCATGTCCTCGATCGGCAGGATCTTGGAGATGACACCCTTGTTGCCGTGCCGGCCGGCGAGCTTGTCGCCGTCGGTGATCTTGCGCTTCTGCGCGACGTAGACGCGGACCAGCTGGTTCACGCCCGGCGGCAGCTCGTCGCCCTCCTCGCGGTCGAAGACGCGCACGCCGATGACCTTGCCGGTCTCGCCGTGCGGCACCTTCAGCGAGGTGTCACGGACCTCACGGGCCTTCTCACCGAAGATCGCGCGCAGCAGGCGCTCCTCGGGGGTCAGCTCGGTCTCGCCCTTCGGGGTGACCTTGCCGACGAGGATGTCGCCGGCGATGACCTCGGCGCCGATGCGGATGATGCCGCGCTCGTCGAGGTCGGCGAGGACCTCCTCGGAGACGTTCGGGATGTCCCGGGTGATCTCCTCGGGGCCGAGCTTGGTGTCACGGGCGTCGACCTCGTGCTCCTCGATGTGGATCGAGGAGAGGACGTCGTCCTGTACGAGGCGCTGCGACAGGATGATCGCGTCCTCGTAGTTGTGACCCTCCCACGGCATGAACGCCACGAGCAGGTTCTTGCCGAGGGCCATCTCACCGTTCTCGGTGGCCGGACCGTCGGCGAGGACCTGGCCCTCGATGACGCGGTCGCCCTCGTTGACGATGACCTTCTGGTTGACCGAGGTGCCCTGATTGGACCGGGCGAACTTGGCCAGGCGGTACGTGATGTACGTGCCGTCGTCGTTGGCGGTGGTGATGTAGTCCGCGGAGACCTCCTGGACCACACCCGCCTTCTCGGCCTTGACGACGTCGCCGGCGTCGACGGCGGAGCGGTACTCCATGCCGGTGCCGACGAGCGGGGCCTCCGACTTAATCAGCGGCACGGCCTGGCGCATCATGTTCGCGCCCATGAGGGCGCGGTTGGCGTCGTCGTGCTCGAGGAAGGGGATCATGGCGGTCGCGACCGACACCATCTGGCGCGGCGAGACGTCCATGTAGTCCACGTCCTCGGGGCCGACGTAGTCGACCTCGCCGCCGCGGCGGCGGACGAGCACGCGGCTCTCCTCGAACCGGAGGTCGCTGGTCAGCGGCGCGTTGGCCTGCGCGATGACGAAGCGGTCCTCCTCGTCGGCGGTCAGGTAGTCCACCTCGTCGGTGACCTGGCCGTCGATGACCTTGCGGTACGGGGTCTCGACGAAACCGAACGCGTTGACCCGGCCGTAGGAGGCGAGCGAGCCGATCAGACCGATGTTCGGGCCTTCGGGCGTCTCGATCGGGCACATGCGGCCGTAGTGCGAGGGGTGCACGTCACGGACCTCGAAGCCGGCCCGCTCACGGGACAGACCGCCGGGGCCGAGCGCCGACAGACGGCGCTTGTGCGTCAGCCCGGACAGCGGGTTGTTCTGGTCCATGAACTGCGACAGCTGGCTGGTGCCGAAGAACTCCTTGATGGAGGCGACGACCGGCCGGATGTTGATCAGGGTCTGCGGCGTGATCGCCTCGACGTCCTGGGTCGTCATGCGCTCGCGCACGACGCGCTCCATACGGGCCAGACCCGTGCGGACCTGGTTCTGGATCAGCTCGCCGACGCTGCGCAGGCGCCGGTTGCCGAAGTGGTCGATGTCGTCGGTCTCGACGACGACCGTCTCGCCGTTGTCACCGGTGGTCTCGGACTCGCCGGCGTGCAGCTTCACCAGGTACTTGATCGTCGAGATGATGTCCTCGACGGTCAGGATGCCCGCGTCCAGCGGGGTGTCCGTACCCAGCTTCTTGTTGACCTTGTAGCGGCCGACCTTGGCGAGGTCGTAGCGCTTCGGGTTGAAGTAGAGGTTCTCCAGCAGCGTCTGCGCGGCCTCGCGCGTGGGGGGCTCGCCCGGGCGCAGCTTGCGGTAGATGTCGAGCAGCGCGTCGTCCTGGCCCTGGGTGTGGTCCTTCTCCAGGGTGGCGCGCATCGACTCGTAGTCGCCGAACTCCTCGAGGATCTGCTCGGTGGTCCAGCCGAGCGCCTTCAGCAGTACGGTGACCGACTGCTTGCGCTTGCGGTCGATGCGGACACCGACCATGTCACGCTTGTCGATCTCCATCTCCAGCCAGGCACCCCGGGACGGGATGATCTTGGCGGAGAAGATGTCCTTGTCGGATGTCTTGTCGATGCTGGAGTCGAAGTAGACACCGGGGGAACGGACCAGCTGCGACACCACGACACGCTCGGTGCCGTTGATGACGAAAGTGCCCTTGTTCGTCATGAGCGGGAAGTCGCCCATGAAGACGGTCTGGGACTTGATCTCGCCAGTCTCGTTGTTGGTGAACTCGGCGGTGACGAAGAGCGGGGCGGCGTACGTGAAGTCGCGCTCCTTGCACTCGTCGATCGAGTTCTTCGGCGGCTCGAAGCGGTGGTCCCGGAACGTCAGCGACATCGACCCGGAGAAGTCCTCGATCGGGGAGATCTCCTCGAAGATCTCCTCCAGACCGGACTTGGTGGGGACGTCCTGACCGTTCTCCAGAGCCTCCTCGACCCGAGTCTGCCAAGCGGTGTTGCCGAGCAGCCAGTCAAAGCTCTCGGTCTGCAGCGCGAGCAGGTTCGGAACCTCGAGGGGCTCCTTGATCTTTGCAAAGGAGATGCGCAGCGGGGCGGTGCTGGCGCCGTTGTTCGTATTCGCGGTCGAGGCAGTGCGCGAGGCGGCCAAGAGGGGGTCCTTCCGAGGGCTCGGACTCACTACGCGCGTACCGGTCCCTCTCCTGCACACAGGGACGGAAACCCCAGGTCGGGGGGGATCGGTCGACTGTGCTCAAGTGAGGGCAGACCCCTGGTGACGGGCAGGGGACAGCTAACAGGCAGCGCAAAGGGTCAGTGTAGCCACTTGGCACACTGATGTCCAGCTCGGGTTCTCGAAGACCCTCGTTGTGCTCAACCGCCCTCTTCAACGTCCTCGGCATGCCTGCTCTCAACGCACGTTGATACTGCCCTCTTCGCCGTCGATCCATGCCTCGGATTCGGATCGTTGTGACGACGCGTCCTGAGAATTGCGCGCTGCGTGCCGTTCGTCAAGGGCTCCTGGCCGGAACCGGGACATCGGGAGACACGACGAAGATCACCTTACCCCGCACGAACACAGGTGCAAGGCGGCCCTCGCCGGGCCCGGGGAACGCCGAAGGGCGACCACCCGGATGGATGATCGCCCTTCGGTGCGTTCGCGTTACAGGAGCCCTGTCAGGCCGCTGCGGCGGTCGCGAAGGTCTTACTTGACCTCGACGGAGGCACCGGCGCCCTTGAGGGCCTCGGCGGCCTTGTCGGCGGCCTCCTTGTTGACCTTCTCGAGGACCGGCTTCGGGGTGCCGTCGACGAGGTCCTTGGCCTCCTTCAGGCCCAGGGAGGTCAGCTCACGCACGACCTTGATGACCTGGATCTTCTTGTCGCCGGCGCCGGTGAGGATGACGTCGAACTCGTCCTTCTCCTCCTCGGCCTCGGCGGCGGCGCCACCAGCGGCACCACCGGCGACGACGACCGGCGCGGCGGCGGCGGCGGTGACGTCGAACTTCTCCTCGAACGCCTTCACGAACTCGGAGAGCTGGATCAGGGTCATGCCCTCGAACTCGGCGAGCAGTTCGTCCTGGGTGAGAGCCATGATGGCTTTCCTTCCACTAAATCGGCAGGTGCCGGATGTACTGGGTAAGGCGGGCGTACGTCGGCCCGCTGCGACCCGCGCCGGTGGCGCGGATCAAGAAGCGAGCCGAATTACTCGGCACCGCCCTGCTCGGCCTGCTTGGCGCGCAGCGCGTCCACGGTGCGGACGAGCTTCGACGGGAGCGCCTGGAAGAGCGAGGCAGCCTGCGACTGCTTGCCCTTCATGGCGCCCGCCAGCTTGGCGAGCAGAACCTCGCGGGACTCGAGGTCCGCAAGCTTCTTGATCTCGTCGGCGGACAGCGCCTTGCCGTCAAGGACACCGCCCTTGATGACGAGATCGGGGTTCTCCTTGGCGAAGTCACGCAGACCCTTCGCCGACTCCACCGGGTCACCGGTGACGAAGGCGACGGCCGTCGGGCCAGCGAAGAGCTGGTCCTCCAGCGTGATCCCGGCCTCCTTGGCCGCAATCTTGGTCAGCGTGTTCTTCACCACGGCGTACTGGGCGTTCTCACCGAGCGACCGGCGCAGCGTCTTGAGCTGCGCCACGGTGAGACCGCGGTACTCGGTCAGCACGGCGGCGTTGGAGCTGCGGAACTTGTCCGTCAGCTCCGCAACCGCGGCAGCCTTGTCGGGCCTCGCCATAGAGCCTCGGCCTCCTTCCGGGTGATTCGGACCGCGCGGACCCGAAGGAGGACTGGGGAAACGAAACGCCCCGGCGCAGGCGCACGGGGCGGACTCGACCGGCCGCACACGCGCTCGGCGCGCACTCCGGGAGTTCTTCCACATTCACCTGCGCGGGTCGCCCACTTTTCAGCGGATCCTTCGGCCACCGCACCCTCATTCGAGCGCACGGCAACGACCAGCGGTCTTTGGCTTCACCGAGAGACTACGGGACCGCCGGGCCCCAGAGCAAATCGGACCCGAGCGGACCCGGACCGGGGGGCCGGTCGAGGGACCACCGGGCTGCTCAGTCGTGTGTCCGGCCAGGGCCGGGCAGGGCGGGGAGAGGCCCGGGGCCGGGCTCCCCGGGGTGCCGCCCGGTGTGGGCCCGCACGAGGGGCCGCGCGGCCCGGGGTGGGCCCGGGGGTGTCCGCCGGGTCAGGAGGCCGTGCCCGTGCCCGTGCCGCCGGTGACCGTGCCGCCGGACTTCATCATGTCGGCGAAGTCCTTGGTGTCGCCGGCCGGCGGGGCCTCGGCGTCGACCTTCACGCCGTAGTCGGAGTAGTAGGCGGTGCTGGTCATCGCGCCGTTGGCGGTGTTCGCCTTCTCGGTCTTCTTGATCAGCAGGTCCTTGCCGTCGACCCAGATGTCGATGGTCTCCGTGGTGACGCCGGCCTGGCTGAGCTGCTTCTTCAGGGCCGCCATCTGGTCGGCGTCGAGGTTGCTGGTCTTGTCGGCGAGGTCGGCGACGTCGACCTTGCCCGAGTAGTGCGTGGTCTGGACGCCGGAGACCTTCTCCTCGCCGACCTTCTTCACGTCACCGGAGGCCAGCAGCAGCTTCACGGACTGGTTCGGGGTGGCGTTCTGGATCTGGTCCTTCATGTACGAGCCGGACGCGCCGCCGAGCTTGGCGAGGTCGTCGTACGAGTACTTGATCCAGTGCTTGCCGCCGCCCGCCTGCTGGGCGTAGGCGTCGCTCATGTGCGCGTAGTAGGCGTCCGCCAGATAGCGGGCCTCCATCGACTGGGTGCCGGCCTTCTTCATCAGCTCGGCCATCTGACCACCGGTGTAGGTGATGGTCATGGTGCCCTTGAGGCCGTCCTGCCAGGTGAGCGAGCCGTTCGCGCTCATCGACATGAGGTCGCCGACGGACGTCGTGGAACGCACCTTCGCCGAGTCGGCCTGGTCGGTGGACTTCTCGACGGAACGCAGCGCGGCGATGGGGCTGAGGTGTACCGACTCCTTGCCGGCCGCCTTGTCGTCCTTCTTGCCGGAGTCGGAGGAGCCGCAGGCGGCCACTCCGGTCAGCGCGGCCACCACCGCGATGGAAAGGGTCGCCCGGCGCACGGTCGTGCTGTTCATCTGCTCCCACCCCTGTTGTGTGTCCTGTGCCTGCACCGTAACCCAGGCCCCTGACAGTCGTACGAAAGGCCGTACGAAGAAAGGACGGGCCCGGAACCGGAGAGGTTCCAGGGCCCGCCCTTTTGTTCTACGCGTCCCTGACGCGGCTACCGCGCTGAGCCGGGGCTCAGACGGAGGCCGGGTCCTCCTCGACGAGGAGGTTGCGGGTGCGGTTCGGGTCGACCGGGATGCCGGGGCCCATCGTGGTGGTGATGGCGGCCTTCTTGATGTAGCGACCCTTGGCGGCGGACGGCTTCAGACGGAGGATCTCCTCCAGCGCGGCGCCGTAGTTCTCCACCAGCTTTTCGTCCTCGAAGGACGCCTTGCCGATGATGAAGTGCAGGTTCGAGTGCTTGTCGACGCGGAACTCGATCTTGCCGCCCTTGATGTCGGTGACGGCCTTGGTCACGTCGGGGGTGACCGTGCCGGTCTTCGGGTTCGGCATCAGACCACGCGGGCCGAGGACGCGGCCGAGGCGGCCGACCTTGCCCATGAGGTCCGGGGTGGCGACGACGGCGTCGAAGTCCAGACGGCCCTTCGCGACCTCGTCGATCAGCTCGTCGGCACCGACGATGTCGGCGCCCGCGGCACGCGCGGCCTCGGCACGGTCGCCGGTCGCGAAGACCAGGACCCGGGCGGTCTTACCGGTGCCGTGCGGAAGGTTCACGGTGCCACGGACCATCTGGTCGGCCTTGCGCGGGTCGACACCCAGACGGAAGGCGACCTCGACGGTGCCGTCGAACTTGGTCGTGGAGGTCTCCTTGGCGAGACGGACGGCTTCGAGCGGGGCGTACAGCTTCTCCCGGTCGATCTTGGCGTCCGCAGCGCGGAGAGCCTTGCTGCGCTTGCTCACAACTTGCTCCTGTGTGTTCTGAAAGGAGTCGTGGTCCCTGGGCCGAGCAGGCCCTGCCACGTGCGGCCGCGAAGTGCAGGCAGCCGCATGACTGCTACGAAGGTGGGGTTCAGCCCTCGACCGTGACGCCCATGGAGCGCGCGGTACCGGCGATGATCTTCGCCGCGGCGTCCAGGTCGTTCGCGTTCAGGTCGGCCATCTTGGTCTCGGCGATCTCGCGGACCTGCGCCTGGGTGATCTTGGCGACCTTGGTCTTGTGCGGCTCGCCGGAGCCCTTCTCGACGCCCGCGGCCTTGAGGATCATCTTCGCGGCCGGCGGCGTCTTGGTGATGAAGGTGAAGGAACGGTCCTCGTAGACCGTGATCTCCACCGGGATGACCCAACCACGCTGCGACTCGGTCGCGGCGTTGTAGGCCTTGCAGAACTCCATGATGTTGACGCCGTGCTGGCCCAGCGCGGGGCCGACCGGCGGAGCCGGGTTGGCGGCGCCGGCCTGGATCTGGAGCTTGATGAGCCCCGTGACCTTCTTCTTCTTGGGAGGCATGCTCTCTCCGGGTCCTTGCTGAGAGGTTGATGGCCATCTGCGTCATCCGGATTCATGCCTTGCACGATCCCGCAGATGGCATACCGCACAACGATAGCCGCTGTCCCCACGGGACAAGAAATCCTCCAGGTCAGGCGGCCTGTGCAGGGTCTTCGGGACGTCGGTCGCGCAGCACGTGCACGGCCCCGGCGAGCAGCGCGAGCAGGGTCGCGCCCACGGGCACCGCGAGCAGGGCGGCCACGGCGCCGCGCCCGGTGTCACCGGCGAGCGCCGCCCGCCCCGGCTCGCCGGGCGTGGTGCGCACCGACACGGTGTCGCCCTCGGTGCGGCCCCCCGCGCGCGTGCCGACCGGCAGGCCGGCCCTCACCCGCTCCCCCGCGAGGGGGTAGGTCACCGAGCAGCCGCCGAGGAGGCAGGGCCCGTCGTGGAAGGTGGCCGCGACCGGCTCGGCGCGGCGCAGCCCGGCGCGCTGCCAGGCCGCCGGGAAGCAGACGGCGTACGTCAGGACGAGCAGCGCCAGTACGGCCGCGGCGGAGACCGCGGGCCGGACACGGCGGAAGCGCCCCGGGCCGGTGGTCACCGGCGGGGCGCTTCCGGGGCGTGTGCTCAGTTCTTCTGGATCTGGTCGAAGGACAGCTCGACCGGGGTCTCGCGGCCGAAGATCTCCACCAGGCCCTTGACCTTCTTGGAGTCGGGGTTGATCTCGTTGATGGTCGCCTGGAGCGTGGCGAACGGGCCATCGGTGACGGTGACCGAGTCGCCGACCTCGAAGTCCAGCACCTGGACCTCGACCTTGCGCTGCGGGGCGGGCTTGCCCTCGGCCTCGGCGGCCTCGCGGGCGGCCTTCTCCTCGGCCTCCGGGGCGAGCATCTTGACGATCTCGTCCAGGGTCAGCGGGTAGGGGTCGTAGGCGTTGCCGACGAAGCCGGTGACGCCCGGGGTGTTGCGGACGACGCCCCAGGACTCGTTGGTCAGGTCCATGCGGACCAGGACGTAACCCGGCAGCTTGTTCTGCTTGATCGTCTTGCGGTCGCCGTTCTTGATCTGGACGACCTCTTCCTGCGGCACCTCGGCCTGGAAGATGTAGTCCTCGACGTTCAGCGAGACGGCGCGCTGCTCCAGGTTGGTCTTCACGCGGTTCTCGTAACCGGCGTAGGTGTGGATGACGTACCACTCGCCGGGCAGGGTGCGCAGTTCTTCGCGCAGGGCCTGGACGGGGTCGACCGGAGCGGCCGGCTCGGCCTCGGCGGCCTCTGCGACGGCTTCCTCGGCCTCCTCGGAGGTCTCTTCGTCCTCGTCCTCGTCCTCGGCGTCGTCGGCGTGGACGGCGGCCTCCTCGGCCGGCTCCCCCGCCTCGGCCTCGGCAGCCTCGAACTCGTCCTGGTCGTCCGCGCCCTCGACGATGTCGAGCTCGTCGTCCACCGTCTCGGCAGCCAGCCCGCGGGGCTCAGTGGCGTCGTCGTTCAGGTTCGGGTCAGACACGATGGCTGCTTCTTCCTGGATACATAGGGGTGGAACATGCGAAAAGGGGCGCCGGTACCACGGCGCCCTTCGCTTTTGGCTCAGCCGAAGACGTACTTGGCCGCGTGGTCGAGCCCATAGTCAATCACGGTCACCAGGGCGATCATGATGACGACGAAGAAGATCACCACGGTGGTGTACGACGTCAGCTGGTTGCGCGTCGGCCAGACGACCTTGCGGAGTTCCGCGACGATCTGGCGGTAGAAGGTGGCGAGGCGCTTGAGCGGGCCCTTCTTGGCACGCTTTCCGCCCTTGCGGCCCTTCTTCGACTCGGGCACCTCATCCTGGGCATCAGGCGTGTCGATGGAGCCCACGGCGTCCGTCATGATCCTCACCTGATCCCGGGTCGTGGCCGTGCCGCGCCCGGTTTCTGAGCCGCACGGCGGTGCATTGCTGTACGTACATGCGCACACATCCTGGCGGTGTGTGTAGCAGGGCCGGAGGGACTTGAACCCCCAACCGCCGGTTTTGGAGACCGGTGCTCTACCAATTGAGCTACGACCCTTTGTGTGTCCCCCAACGTACCGCATCCGGCCGGGTGCCCGATGTGCACCGGCTCGGCGACGGCCGTCGAGAGGCCAACGAGGTGAGAGTGTACGTGGTCCGGCGCCCGGCGTCGAACAGAAAGTGCCCGTCGAAGCCGTGGAGACGAAGATCGTCCAGGCCGGGGGCCCGATTCGGACCCGTGTTCACCCCTTGGCCGTTGGCTGCCCAGTCTGTGAAACCCGTGTGCCGGGGGTATTTCCGGTCTGGAACGATGGGCCGCATGAGCGCTGCAACCCCTCCCACCGAGCGCCGGGTCTCCGCCCGAGTCGGCGCGATCTCCGAGTCCGCCACCCTCGCCGTGGACGCCAAGGCCAAGGCCCTGAAGGCCGCCGGGCGTCCGGTGATCGGCTTCGGCGCCGGTGAGCCCGACTTCCCGACCCCGGACTACATCGTCGAGGCGGCCGTCGAGGCCTGCAAGAACCCCAAGTTCCACCGCTACACCCCGGCCGGCGGCCTGCCCGAGCTGAAGGCCGCGATCGCCGCGAAGACGCTGCGCGACTCCGGCTGGGAGCCCGACGTCTCGCAGATCCTGGTCACCAACGGCGGCAAGCAGGCCATCTACGAGGCCTTCGCCGCGATCCTCGACCCGGGCGACGAGGTCATCGTCCCGGCGCCGTACTGGACGACGTACCCGGAGTCGATCCGCCTGGCCGGCGGTGTCCCGGTGGAGGTCGTCGCCGACGAGACCACCGGCTACCGGGTCTCGGTGGAGCAGCTGGAGGCGGCGCGCACGGAGCGGACGAAGGTCGTCCTCTTCGTCTCCCCGTCCAACCCGACCGGCGCGGTGTACTCGGAGGCCGAGACCGAGGCGATCGGCCGCTGGGCCCTGGAGCACGGCCTCTGGGTGCTCACCGACGAGATCTACGAGCACCTGGTCTACGGCGACGCCGCCGCGGTGTCCCTGCCGGCGCTCCTGCCCGAGCTGCGCGACAAGTGCGTCGTGGTCAACGGCGTGGCGAAGACGTACGCCATGACCGGCTGGCGGGTGGGCTGGGTCATCGGCCCGAAGGACGTCGTCAAGGCCGCGACGAACCTCCAGTCGCACGCCACCTCCAACGTCTCCAACGTGGCCCAGGCGGCCGCCCTGGCCGCCGTCTCCGGCGGCCTGGAGGCGGTGGCGGAGATGCGGGAGGCCTTCGACCGGCGCCGCAGGACCATCGTGCGGATGCTCAACGAGATCGACGGCGTCGTCTGCCCGGAGCCCGAGGGCGCGTTCTACGCCTACCCGTCGGTCAAGGCGCTGCTCGGCAAGGAGATCCGCGGCAAGCGCCCGCAGGACACCGTCGAGCTGGCCGCGCTGATCCTGGAGGAGGCCGAGGTCGCGGTCGTCCCGGGCGAGGCGTTCGGCACGCCGGGCTACCTGCGGCTGTCGTACGCGCTCGGCGACGAGGACCTCGCCGAGGGCGTGAGCCGCGTCCAGAAGCTGCTGGCGGAGGCGCGGGACTAGGTCCCGGCCGCCACGCGCGCATGCGGGCCGTCTCCCTGCGGGGAGGCGGCCCGTTCTCGTGTACGAGCGGGCGCACCTACGGGGAAACGGCTACCGGGAAAGCGGTGGCGTGCGGCAGGATCTGGGAATGGAGCGTGTACGTGATCTGTCCGAGCTGCCGAAAGCCCATCTGCACCTGCACTTCACCGGATCGATGCGACCAGGGACCGTGCTGAAGCTGGCCGACAAGTACGGCGTACGGCTGCCCGACACGCTGAGGGACGCCCTCGTCAGCGGGGAGCCGCCGCGGCTGCGCGCCACGGACGAGCGGGGCTGGTTCCGCTTCCAGCGGCTGTACGACGCCGCCCGCTCCTGCCTGCGCACGCCGGAGGACATCCAGCGCCTGGTGCGGGAGGCCGCGGAGGAGGACCTGAGGGACGGCTCGGGCTGGCTGGAGATCCAGGTGGACCCGACGTCGTACGCGCCCCGGCTGGGCGGTCTGATCCCGGCGCTGGAGGTCATCCTGGACGCGGTCGACACGACCTCCCGGGAGACCGGCCTCGGCATGCGCGTCCTGGTCGCCGCGAACCGGATGAAGCATCCGCTGGACGCGCGCACGCTGGCCCGGCTGGCGGTGCGCTACGCGGACCGGGGCGTGGTCGGCTTCGGGCTCTCCAACGACGAGCGGCGGGGCATGGCCCGGGACTTCGACCGGGCCTTCCACATCGCGCGCGAGGGCGGTCTGCTGTCGGCCCCGCACGGCGGGGAGCTGGCCGGTCCGGCGTCGGTCCGGGACTGCCTGGACGACCTGCACGCCACGCGGCTCGGGCACGGGGTGCGGGCCGCCGAGGACCCGCGGCTGCTGAAGCGGCTGGCCGACCGGGGCGTGACCTGCGAGGTGTGCCCGGCCTCGAACGTGGCGCTCGGCGTGTACGAGAAGCAGCGGGACGTCCCGCTGCGCACCCTCTTCGAGGCGGGCGTGCCGATGGCGCTCGGCGCGGACGACCCGCTGCTGTTCGGCTCCCGGCTGGCCGCCCAGTACGAGATCGCCCGGCACGCCCACGGCTTCACGGACGCCGAACTGGCGGAGCTGGCCCGGCAGTCGGTGCGGGGCTCGGCCGCGCCCGCGGAGGTCAAGGCGCGGCTGCTGGCCCGGGTGGACGAGTGGCTGGCCCGCCCGGCGGCCTGAGAGTCGCCCGGCGGTCCTACGCCACCCGGATGCCGCCCAGCAGGGTCCGGGCGAGCCGGGCGGCGAACTCGTCGACCGGCGGCCGCCGCCCGGTCTCGGTGGCGTCGTAGGCGAAGGCGCGCTGGGCGCAGGCGCCCAGGAGCAGTGAGGCGGCGGCGTAGGTGTCGGCGTCGGCGCGGACCCGGCCGGCGGCCTGCTCGGCGCGCAGGTAGGCGTCCAGGCCCTGGATGGGCGTGTGCGGCCCGGAGCCGAGGGTGCGCAGGGTGTCGTCGTGGCGCCGTTTGAGCTGTGTCTCGGCGTACAGGGAGGCGGCGATCGGGAAGCTCTGCTCGTAGAAGAGCGCGGCCTGGCGGGCGATCGCGGTGAGGTTCTCCTCCAGGGTGGCCCGTCCGGGTGCGGCGGCGAGGCTGTCGAGCAGCGGGGCGAGCCGGGGCAGACGCTCGGTGAGGACCCGTACGAACAGCTCTTCCTTGCTGTCGAAGTACTTGTAGAGGGCCGCTTCGGAGCAGCCGGCCGCGCGGGCGATCTCCTTGGTGGTGGCGCGGGCGAGTCCGACGGTGAGCATCAGCTCGTGGGCGGCGTCGAGGATGCGCACACGCGCCGGTTTCGTCTCCGCGGGCTCCATGGGACTCCTTATCGGCCTTGACGGGTGGGTGAGTGCTTACCCACTCTAGGAGCCGCATGGGTGAGTGAGCACTCACCCACCGCGTGTCGGACAGCCGGGAAGTCAGGAAGGTCACCATGAAGCTCACTGTTTTCGGCGCCACCGGGGGGACGGGCCGGGAGCTGGTCCGCCAGGCCCTGGACGCCGGTCACGAGGTCACGGCGGTCGTCCGCGACCCCGCCCGGCTCCGGGTGTCCGGGGACCGGCTGGAGGTCGTCCGCAGCCGTCTGGACGACCCGGAGGAGCTGCGCGCCGCCGTCCGCGGCCGGTACGCCGTCCTGTCCGGCCTGGGGCCGCGCGGTCGCAGGGCCGACGGGGTGACCGCCCGGCTGACCCGGACGATCGTGGGCGCCATGGAGGCGGAGGGGGTGCGCCGGCTGCTGGTGGTCAGCGCCAGCCCGGTCGGCCCGGCCGCCAAGGGCGACGGTGCCGTGGACCGGGCGGTACGGAGCGTCATCTCGGTGATCCTGAAGGACGTCTACGCCGACCTGCGCGCGATGGAGGCCGGCCTGGCCCGCAGCGACACCGACTGGACGTGCGTACGGCCGCCGCGGCTCCAGGACAAGCCGCTCACCGGCCGCTACCGCACGGTCGTCGGCGGCACCCCCGCCCGGGGACGCTTCCTCGCGCGCGCGGACGTCGCGCACGCGATGCTGTCGATGATCGACGCCAAGGAGACCGTGCGGCAGGGCGTGGGGGTGGCGTACTGATCCGGTGCGCCGCCGCCGGGGCGGGCGCTACAGGCTCACGCCCACGGTCACCGGCTCGTTGACGAGGGTGACGCCGAAGGCCGCGCGGACCCCGGCGACCACCTCGCGGGCCAGGGCGAGCAGATCCTCCGTGGTGGCCTCGCCCCGGTTGGTCAGGGCGAGGGTGTGCTTGGTGGAGATGCGGGCGGGGCCGGTGCCGTAGCCCTTGGTGAAGCCCGCCTTGTCGATGAGCCAGGCCGCGGACGTCTTCGTACGGCCCGGTCCCGCCGGGTAGGCGGGCGGTTCGACGCCGTCGCCCAGCCGTTCGCGCACGCGCGCGTGGAAGGCGGCGAACTGATCGTCGGTGAGGATCGGGTTGGTGAAGAAGGACCCGGCGGACCAGGTGTCGTGGTCCTCGGGGTCCAGCACCATGCCCTTGCCGGCGCGCAGCCTCAGCACGGTCTCGCGGGCGTCGGCGAGCGGCACCCGGTCGCCGGTCGCCACGCCGAGCACGCGGGCGGTCTCGGCGTACTTCAGCGGCGCGGACAGCCCGCCCGCGTCCTCCAGTGCGAAACGGACCCGGAGCACGACATAGCGGTCGGGGTCGGCCTTGAAGCGGCTGTGGCGGTACGAGAAGGCGCACTCCTCGTTCGTGAGGACGACGGTCTCGCCGGCCCGGCGGTCGTACGCGACGACCTCGGTGATCGTCGAGGAGACCTCCTGGCCGTAGGCGCCCACGTTCTGGATGGGCGTGGCGCCCGCGGAGCCGGGGATGCCGGCCAGGCACTCGATCCCGGCGAGCCCGGCCTCCACGGTGCGGGCGACGGCGTCGGTCCACACCTCGCCGGCCGCCAGCTCCAGCGTGCCGCCGCGCAGTTCGACCCCGCGCGTGGCGATGCGCAGCGCGGTGCCGTCGAAGCCCTTGTCGCCGATGACCAGGTTCGACCCGCCGCCGATGATCAGCAGCGGCGTGCCGCTGTCGTCGGCCTCGCGCACCGCGGCGATGACCTCGGCGTCGGTGCCGGCCGTCACCAGCCGGGTCGCGGGACCGCCCAGCCGGAAGGTGGTCAGCGGGGCAAGGGGGGCGTCGTGGAGTACCTGCACGGGCCAAGCGTACGAGACGGGGGCGAGGGGGCCGGGCACGCGGGGACCGACCGTCCGCCGCCCCACGCGCAAGGGGCGCCTCCTCGCGGAAGGGCGCCCCTTGCTCCGGCAGCGGGACCCTCAGGCCAGTCGTACGACCGCCCGGGACATGCCGAGCACCTTCTGACCGGCGCTCATGGCCGTCAGGTCCACCCGCACGGTGTGGTCGTCCAGCTTGGCCGCGACCTTGCCGCTGACCTCGATCAGCGCGCCCTGGTCGTCGTTCGGGACGACGACGGGGCGGGTGAAGCGGACGCCGTACTCCACGACCGCGCCCGGGTCACCGGTCCAGTCGGTGACCACGCGGATCGCCTCGGCCATGGTGAACATGCCGTGCGCGATGACGTCCGGCAGGCCCACCTCCTTGGCGAACCTCTCGTTCCAGTGGATCGGGTTGAAGTCGCCGGAGGCACCCGCGTAGCGCACCAGCGTGGCGCGCGTCACGGGGAAGCTCCGCGCCGGCAGCTCGGTGCCGACCTCGACGTCGTCGTACGCGATCTTCGCCGTCATCGGATCCTCACGCCTCCTCGGCCGCGCGGGCCACGAGCTTGGTCCAGGCGGTCACGACGAGTTCGCCCGACTCGTCGTGGACCTCACCGCGGATGTCCAGGATGTCGTTGCCGGCCAGGGACTTGACGGCCTCGATGGTGGAGGTGACCGTGAGCCGGTCGCCGGCGCGCACCGGGCGGGCGTAGGCGAACTTCTGGTCGCCGTGCACCACGCGGCTGTAGTCCAGGCCGAGCTGCGGGTCCTGGACGACCTGTCCGGCGGCCCGGAAAGTGATGGAGAACACGAAGGTCGGCGGGGCGATCACATCGGGGTGGCCGAATTCCTCGGCGGCCTCGGGGTCCGTGTACACCGGGTTGGTCTCGCCCACCGCCTCGGCGAACTCGCGGATCTTCTCCCGGCCCACCTCATAGGGCGCGGTGGGCGGGTAGGTCCGTCCCACGAAGGACTGGTCGAGCGCCATGGCCCGGCACCTCCTGATCTTTGCTGTGAGGGCCCCAAATTAGCCGGAAACCGGTCGGGGAATCCCACGGGGCCGGATGGGGCGCACGGTGTGGCCGGGCCGGGAAAACGCCGTGAGGCCGCCCCCTCGGAAGGGGACGGCCTCACGAACGAGCCTGAATTATCGCGTTTCGCGGTGCGCGGTGTGCGCGTTGCAACGCGGGCAGTGCTTCTTCATCTCAAGACGGTCCGGGTTGTTACGCCGGTTCTTCTTGGTGATGTAGTTCCGCTCCTTGCACTCCACGCAGGCCAGCGTGATCTTCGGGCGGACGTCGGTGGCAGCCACGTGAGTGCTCCTAAGACGAACGGATGGACTGGTTCAACGCAAGAAAGAGTAGCCGATCGAAGGACCGACCCCACAATCGGCTACTGTCAGTAGCGGTGACCGGACTTGAACCGGTGACACAGCGATTATGAGCCGCTTGCTCTACCGACTGAGCTACACCGCTTTGATGAGATCAGCTCCCGCCTTGCGGCGGGAACCTCTCACACCAGAGCCCCAAAACGGAATCGAACCGTTGACCTTCTCCTTACCATGGAGACGCTCTGCCGACTGAGCTATTGGGGCGAGCGATGAAGACATTACACGGTCCGCAGCCGTTCACCCAAATCCGTATCCCGTCGCCCGCCGGAAGGCTCCCCACGGCCCGCCCGGCGGTCCTCCGAGCCCCGGGCCACGCCGGTACGACTATTGCGCCCTTCCCGGATCCGCGCGGCCGGCGACCCTAGGCTCGATCCGCCCTGCGTGATCTTGGGGCGACCACGCGCCCCGCACCCGTCACGCCGGCCCGCCGAGCCCTGCCCCGACCCTGGAGCGCGATGCCCGAGAGCCAGCCGCACCCGCCACCGGACCCGCCGGGGTCCTCCGGGCCGTCCGGCCCGGACGGCCTCCTGCTGTGCGGGGCGCGGCTCACCGACGGCCGGACCGTGGACGTGCGGCTGGGCGGGGACCGCATCGAGGCGGTGGGCACCGCCGGCAGCCTCACGGCGGGTCAGGCCCGCGCGGGCGTCGCCCGGCTGGACCTGAGCGGGTACCTGCTGCTGCCGGCCCCGGCCGAACCGCACGTCCACGGGGACACCGCGCTGTCCGCCGAACACCCGGGGCCGGTGTCGTACGCCCCCGAGGACGTCCAGCGCCGGGCGACGGAGGCGGCCCTGCTGCAGCTCGGGCTCGGCGCGACGGCGGTGCGCGCGCACGTGCGCGTGGGCGACGTGCGGGGGCTCGGCGCGCTCGGCGCGGTGCTGCGGGCCCGGCGGTCGCTGCGCGGGCTGGCGGAGCTGACGACGGTGGCGATGCCGCGGCTGCTGACCGGGGTGGCCGGGGCCGACGGGCTGGCCGTGCTGCGGGACGCGGTGAAGATGGGCGCCTGCGTGGTGGGCGGCTGCCCGGACCTGGACCCGGACCCCACCGGCTATGTGGAGGCGGTCCTGGAGGTGGCCTCCGAGCACGGCTGCCCGGTGGATCTGCACACGGACGCCGCCGACCCGGCCCGGCTGTCCCGGCTCGCGGCCATGGCTGGGGGTCTGCGCCCCGGCGTGACGATCGGGCCGTGCGCCGCTCTCGCGCGCCTGCCCGCCCGGCTCGCCTCGCGCACCGCGGACCAGCTCGCGGCGGCCGGCGTGACGGTGGCGTGCCTGCCCCAGGGCGGCTGCGGCGGCACCGACCGGCGGGGCACGGCGCCGGTGCGGCTGCTGCGCGCGGCCGGGGTGCGGGTGACGGCCGGGAGCGGGGCCCTGCGCGACGTGTCCGACCCCGTCGGCCGCGGCGATCCCCTGGAGGCGGCCTACCTCCTCGCGTCCCTCCACGGCCTGCGCCCGGAGGACGCCTACGACGCGGTGTCCGCGTCGGCCCGCGCGGCGCTGGGGCTGCCCGAGGTGCGGGTGGAGGCGGGCTTCCCGGCCGAGCTGCTGGCCGTGCGCGGCGACCGTCTGGCCGGCGCGCTGTCCCTGGCCTACAGCCGGATCGTGGTGCACCGGGGCCGGGTGGTGGCCCGCACGAGCGCGGTACGCGAGTACTGCCACTCGGCGACGACGGCGGAACCCGGGCTGCCGCGGCAGGGGCGCGGGGAGTTGTCGTGAGCCGGGCCCGTGACCGTGGGGGCGAGGGGGGCGCGCGGGCGCGTGGCCGCGCGCTTACGCGGGCCCTTGCCGCGGGGCTCGGGTCGTGGCGGCCAACTCGTGCGGCGGATGCGGCTCTTCGGGCGTACGGTCGGAATCATGCGCATTGTCATCGCTGGTGGACATGGTCAGATCGCGCTGCGCCTGGAGCGCCTGCTCTCCGCGCGCGGTGACGAGGTCGCGGGCATCATCCGCACGCCCGGACAGGGCGACGACCTGCGGGCGGCCGGTGCCGAACCGGTGCTGCTCGACCTGGAGTCGGCCCTGCTGGAGGAGGTGGCGGCGCATCTCCAGGGCGCGGACGCGGCGGTCTTCGCGGCCGGCGCGGGCCCGGGCAGCGGCGCGGCCCGCAAGGACACGGTGGACAGGGGCGCGGCGGTGCTGTTCGCGGACGCGGCCGTACGCGCCGGTGTGCGCCGCTTCCTGGTGGTGTCCTCGATGGGCGCGGACCCCGCGCACCAGGGGGACGAGGTCTTCGACGCGTACCTGCGCGCCAAGGGCGAGGCCGACGCGTACGTCACCCGTCAGGAGGCCCTGGACTGGACGATCCTGCGCCCGGGCGCGCTGACGGACGAGCCGGGCACCGGCCTGGTCCGGATGGAGGCGCACACGGGGCGTGGCCCGGTCCCCCGGGACGACGTCGCGGCCGTCCTCGCGGAGCTGGTGGACACTCCGGCGACGGCCGGACTCACCCTGGAACTGATCAGCGGTTCGACACCGGTGTCGGTCGCGGTCAAGTCGGTGGCGGGCAACTGAGGGCGCGGATCGCCCACAGGATCGCCCGCAGGGGGCACGCGGCGTCAGAACAGGGGCAACTGCCCGGGGAAGTCCGGCAGGACGTAGCCGTCCAACGACGGCTGCGCCGCGCCGACCTGGGCGTGCCGTCGCGACCCGGCGCAGGAGACGAGTCCGCCGCTCGCGCGCGCCCCGGGCGGGTCGTGCCGCGCGAAGCGGCCCGCGACGACGGCGATGTCGCGGTGGCACACGGGACAGGTTCTGCGTCGGGAGGACATGCCGCCAGTGTGCCCGCCGGCGTACCGGGAATCGACCGGCCGTACGCCGGTGTGCCCGCCGGCCGGCCGTGTGACGTGCCGAGGGGCGCGGTCAGGTCCGGGTCTCCGCCTCCCAGCGGTCGGGGCCGACGCCGCGCCAGTCGATCAGCGGGGAGTCGGCGACCTCTTCCGGTTCCATTTCCAGCCCCGCCCGGCGCAGGAACTCCACCAAGTCCCGCACGTTGTGCGCGAGGCCGAGGATCTCGCCGTCCACCCGCACCCGGCGACCGCCGGTAGGGGACGGCAGCTGCACGATGATGGGGCGTTTCCCGGCCATGGCTCCAGCATCGTCCGGACGGCCCGCGTGCGCACCCGGGCCGGTCGCCCGGGCGGCTCGGGCGGGTTCCACGGCAGGTGCCCCGGACGGATTCCACGGCAGGCGCCCCGGGCGGGCGATTCATGGGATCTTCGCCCTTTTCATCCGCGTTCTTCTGGGCACCCAGCCGATATGGGCAGCCCCATCCCCCCGGGAACGCCGGCGCGGCGCCTGGTTCCGGCGCCGGAGAGCGTCGTGGCCGCCCGGAGGTTCGTACGGTCGGCGCTGGACGGTCTGGCGCCGGACGTGGTGGACACCGCCGAGCTGCTGACCGGCGAGCTGGTGACCAACGCCGTCCTCCACGCGCGCACCACGATCGAGGTGGAGGCGTGGACCGTCGAGGGCCAGGCCCATGTGCGGGTCAGCGACCACCGCCCGGACTACGGGCTGGTGCCCCACGCCCGCCATCTCTACGCCTGCACCGGCAGGGGCCTCGCCCTGGTCGAGGAGCTGGCCACCAGTCACGGTGCGCACAGCGGCGAGGGCCGCAAGACGGTCTGGTTCGACGTGTGGCCCGAGGCGCCCGCGCCGCCGCCGTCCGCGTGGGAGACCGTGGCGCCGCCCGGCCGGACCGTCACCGTGACGCTGAACGACGTGCCGTACGCCCTGTACTGGGCGGCCCAGCAGCAGTGGGAGGGGCTGCTGCGCGAGCTGCTCCTCGCCACCCCCGCCGCCGCCGGGACCGTGGTGCGCCCGGAGGACCTGGCCGTCGCCCAGGACACGAGCAGCATGATCTGCGCGTCCATGACGGCGGCGGTGGAGCAGGAGACCCCCGACAGCTCCACGCTCTCCCTGCTGGTGGCGTTCGGGGCGGACGCCGCGCCCCGCGTCACGGCGCTGTGCCGGGTCCTCGACGCCGCCGACGCGGCGGCGCAGCAGGGCAGTCTGCTGGCCCTGCCGGCGCTTCCGCACATCCGGGCCTTCCGGCACTGGCTGCTCGGCCAGATCACCGGCCAGTTGTCCGGCGCACGGCCCACCGCGTGGACGCAGGCCCCCCTGGCCCCGGGCACCAATCCGACGGACCTGTCGCCGTGGGACGCGAGCGAGGTGGAGACCGCGCAGGTGCCGACCGTCGCGGCCGACGACGGCAACCGGATCATCGCGGTGAACGACGCCGCGTCGAGCCTGCTGGGCTGGCCCGCGCACGATCTGGTCGGGCAGCGGCTGACCGTGCTCATGCCCGAGCACCTGCGCCAACGCCATGTGACGGCCTTCACCTCGCTGCTGCTCACCGGCGAGTCCCGCATCCTGGGCCGGCCGGTCCCGGTTCCCGCGCTGCACCGGGACGGCCGTGTGGTCCCCATCCGCCTCACCATCGAGACCCAGGAGGCGATCGACGGGCGCACCGTGTTCGTCGCCCAGCTCACCACGACGACGGCTCCCCCGGCCCCGGCGGACGCCCCCCGGAAGGCGGAGCACTCGACGCGGCCGTCGCCGGGCCCGGTGCGGCTGCCGACGACCACCAAGACGGTGAAGCCGGTGAGCACGCAGGCGGCGACGCCGGAGTGGCTGTCCCTGTTCGCCGACATCGGCATGGCGCTGACCGGCACCCTCGACCCCCACGAGCGGCTGCGGCGGGTGTGCCAGGCCCTCACCCGGGAGCTGGCCGACTGGTGCATGGCGGACCTCGTCGACGAGCAGGGGCACCTGGAGCGGGTCTGCCTCGTCCACCGCGACCCCCGGGCACCGGTGCCCGGGTCGCACCTGGGCCGGCTCGCCCCGCCGTCGGAGATCACCGAGGGCTCGCTGCCCAGGGTGCTGCGCGGCGCGGGTCCGCTGCTGGTCACCGACACCTCCTCGCCCGGGCGGCCGCAGAACCCCTTCGAGGCGCGGCAGCTGGAGCTGGTGGAGCACCTGGGGGCGAGCACCGCCGTCGTCGCTCCGCTGCGGGCCCAGCGGGAGGTCTTCGGCGCCCTGACCATGGTCCGTACCGAGGACGAGAACCCGTTCACCAAGGAGGACATCCCCTTGGTGTCGGAGCTGGTCCGTGCCGTCGCGCTCGGGGTGGACAACGCCCGGCTGCACCAGCACGCCCGCTCCAACGCCGAACACCTCCAGCGTGCGCTGCTGCCCGATCTGCCCCGCGTGGAGCACCTGGAACTGACGGCCCGCTACGTGCCGTCCAGCACCACCGCGGAGGTCGGCGGCGACTGGTACGACGCCTTCACGCTGCCCGACGGCGACATCGCGCTGGTCATCGGCGATGTGTCGGGGCACGATCTCCAGGCCGCGGTCGCCATGAGCACCCTGCGCAACATGCTCCGCGGTATCGCCGTCGACCGGCAGGAGCCGCCCGGGGAGGTGCTGCGCCGCCTGGACCTGGCCAGCCAGACCCTGAACCCGCAGTCCACCGCCACCTGCGTCTACTCCGTCGTCAAGGACGACGCAGACACGACATGGCTGCGCCACTCCTCCGCCGGCCACCTGCCGCCCCTGCTGACCACCCGGGAGGGCGAGACGCGGTACCTGGACGAGGGCCGGGGCCTGCTGATCGGCATGGACCCGAGCCTGCCCCGCCGCTCCTCCTACGACGCGCTGCCGCCCCACTCCACGCTGCTGCTGTTCACCGACGGCCTCATCGAACGCCGCGGGGAGTCGCTGGACGACGCCATGAGCCGGCTCCGCCACTTCACGGCCGCCCAGGCGCAGGCCCCCCTGGACGTCTTCTGCGACGAACTGGTCATCAAGTTCGGCGCCGACACCACCGACGACATCGCCCTGCTGGCCCTGCGGCCCACACCACCCGCCTGACCCCGCCCGCCCGCAGCACGTACGACGAGAGCCCCGTGACCTGTTCTCACAGATCACGGGGCTCTCGTTCCCGTGTGGCGGCGCCAGGATTCGAACCTGGGAAGGCTGAGCCGGCAGATTTACAGTCTGCTCCCTTTGGCCGCTCGGGCACACCGCCGGGTGGCGCTGCCGCGTCGAACCCGCTTTCGGCGGTGTTCCCCGGCAACGACGTAAACAATACCCGATGCACGAGGGTGCTTCGCCACCCGGTTGATCTCCGCATCCGGGGGCGCGGGGTGGCTAGGCTGGTGCGGATGCGGCCCGGTGGATCACCGGGCCCGGCGGTCGCCGCCGCGCACGCCGGCACCCACCCCATTCGCACCCCGATACAAGGAGCCACAGGACATGGCCGACTCCAGTTTCGACATCGTCTCGAAGGTCGAGCGGCAGGAGGTCGACAACGCCCTCAACCAGGCCGCCAAGGAGATCTCGCAGCGCTACGACTTCAAGGGCGTGGGGGCCTCGATCTCGTGGTCCGGCGAGAAGATCCTCATGGAGGCCAACTCCGAGGACCGGGTGAAGGCCGTCCTCGACGTCTTCGAGTCCAAGCTCGTCAAGCGCGGCATCTCGCTGAAGGCGCTGGAGGCGGGCGAGCCCCAGCTCTCCGGCAAGGAGTACAAGATCTTCGCGACGATCCAGGAGGGCATCTCCCAGGACAACGCCAAGAAGGTGGCGAAGATCATCCGCGACGAGGGCCCGAAGGGCGTGAAGGCGCAGGTCCAGGGTGACGAGCTGCGCGTCAGCTCCAAGAGCCGTGACGACCTCCAGACCGTGATCGCCCTGCTGAAGGGCAAGGACTTCGACTTCCCGCTCCAGTTCGTGAACTACCGCTAGGCGCACGGAGGGAGAAGGGCGGACGCCGTGGGGTGCCCGCCCTTCCGTGCTGTGCCCTCCGGCCGGGGTCAGTCGCGGGAGTTGCCGAACAGGAGGCGGTAGGCGATCAGCAGCACCAGGGAGCCGCCGATGGCCGCCGCCCAGGTCGCGCCGTCGTAGAAGTGTTTGCTGATCGGGTGGTCCAGCCAGCGCGCCGAGATCCAGCCGCCGAGGAACGCGCCCGCGATGCCGATGACGGTCGTGCCGATGAAGCCCCCGGGATCGCGGCCCGGCAGCAGGACCTTGGCGATGGCTCCGGCCAGCAGTCCCAGGATGATCCAACCGATGATGCCCATGCCGTGAACCCGCCCTTCCGCGCTGCGTCCGCGCCGTCCGCGCCCCGGCCTTTCGCCTGGGCCCGGTGTGCGGCACGCGCGCGTGTCCGTGCCGTGTCGGGAAGGAAGACGCCGGCGGCCCGTCCCCCGGTTGCCCGCGCTCAGTAGGGTGCGGCGCATGACACGTACGGATGCCGGTCTGCGCCGCGGCCTGGGCGTGCGGGACGCCGTGGTCGTGGGCCTGGGCTCGATGATCGGCGCCGGGGTCTTCTCCGCGCCGGGGCCCGCCGCGCGCGTGGCCGGGTCCGGGCTGCTCGCCGGGCTCGCCGTCGCCGCCGTGGTGGCCTACTGCAACGCGTGGTCCTCCGCCCGGCTGGCCGCCCGTCATCCGGCCTCCGGCGGCACGTACGTGTACGGCAGGGAGCGGCTGGGCGCCTTCTGGGGGTATCTCGCCGGCTGGGCCTTCGTGGTCGGCAAGACGGCGTCCTGCGCGGCCATGGCGCTCACCGTGGGCGCGTACGTGTGGCCGGGGCAGGCGCACGCGGTGGCGGTCGCCGCCGTGGTGGCGCTGACCGCCGTGAACTACGGCGGGATCCAGAAGGCGGCGTGGCTGACGCGGGGCATCGTGGCCGTCGTCCTGGCCGTTCTCGCGGCCGTGGTCGTGGTGTGCCTGGCCTCCGGGGAGGCGGACGCCGGACGGCTGACGGCGGCACCGCCGACGGACCCGGGCGGGGTGCTCCGGGCGGCCGGGCTGCTGTTCTTCGCGTTCGCCGGGTACGCGCGGATCGCCACCCTCGGGGAGGAGGTGCGCGATCCGGCGCGCACGATCCCCCGGGCGATCCCGCTGGCCCTGGGGATCACCCTGGTGGTGTACGCCGGTGTGGCCGTGGCGGTGCTCGGAGTGCTCGGCGCGGACCGGCTCGGGCACGCGGCGGCGCCGCTGGCCGACGCGGTGCGGGCGGCCGGGGCGCCGGGGCTGGTGCCGGTGGTGCGGGCCGGGGCGGCGGTGGCGGCGCTGGGTTCGCTGCTGGCGCTGATCCTCGGGGTGTCCCGTACGACGCTCGCCATGGCCCGCGACGGGCATCTGCCGGGCACGCTGGCGGCCGTGCACCCCCGGTTCCGGGTGCCGCACCGGGCGGAGGCGGCGGTGGGCGCGGTGGTCGCCGTGCTGGCGGCCACGGTGGACGTGCGCGGCGCGATCGGCTTCTCGTCCTTCGGTGTGCTCGCCTATTACGCCGTCGCCAACGCCTCGGCCTGGACGCTGAGCGCGGCCCCGCGCGCCCGCGTGGTGCCGGCGGTGGGCCTGCTGGGCTGCGCCACGCTGGCCTTCGCGCTGCCCCCGGCCTCGGTGGCCGCCGGCGCGGGTGTGCTCGCGGCGGGCGGGACGGCCTACGGCGTGCGGCGGTGGCGGGCGGGCCGGCGCGAAAGGTGAGGCGCGACGGCGGCAGGTATGCCGGCCGGCCCGCCTGGAGAGGTATACCGGACATGAAGGTTTTCAACCTGCTGCTCAATATCCTGTGGCTTCTTCTCTGCGGGCTCTGGATGGCGATCGGTTATCTGGTCGCCGCCCTGATCTGCTTCGTCCTGATCGTCACCATTCCGTTCGGCATCGCGTCGCTGCGCATCGCCGGGTTCGTTCTCTGGCCGTTCGGCCGAACCACTGTGGAGAGGCCGGGTGCCGGGGCGCCGTCGTGCGTCGGCAATGTCATCTGGGTGGTCTTCGCGGGCTGGTGGCTCGCGCTGGCCCACCTGGTCACGAGCATTCCTCTTTTCCTGTCGGTCGTCGGCATTCCCTTCGGGTGGGCGAACCTGAAGCTCATCCCCCTCTCGCTCATGCCGCTGGGACAGGAGGTCGTGCCCACGGACCGGGCATTCGGCGGACGCTGACTCCGACCCCCCGAAGGGGGCGTCCATGAGGACGAGCGCACGGCGCGCCAGTGTTCTCGCGGTGTCCGCACCCGGTGTTTTCCTGGCCGGCAGGCTTGGGCACCTGGATGAGAAGAGGTACGTACACCACGTCACCGCGCCTGAACTCGGCCTTCCAGGACTGCCGGTAACACAGGACTTCGGCCGGACAGCAGGTGGCCGCAGCCGCGAGGCCGCCTCCGCGCGCGGTCGCCTTCTTCGTTCTGATCACCCCGCACGAACGTGGCGGTCCGGCGGCCGGGGAGCTGTGTACACCGGTTTTCGCGCGGCTGCCCGACCGGAAATGAAAGGCCGCCGCGTCGAGGAATTCCAGCGCGCCCGGCCGGCCGGGACGTTCCTCACCCGTGGCCGCCGGCCATCTTTTCGAGCCGGGCGATGCGCTCCGCCATCGGCGGGTGCGTGGAGAACATCTTGGACATTCCCTGGCCCGGGCGGAAGGGGTTGGCGATCATCATGTGGCTCGCCGTCTCGATCCGGGGCTCGGGCGGCAGCGGAAGCTGCTTGGTGCCCGTCTCCAGCTTGCGCAGCGCGCTGGCGAGGGCGAGCGGGTCGCCGGTGAGCTGGGCACCGGAGGCGTCCGCCTCGTACTCCCGGGAGCGGCTGATGGCCAGCTGGATCAAGGAGGCGGCGAGCGGGCCGAGGATCATGATCAGCAGCATGCCGAACAGGCCGGGGCCCTCGTCGTCGTCCGAGCGGCCGACCGGGATCAGCCAGGCGAAGTTCACCAGGAACATGATCACGGAGGCGAGCGCGCCGGCGACCGAGGAGATGAGGATGTCCCGGTTGTAGACATGGCTCAGTTCGTGGCCGATGACGCCGCGCAGCTCGCGCTCGTCCAGCAGGCGCAGGATGCCCTCGGTGCAGCACACGGCCGCGTTGCGCGGGTTGCGGCCGGTGGCGAAGGCGTTCGGGGCCTCCGTCGGCGAGATGTACAGCCGGGGCATGGGCTGGCGGGCCTCGGTGGACAGCTCGCGCACCATTCGGTACAGCGCCGGGGCCTCGAACTCGCTGACCGGGCGGGCACGCATCGCGCGCAGGGCGAGCTTGTCGCTGTTCCAGTACGCGTACGCGTTCGTGCCCAGCGCGACGAGGACCGCGACGACCAGTCCCGGGCGGCCGAAGAAGCTGCCGATGACGATGATGAGTGCGGACAGCCCCCCGAGGAGTACGGCCGTCCTGAGCCCGTTGTGCCGGCGGTGCACGGTGCGCCCTCCAAGTCGTGCTGCTGGGAACACTCTGATCCAGTGGACCCTCCCGCCTCTGACAACGGCGGGCGGGGCCCACGAGTTCCCGCGCGCCCCCGGCCGCCCGCCCCGGCCGGGCGGGTGACGTGCTCGTTCGGCCGTACGCGCGCGGGCGGCACGGGTGCCCCGCGCACGCGTGACGACTCCTCAGAACAGTCCGGTGGCCGCGAACCGCAGGACCAGCTGGGGCGCTCCGGACAGGGCGACGCCGAGGACCCCGGTGAGGGCGAGGGCGGCCGTGACGGGCGCCGGGACCCGGTGCCGGGCGGGCTCGCCCTCGGGGGCGCGGAACAGCAGGGCCGTCCACTGGAGGTAGTAGAAGAGGGCGATCACGACGTTGACGGCCATGACGACGGCGAGCCAGCCGAGGCCCGCGTCGACGGCCGCCGAGAACACGGTGACCTTGGCGAACAGCCCGATGACGCCCGGCGGCAGCCCGGCCAGGCACAGCAGGAAGAAGGCCAGCAGCAGCGCGCTGAAGGGGTTGGCGGCGTACAGGCCCCGGTAGTCGGCGATCCGGTTCAGCGCCCGGCCGCGGCCCACCACGGCGGCCACCGCGAAGGCACCGAGGTTCACGGCGGCGTACATCAGGGCGTACGCGACGGTGGAGCCGATCGCCCGCTCGGCGTCCTTGGTGTATCCGGCGGCGGCGACCGGCACCAGCAGATAGCCGGCCTGGCCGACGGAGGACCAGGCGAGCAGCCGTACGGCGCCGTACGCGCGCGTGGCCCCCTGGCGCAGGGCGGCGACGTTGCCGACGGTCATGGTGAGGGCGGCCAGGGCGGCGAGCGCGGGCCCCCACACGTCGGCGTACGACGGGAACGCGACGACGGTGACGAGGATCAGGCCGGAGAAGCCGACCGCCTTGCCGACGACCGACAGATAGGCGGCGACGGGCAGGGGCGCGCCCACGTAGGTGTCGGGCACCCAGAAGTGGAAGGGCACGGCGGCCGTCTTGAAGGCGAAGCCGACGAGGGTGAGGACGACGCCGGCCTGGGTGAGGGTGTGCAGCTGTCCGTCGATGTGCGGCAGGCGCTCGGCGACCTGGGTGAGGTAGAGGGTGCCGGTGGAGGCGTAGACGAAGCTGATGCCCATCAGGCTGACCGCGGTCGCGGTGACCGAGGACAGGAAGAACTTCAGAGCGGCCTCGGAGGACCGCTCGTCGCCGTGCCGGATGCCGACGAGGGCGAACGCGGGCAGGGAGGCGACCTCCAGGGCGACGATCAGCGTGGCCAGGTCGCGGGAGGCGGGCAGCAGGGCGGCGCCGGCCGCGGAGGACAGCAGCAGGAACCAGAACTCGCCCGCCGGGACGCGCCGCCGTTCGTCGTCCAGGTGGGTGACGGACAGCAGGGCGGCGAGCAGGGCGCCGCCGAGCACGAGGAACTGGATGACGAGGGTGAAGTGGTCGGCGGTGTAGCTGCACGCGTGCGCGGGGCCGCCGGTGCAGAAGGTGCTGCGGTCGCCGTCCAGGAGGGGCAGCAGCAGCGCGGTGGCCGCCGCGAGTCCGGCGACCGAGACCCAGCCGAGCACGGCCTTGCGGGGCTCGGGGACGAACAGGTCGGCGACGAGGACGGCGAGCGCGACGAGGGCCGTGAGGGTGGGCGGGGCGATCGCGAGCCAGTCGACGGACTGGACCAGCGACTCGGCAAGCGGCTGGGCGCTCATCGGGTGCCTCCTGCGAGGAGCTGCTGCACGGCCGGGTCGGTCAGACCCAGCAGGGCCCCCGGCCACAGTCCGGCGAGGACGGTGAGGGCGACCAGCGGGGTCCAGGCGGCGAACTCGTACCCGTGGACGTCGGCGAGCCTCGCCGTCTCCCGCTCGGTGCCGCCCATGCAGACGCGGCGGACCACGATCAGCATGTAGGCGGCCGTCAGCAGCGTGCCGAACGCGCCGATCGCCATGAAGGTGAGGAAGGCCGGCCGGCTGAGGCCGGCGGCGGGCCGGAAGGAGCCGAACAGGGCCAGCATCTCGCCCCAGAACCCGGCGAGTCCGGGCAGGCCCAGGGAGGCGACCGCGCCGAAGGCGAGGAGGCCGCCCAGGCGCGGGGCCCGGTCGTAGAGGGCGGCGCCGGTCTCCTCGGCCAGGGTGTCCAGGTCGGTGCTGCCGGTGCGGTCCTTGAGGGCTCCGACCAGGAAGAACAGCAGGCCGGTGATGAGGCCGTGGGCGATGTTGGCGAACAGGGCGCCGTTCACGCCGGTCGGGGTCGTGCTGGCGATGCCCAGCAGGACGAAGCCCATGTGGCCGACGGAGGAGTAGGCGATCAGCCGCTTGAGGTCGCCCCGGGCGCCCTGCCGGGCGAGGGCGAGGCAGGCCAGGGATCCGTAGACGATCCCGACGACGGCGAGCGCGGCGAGGTACGGCGCGAAGGTGCGGAAACCGTCCGGCGCCACCGGCAGCACGATCCGGACGAACCCGTACGTGCCCATCTTCAGCAGGACACCGGCGAGCAGCACCGAACCGACGGTCGGCGCGGCGGTGTGGGCATCGGGCAGCCAGCTGTGCAGCGGCCACATCGGCGTCTTCACCGCGAGCCCGATCCCGATCGCCAGGACGGCGATGACCTGCACGGATGTGGTCAGTGACCGGCCGTTGTCAGTGGCGAGTGCCACCATGTCGAACGTGCCCGCCTTGATCCCGATCAGGAGCAGGCCGAGCAGCATGACGACGGAGCCGAGCAGCGTGAACAGGATGAACTTCCACGCGGCCCGGGTCCGGCCCGCGCCGCCCCAGCGGGCGATGAGGAAGTACATCGGGATGAGCACCATCTCGAACGCGAGGAAGAACAGCAGCAGGTCGAGGACGGCGAAGGTGGCGAGGGTGCCGGACTCCAGCAGGAGCAGGAGCGCGACGAACGCCTTCGGGGCCGGGCCCGCGGGCGGCTTGAAGTAGGAGTAGAGCGCGCACAGGAAGGTCAGCAGCGCGGTCAGGACCAGGAGGGGGAGGGAGATGCCGTCGGTGCCGAGGTGGATCCGCACGTCGAGCGCGGGGATCCAGCTGATGTCGGTCGTGGCCTGCATCCTCGACGGGTGGTCGTGGTCGAAGCCGAGCGCGAGGACGATCGCGGCGATCAGGACGACGCCGGTGACGGTCACGCCGTGCCGCAGCACGGCCTGCCCGGGTGACTTCCCCTTCAGTCCGGGCGGGGCCGGGAGGAGGGCGGCGACGGCGCCGAGGAGCGGGCCGGCGACGACGAATGCCAGAAGGAACTGCATCACGGACTCGTTGATATCGATCACGCCTGCTCACGCTCCCGTGGCGACGAGGAGGACGGCGACCGCCAGGACGACGGTGCCGGCGAGCAGCGCGCTCACATAGGTCTGCACATTGCCGGTCTGCGCACGCCGTACGGCGGCCCCGAGCAGCCGGGGCAGGGCGGCGGCACCGCGCACGTAGGTGTCGACGACCTCGCGGTCCAGGAACCGGACGAGGCTCGCCCCCGCCTGGACCGGGCGGACGAACAGCGCCGTGTACACGGCGTCCAGGTGGAAGCCGGCCGCGGCGGGCCGGTGCAGCGGGCCGAGCAGCAGCCGTCCGGGGTCCGCCGGGTCGGGGGCGTGGGCGATGTCGCCGTAGGCCGGCTCGTGGGTGGCGATGGCCTCGGCCTCGACCAGGCCGGCGTCGCCCTCCGGGTGGGCGGCGACCGCGCCCAGCGGGGAGCGGGCGGCGAGCGCGGTGGTGCGCTGCCAGGCGCCGTAGGTGAGCAGCCCGCCGACCAGGGCGAGACCCGTGCCGAGGACGGAGGTGAGCGGGGTCGGGGTCAGGTCGCGGCCGTCGAACCAGTCGGGCAGGACGCGGTAGGCGAGCCCGCCGAGGGCGAGCGAGGGGACCGCCAGGACCCACAGCACCACGGTCGTCGTCGGCGGCCGGCGTCCGTGATCGGGGGCCTCGGTGCCCCGGCCGCGGAAGGCGAGCAGCCACAGCCGGGCGGCGTACGCGGCGGTCAGCAGGGCGGCGAGGAGACCGGCGACGAGGACGATCCAGCCGGCGGCGCCGGGGGCGTGCCCGGTGTGGCCCTGGGCGACGTGCTCGGCGGCGCCGAGGACGGACTCCTTGGAGAAGAAGCCGCTGAACGGGGGGATCGCGGCGAGCGCGAGCAGCGCCACGGTCATCGTCCAGTAGGCGTCCGGGACGCGGTCGCCGAGGCCCCGCATGCGGGACATGGCGGCCAGCGAGTTGGTGCCGGCGGCGTGGATGACCACACCGGCCGCGAGGAACAGCAGCGCCTTGAAGGCGCCGTGGGTGAGGAGGTGGAAGACGGCGGCACCGCGGTCGCCGACGGCGAGGGCACCGGTCATGTAGCCGAGCTGGCCGACGGTCGAGTAGGCGAGGACGCGCTTGATGTCGTCCTGGGCGAGCGCGGCGAGGGCGGAACCGGCCATCGTGACGGCGGCCATGACGGCGAGGACCACCATCGCGGCCCGGGAGGCCTCGAACAGCGGAAGGAGACGGGCGGTGAAGTAGACGCCGGCGGCGACCATCGTGGCGGCGTGGATCAGCGCCGAGACGGGCGTCGGGCCCGCCATCGCGTCCGGGAGCCAGGTGTGCAGCGGGAACTGCGCCGACTTGCCCGCGACGCCCGCGAGCAGCAGCAGCGCGATCAGCGTCGGGTGGTCGATGCCGCCGCTGGTGACGGCGCCGAGGACACGGGTGATCCGGAACGACCCGGCGTCACCGGCCAGGGCGAACAGGCCGATGAGGAAGGGGACGTCGCCGAGCTTGGTGACCAGGAAGGCCTTCAGGGAGGCGGCGCGGGCCTCGGAGGTCTCCCAGTAGTGGCCCACCAGGAAGTAGGAGCAGATGCCCATCACTTCCCAGCCGACCAGCAGCACGATCAGGTCGCCGGAGTAGACGACCAGGAGCATCGCGGAGGTGAACAGGGAGACGAGCGCGGCGTACGACGGGTAGCGCGGGTCGTCGCGCAGGTAGCCGGTGGAGTAGATCTGCACGCAGGCCGCGACGCAGGCGACCAGGACGGCGACGAGCGCGGCGAAGCCGTCGATGTGCAGGGCCAGCTCGATGGGCACGGACCCGGTGGGCGTCAGCTCGGTGCGGGCGTCGACGGCCGCGTCGCCGCCCTGGCGCACGGCGACCAGCGCGGCCAGGACCAGCGAGGCCAGCGGCGGCAGCACGGCGAGCGGGCGGACGAAGCCGGGGGCGGTGCGGCCGAGCAGCAGGCCGGCCACGGCGCCCAGGAACGGCAGGAGGGGGACGAGGACGGCGAGGGTGGTCGTGGTCACGCGGTGGCCTCAGCCTTCTCGGCCGCGGGGTCGTCGCCGTCGGGTCCTTCCGCGTCGGGGCCCTCGGCGGTGTCGCGGAGCTTGTCGATGTCGGAGGTGCCGCGGTTGCGGTACACCGCGAGCACGATCGCGAGGCCGATGCCGATCTCGGCGGCGGCGATGGCGATGGTGAACAGGGTCAGGGCCTGCCCGGAGTGCAGGGTCTCCTTCGCGGTCCGGCTGAGCCACACGTCGAAGGCGACCAGGTTGAGGTTGACGGCGTTGAGCATCAGCTCGACCGACATCAGGACCAGGATCGCGTTGCGGCGGGCGAGGACGCCGTAGAGGCCGGTGCAGAACAGGAGGGCGGACAGGACGGCGGGGTAGGCGAGGTGCATCAGCGGACGCCTGCCTTCCCGGGGGCCGCGGGTACGGCGTCGGCCTTGGCCTTGCGGGACAGCACGATCGCACCGACCAGGGCCGCGAGGAGCAGCACGGACAGGGCCTCGAACGGCAGCACCCAGTGCCGGAACAGGCTCGCGCCGGTGACCTCGGTGGTGCCGGCGGCCGGGCCGTCGAGGTCGATCCAGGTGGTGCGGAAGGCGTCCGCGACCACCCACACCAGGGCGACGGCGGCGACGGCCGCGACGGTCAGCGCGGCCCGGCGGTTGCCGGAGTCGGCGTCCGGGGAGCGGCCGATGGGGGCCTTGGTGAGCATCAGTCCGAACAGCAGGAGGACGACGACGGAGCCGACGTAGATCAGGACCTGCACCCAGGCGATGAACTCGGCCGTGAGCAGCAGGTACTCCACGGCGAGGCCGCCGAGCGCGACCACCAGCCACAGGGCGGCGTGCACCAGCTGCCGGGTGGTGACGGTGATCAGCGCGGCGCCGAGGGTGACCAGGCCGACGAGCAGGAACGCGATCTCGACGCCGGTCGGGGACAGGAAGCCCTGGGGGGTCTGGGCGAGCGTCATGACGTGCCCTCCCCCGGCTCCGCCTGCGCGGCGGCCAGCTTCTCGGCGGTCTTGCGGGCCGCGGCGATCTCCTTGGGTTCCTCGGCACCGGGGTCCAGGGCGGGCGGGGCCGGCACGGTCCACATCCACTCGCGGAGCTTGTCCCGCTCGTGGGTGAGGTCGCGGATGTCGGTCTCGGCGTACTCGAACTCCGGGGACCAGAACAGCGCGTCGAACGGGCAGACCTCGATGCAGATGCCGCAGTACATGCACAGGGAGAAGTCGATCGCGAACCGGTCGAGGACGTTGCGGCTGCGTTCCCGGCCGCCGGGGGCGGCGGGCGGGACGGTCTCCTTGTGGGAGTCGATGTAGATGCACCAGTCCGGGCACTCGCGGGCGCACAGCATGCAGACCGTGCAGTTCTCCTCGAACAGCCCGATCACCCCGCGGGTGCGGGGCGGCAGCTCGGGCAGGGCGTCCGGGTACTGCTCGGTGACGGTCTTCCTCGTCATCGTGCGCAGGGTGACGGCCAGGCCCTTGGCGAGGCCACTGCCGGGAAGGGGGGCCATGGTTACCGGATCACCACCTTGACGACGCCGGTGAGGGCGATCTGGGCGAGGGAGAGGGGGACGAGGAGGGTCCAGGACAGTTTCTGGAGCTGGTCCTCGCGCAGCCGCGGATAGGTCACGCGGAGCCAGATCACCAGGAAGGCGAGGATCGCGGTCTTCAGCAGGGTCCACACCCAGCCGAGGCCGTCGGCGCCCCACGGGCCGTGCCAGCCGCCGAGGAAGAGGACGGTGGTCAGGCCGCACAGGACGACGATGCCGGCGTACTCGGCGAGCAGGAACAGGGCGAAGCGCAGGCCGGTGTACTCGGTGTAGGCGCCGAAGATGATCTCGGAGTCGGCGACCGGCATGTCGAACGGCGGGCGTTGCAGTTCGGCGAGTCCGGCGACGAAGAAGACGATCGCGCCGACGATCTGCCAGGGCAGCCACCACCAGTGGAAGGCGTGCAGGATGCCGGGCAGGGAGACGGTGCCGGCCGCCATCGCGACCGAGGCCGCGGCCAGCAGCATCGGCAGTTCGTAGGCGAGCAGCTGGGCGGCCGTGCGCAGGCCGCCGAGCAGGGAGAACTTGTTGGCGCTGGCCCAGCCGGCCATCAGCGAGCCGAGCACGCCGACGCCCATCACCGCGAGGACGAAGAACACGCCGGCGTCCAGGACCTGGCCGACGGCTCCCTCGCCCGGGCCGATCGGGATGGCGAGCAGCACGAGGAGGTACGGCAGCAGGGCCACGGCGGGGGCGAGCTGGAAGACGCGGCGGTCGGCGCCGGCCGGGACCACGTCCTCCTTCTGCGCGAACTTCACCCCGTCGGCGACCAGCTGGGCCCAGCCGTGGAAGCCGCCGGCGTACATCGGGCCCAGGCGGCCCTGCATGTGCGCCATCACCTTGTGCTCGGTCTGGCCGACGATCAGCGGGAGGGTGAGGAAGACGACGAACACGACGAGGAGCCGCAGCGCGACGTCCAGTACGTCGTTCACTGCGGGCCTCCTGCGGGGTCGGGGTCGTCGGGGGTGATCGGGGGCCGGGGGGTGGCGGGCCGGGACTCGGGGGCCGGGTCGGGTCGGGGTACCCGTCCGGGCTCGGACGCCGGACCGGACTCGGGCGCCGGACCGGGCTCGGGCGCCGGACCGGGCTCGGATGGCTGACCCGACTCGGGCGCCTGGCCGGACTCGGGTGGCTGTCCCGGCTCGGACGCCGGACCGGACTCGGACGCCGGACCGGACTCGGATGGCTGCCCCGGCTCAGATGCCGGACCGGACTCGGACGCCGGACCGGGCTCGGACGCCGGACCGGACTCGGACGCCGGACCGGACTCGGATGGCTGCCCCGGCTCGGGCGCCTGGCCGGACTCGGGCGCCTGGCCGGACTCGGGTGGCTGTCCCGGCTCGGACGCCGGACCGGACTCGGACGCCGGACCGGACTCGGATGGCTGCCCCGGCTCGGATACCTGACCGGACTCGGACGCCGGACCGGGCTCGGACGCCGGACCGGACTCGGGTGCCTGGGTCTCGCGGGGTGTCGGCTGGGGGGCCGGGTCCGGGCGGGGTGCGGGCTTCGCTTCCGTCTCCCGGGCCGGTGCCTGCCGCGGCCCCGGTTCCGGCTCCGGTCTCGGCTCGCGCCTCGTCGCCGGTTCCGGGGCGCGCTCGGGCTGCGGCTCGTCGGCGCGGGCCGGCTCCTGTTCCGGGGTGGGTTCCGCCTCGTCGAAGGCCGGGCGGGCGTGGTGCCAGGGGGCGTCCGCGCTGCGCGGGGCCCCGGCGCGCTGGGAGGCCGAGCCCTCCGAGGCGCTGCGGGCGCGGCGCGGCGGGGTGGGCACGGCACCGGGCTCGTAGGCCACCGAGGCCTCGGCGGCCGGGCCTTCCGCCGGTCCCTGCGCCGCCGCACCCGTGGCATCGCCCTCGGCCGCGGCCTGCTGGTGCGTCGCCGCGTCCTCGGCCCGGGCCGCCGCCTGGCTCGCCGAGCCCTCGCTCGCGCTCCGCGTCCGACGCGGCCGCGCGGGACCGCCCGCACCCGGAACAGCGGCACCAGGCCGGGCCGCCTGGCTCGCCGAGCCTTCGCTCGCACTGCGCGTCCGGCGCGGCCGCGCGGGAGCACCCGCACCCGCGTCCGGGGTCGCGGCCTCCGCCTGGGCCGCCTGGCTCGCCGAACCCTCCGATGCCGAGCGGGTGCGGCGGACCGGGCGGTCGGCCGCCGGGCGGGCCGTCGCCGTTCTGGCCGTTCGGGCCGGGCGGGCCGGGGCCGGCGGGAGCTGGCCCTTCAGGGGGCCCCATTCGTTGGGGTCGGGGACGCCGGGGGGCAGCATCTGGCGGCGCTTGGGGCCGCCGTGCTCGGACTCGCCCGGCTCCTTCGCGCCCGGCCACGCCTTGGCGACGCGCGCGGCGAGCACGAAGTCCTTGCGGAGGGGGTGGCCCTCGAAGGTCTCCGGGAGGAGGAGGTGCTCCAGCCCCGGGTGGCCCTCGAAGACGACGCCGAACATCTCGTGGGTCTCGCGCTCGTGCCAGCCGGCGCCCGCGTAGACGCCGACGGCGGAGGGCAGGACGGGTGCCTCGTGCGGGACCGTCGTACGGACGAGGAGGCGGCGCACCGGGTGCAGGGCGACGACGTGCGCGGCGACCCGGAAGCCCGTGCCCGGTTCGTCGACCGCGCTCAGCCAGTCGAAGTAGGTGCAGGACAGGGTCGTACGGGCCGTCTCCAGGGCGGTGAGCCAGGCGGACGGCGGCACGTCCACGGTCAGGAGGTCGTACGACTCCTCCGCCGTGGCGTCCGTGCCGAACAGTTCCTCGGCGGGGGCGGGCAGCCAGCCGGCGGACGTGCTCATCGCGGGCCCTCCTCGGCGGCCGGCGCCGGGGGCCGTACCAGCCCGCTCCGCAGGGCCGCGGCGGACGGCCGGGCGGTCCGGTCGCCGTACCGCTCCCCCAGCGACTCGCGGGCGATCTTCTCCTGGAGCTTGAGGATGCCCTGGAGCAGCGCCTCGGGGCGCGGCGGGCAGCCGGGGACGTAGACGTCCACCGGGATGATCTGGTCGACGCCCTTGGTGACGGAGTAGGAGTCCCAGTAGGGGCCGCCGCAGTTGGAGCAGGCGCCGAAGGAGATGACGTACTTCGGCTCGGGCATCTGCTCGTACAGCCGCTTGACGGCCGGGGCCATCTTGTCCGTGACCGTGCCGGACACGACCATCAGGTCGGCCTGGCGGGGGCCCGGCGCGAAGGGGATGACGCCGAGGCGGATGAAGTCGTGGCGGGCCATCGACGCGGCGATGAACTCGATCGCGCAGCAGGCGAGGCCGAAGTTGAACACCCACAGCGAGTAGCGGCGGCCCCAGTTCAGGACCACCTTCATCGGTTCGGGGGCGAGCCGCGCCAGCGCCCCCAGCCGCTTGGGCTCGGGCAGGGAAACGGGGTCCGGGTTCACGTCCATGCCAGGACGCCCTTCTTGTATGCGTAGAGCAGGCCCACGGCGAGGAAGCCGAGGAAGACGAACATCTCCACCAGGGTCGCCGCGCCGTAGCCGGGGGCGGCGAAGACCGTCGCCCAGGGGAACAGGAAGATCGAGTCGACCGCGAAGATCACGTAGAGGAAGGCGTAGACGTAGTAGCGGACCTGGGTGTGGGCCCAGCCCTCGCCGACGGGGTCGACACCGCACTCGTAGGTGAGCAGCTTCTCCGGGGTCGGCACGACCGGGCGGAGCAGGCGGCCGGCGCCGAAGGCGACCGCGACGAACAGCACGCCGACGACGGCGAGCAGCCCTACCACCGAGTAGGACCGGAAGTAGCCGGCCGCGACGACGTGCCCCGCGGCGACCGCCGAGTCTCCCAACGTCTCCCGCACCGTGGCGTCCCTCGCTCCCTGACCTCGTGACCGTGGTGATCTCAGTGCACCGGGTGATGCCTCGTGATTCGAGGATCTGTACGCACGCGAGTCTAGGCCCTGATAAAGAGCGGGTAAGCGGCCCGTCACGCCGCGGGACGGCCCGGACGGGCCGGGGGTGGGGTTTTCCCCCGGCGGGGCAGGGCGGTGTACCGCATGGCGGGAACGGTGCCGGACACGGCAGGCTGACCAGCATGACCGCTCCCAGCCCCGCCGCCGCCCCGAGCGCCGGCACCGACGCAGACGACGGCCCCGACGGCTCGCACCGGCTGCCCCCGCCCCGGCCGGCCTACGACGCGCACACCTGGAAGGAGATCGCGCACCTGCTGCTGAACCTGCCGGTGGCGGTGTTCGGCTTCACGTACGCGGTCACCGTGCTGGCCGTCGGCGGCGCCCTCACCCTCACCGTGATCGGGCTTCCGCTGCTCGCGTTCTCCCTGCTCGTCTCCCGGCAGCTGGGCAAGGTGGAGCGGGCCCGGGCCCGGGCGCTGCTCGGGGTGCGGGTGGAGGAGCCGTCGCCGCTGCCGTTCGCCCGGAGCGGGGGGCCGGTGCAGCGGGTGTGGATGGCGCTGAAGGATCCGGTGGGCTGGCGCACCCTGCTGTACGACGTGATCCGGCTGCCGTGGGGCATCCTCACCTTCGTCACCGTGCTGACCTCGCTGTTCGTGCTGTGGCCGGTGCTGCCGTATCTGGCGCGGCTGATGGCGAACCTGGACCGGGCGATGGTGCGCGGGCTGCTGTCGCCCTCGGACGAGCTGGAGCGCCGGATCGCCGAACTGGAGTCCGACCGCGGGGTCGTGGTGGACACGGCGGCGGCGGATCTGCGCCGGATCGAGCGGGATCTGCACGACGGGGCCCAGGCCCGGCTGGTCAACCTGGCGATGGGGCTGGGTCTGGCCAAGGAGAAGCTGACGGAGGACCCCGACACGGCGGCGGCGATGGTGGAGGAGGCGCACGGCGAGGTGAAGCTGGCCCTCCAGGAGCTGCGCGATCTGGCCCGGGGCATCCACCCGGCCGTGCTCACCGACCGCGGCCTGGACGCGGCGCTGTCGTCCGTCGCCTCCCGCTGCACGGTGCCGGTGAAGGTGAGCGTGGACCTGCCGGCCCGGCCGGCGGCGGCCATCGAGGGCATCGCCTACTTCACCGTCTCCGAGCTGCTGCAGAACGTCAGCAAGCACAGCGGGGCCCGCACCGCCTCGGTCGACGCCTGGCGGGCGGACGACCGGCTGATCCTCCAGGTCCGGGACGACGGCCGGGGCGGCGCCCGGCTCGACGCGGGCAGCGGCATGCGAGGCCTCGCGGAGCGGCTGGGCGCGGTGGACGGCCTGTTCGTGGTCGACTCCCCGGCCGGCGGCCCCACGGTGGTGACGGCGGAACTGCCCTGGCGGGACCGGCAGGAGTAACCGCCGCGCAGGGGCCGGGTGCGGCGGTTGGGTGGTCTCGCACGGCCCCCGGACGGGCCGTACGCGGGACCGGGCTCGGCCGCGCGCGGGGACCCGACCGAGCCGCGCGGGGAGACCGAGCGGCCGGTACGGGGTGGGGAAAACCCCCCGTACGAGACGCCGACGGCCTCCATGTCCCCGGAGCACGCGACGGACCACCCTGGAAGTACGGCGGGACCACCGCATGGACGAGCAGAACGGGACGACACCGATGGCCACGGAGTACGGACAGGGGTACGCCTACCGGAGCGAACGGCCGCACCGGCTGCCGGCCGGGCTGCGGGCGCCGTTCGAGGCGCGCAGCTGGCGGGAGTTCGGGTACGTGCTGCTGAGCCTGCCGATCGCCGTCGTGCTGTTCTGCTGGACGGTGACGATGGTCTCCCTCGGCGCGGGCCTGCTGGTGACCTTCCTCGGCATCCCGGTGCTGGCGGCGGCGCTGGCCGGGTGCCGGGGCTTCGGGGTGCTGGAGCGGGCGCGGGCGCGCGGTCTGCTGGACGTGCGGGTGGCCGACCCGGAGCCGCTGCGTCCGGGCAAGCCGGGCCCGGTGGCCTGGATGGGCGCGGTCCTGAAGAGCGGCTCGTCCTGGCGGCAGGCGCTGTACACGCTGGTGCAGTTCCCGTGGGCGGTGTTCTCGTTCTCGGTGGTGGTGACCTTCTGGTCCCTCGGCTGGTCGCTGCTGACGTACCCGCTGTGGTTCTGGGTGCTCCCGGTCTACGCCGGCCAGAGCGGTATCCAGCTGTACGGCGACAGCCACCACAGCGTCTACGTGGACAACCCGTTCGAGATCGCGCTGGCCGCGCTGGTCGGGCTGGTGTTCACGCTGGTCAACCCGTGGCTGGTGCGAGCGTTGACGACGGTGGACGGGCTGCTGGTGCGGGGGCTGCTCGGGCCGTCGCCGCTGTCGGCGCGGGTGGTGGAGCTGGAGTCGGACCGGGGTGCCGTGATCGACACCGCCGCCGCCGATCTGCGCCGCATCGAGCGGGCCCTGCACGACGGCGCCCAGGCCCGGCTGGCCGGTCTGGCCATGGACCTGGGACTGGCCAAGGAGAAGCTGCGGGAGGATCCGCGGGCGGCGGCGCGGATGGTGGAGGAGGCGCACGGCGAGGTGAAGACGGCCCTCCAGGAGCTGCGCGACCTCGCGCGGGGCATCCACCCGGCCGTGCTCACCGACCGCGGCCTGGACGCGGCGCTGTCGTCGGTCGCCTCCCGCTGCGCGGTGCCGGTGCGGGTGGAGGTCGACCTGCCGGCCCGGCCGGCGGCGGCCATCGAGGGCATCGCCTACTTCACCGTCTCCGAGCTGCTGCGCAATGTCGGCGAGCACAGCGGGGCCCGCACCGCCTCGGTCGACGTGTGGCGGGCGGACGACCGGCTGATGCTCCAGGTGAGCGACGACGGCGTGGGCGGCGCGGACCTCGCCCGTGGCTCGGGGCTGGCCGGACTCGCGGCCCGGCTGGACGCGGTGGACGGCGTCCTCGTGATCGACTCCCCGTCCGGCGGCCCCACCCGGGTCATCGCGGAACTCCCCTGGCGCACCTGAGCACCAGGCCGTACGTACGGCCCCGGCTCCCGCCCTGTCGCGGCGGGGGCGCACCGCCGGCCCCGGTCCGGCCCGCGACCGACGTGCCCGCCTCCGTACCCCCCTGCCCCCACCTCCGGAACCACCCCTGCCGAGTCGGGCCCGCCCCCGGCCGGACCGAGGCCGCCCCGCCTGGCCCCGGATCATTCCCGGGTCCGGCAGTGAACGGACCCGTCCGGCGGGGGAAACGGCGGGCCCGGCCGAGGACCGAAGGGCCCGGCGGAGGGTCGACAGGTCCAGCCGAGGATCACCGAGCCCGGCCGCCGATCGACCCGACCGGCCGAGGACCGACGGATCCGGCCGAGGATCACCGAGCCCGGCCGCCGATCGACCCGACCGGCCGAGAACCGACGGATCCGGCCGCGGATCGACCCGACGGCCGCAGACCACAGAGCCCGGCAGGGAATCGGCCCGACAACCGCAGACCAAAGGGCCCGGCGGGGAGTCGACCCGACGGCCGAGGACCGAAGAGTCCGGCAGGGAACCGACCCGACGGCCGCAGGCCGAAAGGCCCGGCGGAGGGTCGACAGGTCCAGCCGAGGATCACCGAGCCCGGCCGGCGATCGGCCCGTCCAACCGAGGGATCGGCGGGTCCGGCCGGAAATCGACGTGTCGCCGCCTGGACGTTCCCCCGGAACGGCGGGTCCTTCCCCCGTCGCGGCCGGGGACAACCCGCCCAGCCCCGGATCTTTCCCCTGGCGCGGTCGGGGGTCAACGCGTCCGCTCCCTGATCTTTCCCCTGGTACGGCGGCGCTTCCGGCCGAAGCCTGGAATGCTGGTGGTCCGTAAGGCGGCGGGCGGCCGGGGGCGGACGCCGCCGTGACGGATCGCGCTGTGGGGGACCGGAAGATCGTGGAGGACAGGGTGCGAGTGGTCATCGCCGAGGACTCGGTGCTGCTCAGAGAGGGCCTGACCCGGCTGCTGACCGACCGCGGGCACGACGTCGTGGCCGGCGTCGGCGACGCGGACGCGTTGGTGAAGACCATCGCCGACCTGGACGGCCGCGGTGAGCTGCCCGACGTGGTCGTGGCGGACGTACGGATGCCGCCGACGCACACCGACGAGGGCGTCCGCGCGGCCGTGACGCTGCGCCGGCTGCACCCGGGGCTCGGGGTGCTCGTGCTGTCGCAGTACGTGGAGGAGCGTTACGCCACCGAGCTGCTGGCCGGTTCCAGCCGGGGCGTGGGCTATCTGCTCAAGGACCGGGTCGCGGACGTACGGGAGTTCGTCGACGCGGTGGTGCGGGTGGCCGAGGGCGGCACGGCGCTGGACCCGGAGGTGGTCGCGCAGCTGCTCGGCCGCAGCCGCAAGCAGGACGTGCTGGCCGGACTGACCCCCCGGGAGCGCGAGGTGCTCGGGCTGATGGCGGAGGGACGGACGAACTCGGCGATCGCCCGGCAGCTGGTGGTCAGCGACGGCGCCGTGGAGAAGCACGTCAGCAACATCTTCCTGAAGCTCGGCCTGGCCCCGAGCGACGGTGACCACCGACGGGTACTGGCCGTGCTCACCTATCTGAACTCCTGAGCGGGCCCCTCGGGCAGGCCCGGGAACAGGGCCCGTACGGGGCGGCCGCGGGAGCAAACCTGAAGACGCGCGGAAGCGCCGTGAGCGGCGCTTCCGTGATGCGGGACATGATGTGAAGCCAGCGCGACAGGCCCTCTCGAAAATGTCGTCCGATCCGCGGATGGCCTCGGGAGGGCGACCCTGACCGACGTAGGGTTGATCCTGGGATGGTCCGTGGGACGACCATGACGACCAGGCCCCGGACAGCCGCCTCGAAGGAGGTCCAGTTCAGTGACCAGCCAGGTCAGCAGCCCAGCGGAGCAGACCGACGGAACCGTCGTGGGAGAGCAGCGCAAACCGGGCGACGCGAAGGACGTGCGGCGCCTGGACCGGGTGATCATCCGGTTCGCGGGGGACTCGGGTGACGGCATGCAGCTCACCGGTGACCGGTTCACCTCGGAGACCGCTTCCTTCGGCAACGACCTCTCCACGCTCCCGAACTTCCCCGCGGAGATCCGTGCCCCCGCCGGCACGCTGCCCGGGGTCTCGTCCTTCCAGCTCCACTTCGCCGACCACGACATCCTCACCCCCGGGGACGCGCCGAACGTCCTGGTGGCGATGAACCCGGCCGCTCTGAAGGCCAACGTCGGCGACCTCCCGCGCGGCGCCGAGCTCATCGTCAACACCGACGAGTTCACCAAGCGGGCCCTGCAGAAGGTCGGTTACGCGAGCGACCCGCTGCACGACGGCTCCCTCGACGGCTACCACCTCCACCCCGTGCCGCTGACCACCCTGACGGTGGAGGCGCTCAAGGAGTTCGACCTCTCCCGCAAGGAGGCCGAGCGCAGCAAGAACATGTTCGCCCTCGGTCTGCTGTCCTGGATGTACCACCGGCCCACCGAGGGCACGGAGAAGTTCCTGAAGTCCAAGTTCGCCAGGAAGCCGGAGATCATGGCGGCGAACATCGCCGCGTTCCGGGCGGGCTGGAACTTCGGCGAGACCACGGAGGACTTCGCGGTCTCCTACGAGGTCGCCCCGGCCGCCAAGGCGTTCCCCGTGGGCACCTACCGCAACATCTCCGGCAACCTCGCCCTGGCCTACGGCCTGATCGCGGCCTCCCGCCAGGCGGACCTGCCGCTGTTCCTGGGCTCGTACCCGATCACCCCGGCCTCGGACATCCTGCACGAACTGTCCCGGCACAAGAACTTCGGGGTGCGCACCTTCCAGGCCGAGGACGAGATCGCGGGCATCGGCGCTGCGCTCGGCGCGGCCTTCGGCGGCTCCCTGGCCGTGACCACCACCTCGGGACCCGGCGTCGCCCTGAAGTCGGAGACGATCGGGCTGGCGGTCTCGATGGAGCTGCCGCTGCTGGTGGTGGACATCCAGCGCGGCGGCCCCTCCACGGGTCTGCCGACCAAGACCGAGCAGGCCGACCTGCTCCAGGCGATGTACGGGCGCAACGGCGAGGCCCCGGTGCCCGTCGTGGCGCCGCGCACCCCGGCGGACTGCTTCGACGCCGCCCTGGAGGCCGCCCGGATCGCGCTGACCTACCGCACGCCGGTGATGCTGCTGTCGGACGGCTATCTGGCCAACGGCTCCGAGCCGTGGCGCATCCCGGAGCCGGAGGAACTGCCGGATCTGCGCGTGCGGTTCGCGCAGGCGCCGAACCACACGCTGGCCGACGGCAGCGAGGTGTTCTGGCCGTACAAGCGGGATCCGCAGACCCTGGCCAGACCGTGGGCGATCCCGGGCACCCCGGGCCTGGAACACCGCATCGGCGGCATCGAGAAGCAGGACGGCACGGGGAACATCTCCTACGACCCGGCCAACCACGACTTCATGGTCCGCACCCGGCAGGCCAAGATCGACGGCATCGACGTGCCGGACGTGGAGGTCGACGACCCGCACGGCGCGACGACGCTCGTCCTCGGCTGGGGCTCCACCTACGGCCCCATCACCGCCGCCGTACGACGGCTGCGGACGGCCGGCGAATCGATCGCCCAGGCCCACCTGCGCCACCTCAACCCCTTCCCGCGCAACCTCGGCACGGTCCTGAAGGGCTACGACAAGGTCGTGATCCCCGAGATGAACCTCGGGCAGCTCGCCACCCTGATCCGGGCGGAGTACCTGGTGGACGCCCACTCCTACAACCAGGTCAACGGCATGCCGTTCAAGGCGGAACAGCTCGCCGCGGCGCTGAAGGAGGCCATCGATGACTGACGCCACCAACGGGCTGCTCCAGCTGGTCCCCAAGGCCGAGGCCAAGCAGTCGATGAAGGACTTCAAGTCGGACCAGGAGGTGCGCTGGTGCCCCGGCTGCGGTGACTACGCGATCCTGGCGGCCGTGCAGGGCTTCATGCCCGAACTGGGCCTGGCCCGGGAGAACATCGTCTTCGTCTCCGGCATCGGCTGCTCCTCCCGCTTCCCGTACTACATGAACACCTACGGGATGCACTCCATCCACGGCCGCGCCCCCGCCATCGCCACGGGCCTGGCCGCCTCCCGCCGCGACCTGAGCGTCTGGGTCGTCACCGGCGACGGCGACGCCCTGTCCATCGGCGGCAACCACCTCATCCACGCCCTGCGCCGCAACGTCAACCTGAAGATCCTGCTGTTCAACAACCGGATCTACGGCCTGACCAAGGGCCAGTACTCGCCCACCTCCGAGGTCGGCAAGATCACCAAGTCCACGCCGATGGGCTCGCTGGACGCGCCCTTCAACCCGGTGTCGCTGGCGATCGGTGCCGAGGCGTCCTTCGTGGCCCGCACCATCGACTCCGACCGCAAGCACCTCACCGAGGTACTGCGCGCCGCGGCCGCCCACCCGGGCACCGCGCTGATCGAGATCTACCAGAACTGCAACATCTTCAACGACGGCGCCTTCGACGCGCTGAAGGACAAGCAGCGGGCCGACGAAGCGCTGATCCGGCTGGAGCACGGGCAGCCGATCCGGTTCGGCGCCGACGGGGCGAGGGGCGTCGTGCGCGACCGGGCCACCGGCGACCTGGAGGTGGTCACCGTGACGCCGGAGAACGAGGCGGACATCCTGGTCCACGACGCCCACGCCGCGTCCCCGACCACCGCCTTCGCCCTGTCCCGGCTCGCCGACCCGGACACCCTGCACCACACCCCCATCGGTGTGTTCCGCTCGGTCGAGCGGCCGGTCTACGACACCCTGATGGCCGAGCAGCTCGACACCGCCGTGGAACAGCGCGGCAAGGGCGACCTCGCCGCGCTGCTGGCGGGCGGGGACACCTGGACGGTCGTCGGCTGACCCACCCGCCGACTCACGAGGCCCGGGACCGCGCGTCCCGGGCCTCGTCGTACGCCCGGCGGGCCTCCTCGACCCGGTCCATGCGGTCGCGCGTCCACCGGGCGAGGGCCCGCACCTGCTGTGCCGCCTCGCGGCCGAGGCCGGTGAGCGAGTAGTCCACGCGGGGCGGGATGACCGGCCTGGCGTCCCGGTGCACCAGTCCGTCGCGCTCCAGGGTCTGGAGGGTCTGGGTGAGCATCTTCTCGCTGACGGTCCGGCCGGCCGAGACGCCGACCGCCCGGCGCAGCTCGCTGAACCGGTGGGGCCGCTCCAGCAGCTCGATCAGCACGAGGACGCCCCAGCGACTGGTGACGTGCTCCAGGACGAGGCGGTACGGGCACAGCGCCTCGGCGTCCGCCCCACTCCTGCTTACCGCCCCACCCTTGCTTACCGACATGCCAGTACCTTACTTCAAAGTGGGTACTTTCCATTCCACAGCGCCGCCTTTACGGTGAGTGTCATCAAGGCATCCCACCAAGGAGTCGCGGAACCATGAGCATCGTCGTCACCGGAGCCACCGGCCACCTCGGCCGCCATGTCGTCGGGCAGTTGCTGGAGAAGGTCCCGGCGGAGCGGATCACCGCCGTCGTACGGGACCCGGCCAAGGGCGCCGACCTCGCCGCGCGGGGCGTGCGGCTGGCCGTCGCCGACTACAACGCGCCCGAGACCCTCGACGGCCTGTTCGCGGCCGGCGACAAGGTGCTGCTGATCTCGGGCAGCGAGGTCCACAAGGACCGGGTGCGCCAGCACACCGCCGTCATCGACGCGGCGAAGGCGGCCGGCGTGGCGCTGCTCGCCTACACCAGCGCCCCCGGCACCCTGACGGCCGCGCTGGCGGACGACCACCGGGCCACCGAGAAGGTGCTGCTCGCCTCCGGCGTGCCCTACACCCTGCTGCGCAACGGCTGGTACCACGAGAACTACACCGAGCACCTGGCGCCGGTGCTGGAGCACGGCGCGGTGGTGCAGGCCGCCGGCGACGGCCGGGTCTCCTCGGCCGCCCGCGCCGACTACGCCGCCGCCGCGGTCGCGGTGCTGACCGGCGAGGGCCACGAGAACGCGACGTACGAGCTGGGCGGCGACGAGGCGTGGAGCTTCGCCGAGTACGCGGCCGAGCTGAGCCGGCAGACCGGCCGGGAGATCACCTACCGGCCGGTCTCGGTGGAGGACCTCACCGGCATCCTGACCGGCGCCGGGCTGCCCGCTCCGGTGGCCGGGCTCCTCGCGGCCGTGGACGCCTCGATCGCCGAGGGCGAGCTGGTCGTCTCCTCCGGCGACCTGTCCCGGCTGACCGGTCGTCCCACCACCCCGCTGGCGCAGGCGGTCGCGGCCGCGCTGAAGGGCTGACCCGGGCCGGCCGGAAGCCGCGCCACACCCGCACCACCCTCCCCTGTCATGACCGTATGACGAAACGAACATGACATCGGAGGGCGCCCGGCGCTACCTTCGTGCTCGCGCGACCGCACGGTTCACGCGAGCACGAAGGAGGGGCCGGTGGCCGGGAAGTCCGAGGGTGAGCACCGTACAGGCCTGCTGAACGGCTTCGCCGCCTACGGGATGTGGGGCCTGGTGCCCCTGTTCTGGCCGCTGCTGAAACCGGCCGGGGCCGCGGAGATCCTCGCCCACCGGATGGTGTGGTCCCTGGTGGTGGTCGCCGTCGCGCTGCTCTTCGTGCGCCGCTGGGCCTGGGCCGGGGAACTGCTGCGCCGGCCCCGGCGGCTCGGCCTGGTCGCCGTGGCGGCGGCCGTGATCACCGTCAACTGGGGCGTGTACATCTGGGCGGTCAACGCGGGCCATGTCGTGGAGGCCTCGCTCGGCTACTTCATCAACCCGCTGGTCACCATCGCGATGGGCGTGCTCCTCCTCAAGGAGCGGCTGCGGCCCGCGCAGTGGGCGGCGGTCGCGGTCGGCCTCGCCGCCGTCGTCGTCCTGACCGTCGGCTACGGCCGCCCGCCGTGGATCTCCCTCTGCCTCGCCTTCTCCTTCGCCACCTACGGGCTGGTGAAGAAGAAGGTCGACCTCGGCGGGGTGGAGTCGCTGGCCGCCGAGACCGCGATCCAGTTCCTGCCGGCGCTCGGCTACCTGATCTGGCTGGCCGCCCGGGGGAACGCCACGTTCGCGGCGGAGGGCGCCGGACACGCCGCGCTGCTCGCCTCCACCGGCCTCGTCACCGCGGTGCCGCTGGTCTGCTTCGGCGCAGCCGCGATCCGCGTGCCCCTGTCCACCCTGGGCCTGTTGCAGTACCTGGCGCCGGTCTTCCAGTTCCTGCTCGGCATCCTCTACTTCCACGAGGCCATGCCGCCCGAGCGGTGGGCCGGGTTCGCCCTGGTCTGGCTGGCGCTGGTGCTGCTCACGGGCGACGCGCTGCGCTTGACCCGGCGCCCGCGCCGGCTCCCCCTGCCGGCGCCCCGCCCCGCCGAGACCCCCGCGTCGGCCCCGGCCGACGTCTGACTGGACGGAACGGACCCTTCCGTCCAGGCCGGCGGCTATAAGTGGGAGCCATGACCACACAGGCGCCCGCCCCACTGCACTGGAAACTCGTCATCGACGCGGCCGACCCGCACGGCCAGGCCGACTTCTGGGCCGCCGCGCTGCACTACACCGCCGAGGACAACAGCGCCCTCGTCGAACGGCTGCTGTCCGCCGGCGCGCTGCCCGGACAGGCCACCGTCGAGTACCACGGGCGGCCCGCCTTCCGCGACCTGATCGCCGTACGGCACCCCGACGACCCGTACGACCCCGAGACCGGCACCGGGCTCGGCCGGCGGCTGCTGTTCCAGCGGGTGCCGGAGGCGAAGACAGGCAAGAACCGCCTCCACCTCGACCTGCACGCCGGCCCCGGGCGGCGCGCGGAGGAAGTGGCACGCCTGGAGGCGCTGGGGGCCCGGGTGGTCCGGGAGGTACGGGAGCCCGGAGGCGAGTGGGTCCTGATGCGGGACCCGGAGGGCAACGAATTCTGCGTGCAGTAACCCCGCGGACCGCGCCCCCGGGCGGGGTCCGGGGTCTCGGCCGCTACGCCTGCGCCGCCTTGGCCGCGCGGTCGGCCAGCCGGACCATGCGGGCGCGGGCGGCCTCCAGCGGGCGCGGATCGTCCGCCGCGGGGCCCGGCTCGGCGGTGAGCTCCGCCCACAGGCCGATCAGGTCGCGGCCCAGCCGCAGGCCCTCCTCGGGGTCGCGCACGGCACGCCAGGCGGTCGCCGCGCTCCGCACGTTGCCGTAGGCGGCCGCCCCGTCCCGGGCCTCGCGGCGCAGCCGGGCGAGGTCCAGCGACAACCGGCAGGCGCGCACCGGGTCGTCCGCCAGATAGGCGATGTAGGCGGACAGTTCGCGCACGTGCAGCACTTCGGCGTGGTGCGGGCCGAACACGGCCGACGCCTCGGCGAGCGTCCGCTCGGCCAGCTGGGCCGCCGCGTCGATACGGCCCGCCCGCACGGCCTCGTTGATCCGGCCCAGCGGCTCGGCGAGCAGCTCCGCGCCCTCGGCGGTCTCGGTCAGCGGCCCGTCCCCGAGCACCTCCTCGGCGACCGCGTCGAAGCCGCGGGCCGGGGTGTGGGCGGGGGCCGGCTCGTCGACGGGCGAGCCGAAGACCGCGGCCAGGTCCACGCCCGCGCCCGCGTACGAAGCCACCGCACCCGTACCCGAGGCCGGGGGCGCACCCGGTGCCGTGCCCGAGCCCGGCGTGACCGGCGCGACGGCGGGTGCCGGCCGGGCGTCCATCACGGGCGGGGGCCCGAACCGGCCGGCCGGCGTCCGCTCGGCGGTGCCCGGCCCCGTCGCCTCCACGGACGCCGCGCCCGGTGTCCGGCGCGCGGCCAGCGGTACCGGTTCGCCGGTCATCCGGCTGGAGCCGTCCGCCGAGACCTCCAGCGGGACCACACAGCCCGCGAGGTCGTCGTGGATGGTGGCCCGTATGGGGGCGCCGACGCTGATGGCCAGGCTCTGGAGGCGGTTCAGGACGGCCTGCTGGATCTCCTCGCCCGGCGCCGCGACGACCGGCACCCCGTCCACCGAGGCGCTCCCCGCGCCGTACACCCGGACGGGCACCGCCGCCGGGTACTCCGCGGTCCGCGGCGCCCGCTTCTTCTCGAAGCTGAGTCCAGCCATCGGTGTCCCTCCAGTCCCCCGGCGTCGCGATCCGGTCGTACGCATCCTGTCCACCAGTGTGTCGGCTGCCCACGCCCACCGCGTCACCGCGGCGTCACAGCCTCGCATCAGCCGCCTTGGCGGCATAAACCCTGGCGCCGATTAGTTGCGCATGCATAAGATGCACACGCCTTGTTCGTTGGTACGACCTGACGCACCTGGGGGACCACATGGACCGCCGTTTTCTCTTCGTCCTGGGCAGCGCCCGCACCGAGGGCAACACCGAGTCGCTGGCCCGCCGGGCCGCCGAGCAGCTCCCCGACGGAGTCGAACAGCGCTGGATCGACCTCACGGAACAGCCGCTGCCCGACTTCGAGGACCTGCGGCACGACAGCGACCACGTACGGCCGCCGTCCGGCACCCCGGCCGGTGTGCTGCTGGACGCCACGCTCGCGGCCACGGACATCGTGATCGCCTCGCCGGTGTACTGGTACTCGGTCTCCGCCCAGACCAAGCGCTACCTCGACTACTGGTCCGGCTGGCTGCGCACCCCGGGCCTGGACTTCAAGGCGCGGATGGCCGGGCGCACCCTCTGGGGCGTCGCCGCGCTCGCGGACGAGGAGCTGTCCGTGGCCGACCCCTACGCCGGCACCCTGCGCAACTCGGCCGCCTACATGGGGATGCGGTTCGGCGGGGTGCTGCTGGGCAGCGGCAGCAAGCCCGGGGACGTGCTGAACGACACCGGTGCGCTGGCGCGCGCCAAGACGTTCTTCGCGCAGGACGCGCCCCTCGCGCGCTTCCCGTACGAGACCGCCTAGAGGCCGCCGTCCGGGCCCCGGGCGGCGGCCTCTAGGCGGTGATGTCCTTCGCCGTGAACCGGGCCCACGCCGCCGAGCCGAACACGGCCGCGTACAGCGCCTGGAGGCCGAGGTCGCGCAGCAGGTCGTCCCAGTAGACGGGGTCGCGCATCAGGTCGGCGAACGACAGCCAGTAGTGCGAGAAGAGGTACGGCTGAACCGCGTGCAGCTGGGGTATCTGGTCGACGATCTGCACGGTGATGAGCAGGCCGACCGTGGTCGCCATCGCCGCGATGCCGCTGTTGGTGAGGGTCGACACGAACAGGCCGACGGCCGCGACCCCCACCAGGGAGGCCGCGACGACCAGGGCGATCAGCAGCGCGCGGGCCAGCCCCTCGCCGAGGCCGATCCGGGTGCCGGAGATCGTCGTCAGCTCGCCGAGCGGGAACAGCAGCGCGCCGACGGCCAGCGCCGAGACGGCGACCACCAGGGTGGCCAGCAGGCAGAAGGCCAGCACGGTCGCGTACTTGGTCAGCAGCAGCCGGGTGCGGCCGGCCGGGGCCACCAGCAGATAGCGCAGGGTGCCCGCGCCCGCCTCCCCGGCGATCGCGTCGCCGGCGACGACGCCGACCGCCATCGGCAGGAAGAACGGCAGGGTCGCGGCCAGCGCGGTGAACACCAGGAACAGCCCGTTGTTGGTGATCTGCGCGATGAAGGCCGGTCCCTCGCCGCTCCCGCCGCTCACCCGTCCGCCGCCCCGGGTCTCGATCCGCACCGCGATCCCGACCAGCACCGGCACCGCGGCCAGCACCCCGAGCAGGGCGAGCGTGCGCCACCGCCGGACGGTGGTGACGAATTCGCCGCGCAGCAGCCCGAGGGCCCACAGCGGGTTCGGCCGGCGCACGGCGACGGCCTCGGACGACTCAGCCCGCGACATCGAAACCCTCCCCGGTCAGTGCCACGAACGCGTCCTCCAGCGAGGCCCGTTCGACGGTCAGGCCCCGGACCCGGACCCCGGCCGTGACCAGGGCCGCGGTCACCTCCGCGAGGTCCCGGCCGGGCGGTTCGCCGGTGACCCGGTCGCCGTCGGCGGCCACGTCCCCGACGCCCAGCTCCTTCAGCACCCGGGCCGCCTCGGCGGGGTCCGGGGTGGTCACCACCAGCCGGCCGCGGGCCCCGGCCGCCAGGTCGGCCACCGCGCCCTGGGTGACGAGCCGGCCCCGCGCCATGACCGCCGCGTGGGTGCACACCTGCTCGATCTCGTCCAGCAGGTGGGAGGAGAGGAAGACGGTCGTGCCGTCGGCGGCCAGTTCCCTGACCAGGGTGCGGATCTCGCGCATGCCCTGGGGGTCGAGGCCGTTGGTGGGCTCGTCCAGGACGAGCAGCCGGCGCGGCTGGAGCAGCGCGGCGGCCAGGCCCAGGCGCTGCTTCATGCCGAGCGAGTACGCCTTCGCCTTCTTGCCGGCGGCCGCCGCGAGGCCGACCCGGTCCAGCGCGGCGGCCACGCGCGCGCGCCGGGTGCGCGGGTCGGCGGTGGGGTCGGCGGAGTCGTAGCGCAGCAGGTTGTCCCGGCCGGAGAGGAAGCCGTACAGGGCGGGGCCCTCGATGAGCGCGCCGACCTGCGGCAGGACCGTACGGGCCGAGCGGGGCATGGGGCGGCCCAGCACCCGGACCGTGCCCGCGGTCGGCTCGATGAGGCCCATCAGCATGCGGATGGTGGTGGTCTTCCCGGAGCCGTTCGGACCGAGGAAGCCGAAGACGCTGCCCGCCGGGACGGCCAGGTCGAGACCGTCCACGGCGAGCTGCCCGCCGCGGTAGCGCTTGGTGAGCCCGCGCGTGTCGATGACACTCGCCGGGCCGCCCTCCGGCACGCCCCCGCGCTCGTCCCCGGGGGCGTTCCGTTCCGGCGCACCCGCCGGGGACGGGCCCTCCGGCGGGCGCGCGGGCGGGTCTTCCGGAGCGTGCGCAGGCGTGCGCTCCGCAGCGCGGTCCGCGGTGGACGGCTCGTCCATCGGCTTCCCCTCGTTTCGTCGGTCCCGGTGGGGTCACTTCCCCGCGTCGGCCGCCTTCACCAGGGTCTCCTTCGTCACCAGGCCGGCGTACACCTTGCCGTCGTCGGTGATCAGGGCGTTGACCAGGCGGGTGGAGAAGACCGTGCCCTTGCCGAACTTCCCCGAGACCGGGTCGCCGAGCGAGCCGAGGAAGCCGCCGAGGGCACCCTCCTGGGAACCGGTCGGCAGGCCGCCCTTGGCGCCGGTGTCGAGGCTCGCGACGGACGTCCAGCCCTCGCCGAGGACGTCCAGCCCCTTCAGGCCCCCGGCGAAGTCCTCGCCGTGCTCCGGGGCCGGCGCCTTGGTCGCCGTGTCCTTCTCCTCGGTGACCCGCGCGCCCTTCGGCGGGGTGAAGTCGAAGACGGAGGCGGCCGGCCGGGCGAACGAGACCTGGGTGAAGCCGGCGTCGACCACGGCGGCCCCGCCGCTCCTCGGGGTGAGCGTGAACTTCAGCGGCGTCCACGTCTTCGCGTCCACGGCGATGCTGATCGCGCCGACCGTGGTGCCGGACTGCCGGGGCTTGATCAGCAGCTTGTAGGCGTCGCGGCCGGCGACCTGCGCGGTGCCGTCGACGGTGACGGACGTGGTGCCGTCCACCGACTTCAGGGCCTCGTCGGCGAAGTCCTCGGGCGTGGCCGGCGGCTCGGCGCGGCGCTCCTTGCCGGATCCGGCCGCGGTGGAGTGGTAGACCTCGTTGCTCTTGCTGTCGTAGCCCCAGACGTCCTTGCCGTCGTGGACGAGGCTGTACTCGGCGCCGCGCTCCAGCAGTGACACCTTCTGCCGGTCCGGGCCGTCGGCCGCGATCCGCAGGGTGTGCATGCCGGACGCCAGCTCGGTGAACCGGGACTTCGGGTCGGCGGAGGAGCCGTCCCCGGAGCCGTCCCGGTCCCCGCCGGAGAGCAGGCCGTCCTCCAGGCCGCCGAGGTCGGGCAGGCCGAGATCTGTGGTGATCTTCACGGTGCCGGACAGCTGCCGCACGTCCGACGCGGCCATCTTCTCGATCAGCTGCTGTGCGGTGATCTTCGGCAGGTCGGGGTCGCCGGAGTCGGCGAGCGCCGGGACGAGCCCGATCGTGGCCGCCGCCACCCCCACCACCGCGACCGGGACGGCGTACCGGGCGGCTGTGCGCCGGCCGGAGCGCGGCTCCTCGTCGCGTGCGGCGCCCACTGTGTCGTCGGATTCGTACGGTGCCATGTGTGCCTTACCTCCGTCGTCGGCGGCGGCCGTTCTCACGCTGGTCAACCCTGAGCCGCCATTCTCACCCGAATCGGTGAGGAGTGGTGATATCCGTGGCTTCCATATGACCAAATCGGCGGCGCGGAAGCGTCAGCCCTCGGAGGCAACCGCGTCTACGCCTGCGGTATGACACCCGGCGGCCGGATCCTCCCCGACCCGTAAGGGTCACAGGGAGCCGCGGCCCTGTGAGGGACGCCGGGACGGGGGGAGGACCGGCCTCTGACGGTACGCCCGCAGTCGTACGGCGGTACGACGGCCGGCCGGGCGAGGGTGTGACCGTACGAACGTCAGCCGAGCGGGTGATACGGCGGTCGCCCGGAAGCACTCCGGGTCCGGCCGGCGGGGCCGGGCCGGTCAGCCGGCGCGGTGGACCACCGCGTCGCACAGCTCCACCAAGGCGGCCTTGGCGTCGCACTCCGGCAGCGGGGCGAGCGCGGCCCGCGCCTCCTCCGCGTACCGGACGGTGTCCCGGCGGGCCTGCTCCAGCGCGGGGTGGGCGCGCAGCGCGGCCAGCGCCCGGGCGTGCCGGGCGTCGTCGCCGAGGTCGGAGTCCAGCAGCTCGCACAGCGCGATGTCCTCGGCCAGTCCGAGCCGGGCGGCCCGCTCGCGCAGCCGGAGCACCGGCAGGGTCGGGATGCCCTCGCGCAGGTCGGTCCCCGGAGTCTTGCCGGACTCGTGGGAGTCGGAGGCGATGTCCAGGACGTCGTCCGCCAGCTGGAAGGCGACGCCGAGCCGCTCGCCGTACTGGGTGAGCACGTCCACGACCCGCTCGCCCGCGCCGGACATCATCGCGCCGAACCGGCAGGACACCGCGACCAGGGAGCCGGTCTTGCCGGCCAGCACGTCCAGGTAGTGCTCGACCGGGTCACGGCCGTCCGAGGGGCCCGCGGTCTCCAGGATCTGCCCGGTGACCAGGCGTTCGAACGCCAGGGCCTGCACCCGGACCGCCTCCGGGCCGAGGTCGGCGAGGATCTGGGAGGCACGCGCGAAGAGGAAGTCGCCGGTGAGGACCGCGACGGAGTTGCCCCAGCGGGTGTTGGCGCTGTCCACCCCGCGGCGCACGGCCGCCTCGTCCATGACGTCGTCGTGGTACAGCGTGGCCAGGTGGGTCAGCTCCACGACCACGGCCGAGGGCACCACCCCCGGCGCGTACGGGTCGCCGAACTGGGCGGCGAGCATCACGAGCAGTGGCCGGAATCGTTTCCCGCCGGCCCGTACGAGGTGCTGCGCGGCCTCGGTGATGAACGGGACCTCGCTCTTGGTGGCATCGAGCAAGCCTTCCTCGACAGCCGCCAATCCGGCCTGGACATCGGCTTCGAGAGCCTGGTCCCGCACGCTCAGCCCGAACGGCCCGACGACGGTCACGAGGGGTCTCCTGTCTGCTGGTGTCTGCTGGCGATTACACGGTTTGTCGATAGGTCGCTGCCATCACTCAAGTCAGCGTATCCGGTCCTGTTTCGATCACCGATAGCGCCCACCGGTCCAGCTCGGGTGGTATCGAACCATGACCGGCATGGTTTTGATCACACGGTAATAAGGGACATATATCGACTTAACGGTAATCCGGATGCCGTGTCGCGACCTCTCCACACCTTCCTCACCCTCGCCTTCCCCTCGCCGCCCCTACGACAACGACGGGCATCGCACCCCGGGTTCCATCACGACTCGGACTTCAGACCTGAATCCCACTAATCCCCCATGTCTGATTTGAAGCCTTTTGCCATTTCGTGAATTGGGTCACGCGCCCGACCGGCCCACTCCTCACACCCCATCCCCCTCCGACCCTTGCCCCGTCGGCGAGTTGGGGATTGGCGATCGCAAAGGATCAAGTACCTCATACGGAGTCGATCAAGGCCAAATGGCGCATTGGGTGAATCCGGTACTTGTTCCCGACATGTGCTCTCGCATACGTTCCGGGCCGTCGGGCGGACGCCTAATCCTGCCGCCGCCCGCGCAACCCATTCACGAACTCATTCGTACGGCAGGAGCGGGGGACCCAGGTAAGCCGCCGCGCCGGACGGCATGCGCCGCGCCGGCACGGCTCGGGGTGAAGCCGTGCCTCCTCCCGGGCACGGCCGGGCGCCTCCCCGCCCGAACCCGACAGCTCACCTCGCAGGCGCCGGAGAGGAACTTTCGATGCCCGCTGCCGCTCAGCACCGCCGTACCCGGAACGCCCGCCTCGTCCGTGCCCTCGCCGCCGCCTGCACCGGCGCCGCCGTCCTCACCCTGCCGCTCATCGGCGCGGGCAGCGCCCTCGCCGCCCCCGCCGCGGCCCCGGCGGTGTCCACCACCCCGGCCGGATACCCGAACACCCTCGACGGCTGGATCCGCGAATCGCTCGCGATCATGGCCGAGAAGAAGATCCCGGGCACCTACAACGGCATCCACCGCAACATCATCCGCGAGTCCTCCGGCAACCCGGCGGCCATCAACCTCTGGGACTCCAACGCGGCCAAGGGCATCCCGTCCAAGGGCCTGCTCCAGGTCATCGACCCGACCTTCAACGCGTACCACGTCGCCGGAACGTCCTTCGACATCTACGACCCGGTCGCGAACATCACCGCCGCCTGCAACTACGCGGCGGACCGCTACGGCTCCATCGACAACGTCTTCGGCGCCTACTGACCGGCCCGGCCGCCGCCCCCTCCCCGTGGTCAGGCGGCCGGGAACAGTCTCTCGAGGACGACGGCGACCCCGTCGTCCTCGTTCGACAGCGTGACTTCGTCGGCCACCGCCTTCAGCTCCGGATGCGCGTCGGCCATGGCGACACCGCGCGCCGCCCAGCGGAACATCGGGATGTCGTTGGGCATGTCGCCGAAGGCTAGGGCCCGTTCGGCGCCGACCCCCAGCCGCTCGGCGGCCAGCGCCAGACCGGTCGCCTTCGTCACCCCGCTCGGCTGGAGCTCCACGGTGCCCGGCCCCGACATGGTGACGCTCGCCAGCGAGCCCACCGCGGAGCGCGCCACGGCCGCCAGCTCGTCGTCGGACAGCTCGGCGTGGCGCAGCAGCACCTTGCTGATGGGCTCGGCCCACAACTCGGCACGCCGGCCGATCCGGACCGCGGGCAGCGTCGGGTGCGGCATCCGGTAGCCCGGCTCGATGAGCGTGAGCCCGTCCACGCCGTCCTGGTCGACCGCCGCGTACACCTGCCCCACCTCCGCCTCGATCTTGCCGAGCGCGGTCTCCGCCAGCTCCCGGTCCAGCCGGACCGACCACAGCAGACGGCCGGTTCGGGCGTCGTAGACCTGCGCGCCCTGACCGCACACGGCCAGTCCGGTGCGGCCGAGGCGCGCGAGCAGGGGCCGTACCCGGGGCGCCGGGCGGCCGGTGACCACCAGGTGCCGGGCCCCGGCCCGCGCCACCCGGGCGAGCGCGGCGAGCGACCGGTCGGAGACGGTGTCGTCGCCGCGCAGCAGCGTCCCGTCCAGGTCAGTGGCGATGAGGGCATATGCCGGGGAGGGTGCCATGCCCAGAGAATACGGACACCGGGGCCCGCGGACTCCCCCCTCGTTCCCCGCGATCGCACACCGCGCGGCCCCAAGTCGCCCCCGGCGACGGCCCGATGACGGCCGCACGGTGCCACCCGGGGCCGGCGAGCGGCCGCACGGCCGTCATGCCCCCCGGCCGGCCCCGACGGCGGAAGCGGTTCTCCCGGCCGCCCCGTACGCCCCCCGATGCACTGCCCATGACACGCGTGTCGGCCGTAACGTGTGGCCCGACCACATGGAACGCTTCGCCATGCATGGCACGGATGAGAGTGAGGCAGCACCCATGCCCCCCTTCGACGTCCCCGAGGGCGACCCCTTCGGCCCGCACAACCTCCCCTACGGCGTGTTCTCGCCCCGCGGCAGCACGGAGCGGAGGATCGGCGTCCGGCTCGGGAACCACGTCCTCGACGCGGGCGCCGCGGCGGCGGCGGCCGGCTCGCCCCACCAGGCGCTGCTCGCCGCCCCCACCCTCAACCCGCTGCTGGCCGCCGGCCGCGCCACCTGGTCCGGGGTACGGCGCGCCGTCACGTCCTGGATCACCGACCCGGCCCACCGCCCGACGGTCGAGCCCCTCTTCCACCCCCTGTCCGAGGTGACGCTGCACCTGCCCTTCGAGGTGGCGGACTACGTCGACTTCTACGCCTCGGAGCACCACGCCCGCAACGTCGGCCGGATCTTCCGCCCGGACGCCGAGGACAGCCTCACCCCCAACTGGAAGCACCTGCCGATCGGTTACCACGGCCGCGCCGGCACGGTCGTCGTCTCGGGCACGGACGTCGTACGGCCCTCGGGGCAGCGCAAGAGCCCCGCCGACCCCGCGCCCGTCTTCGGCCCGTCGATCCGGCTGGACATCGAGGCCGAGGTCGGCTTCGTCGTGGGCGTGCCCTCGCGGCAGGGCCGTCCGGTCGCGCTCGGCGACTTCCGCGAGCACGTCTTCGGGCTGTGCCTGCTCAACGACTGGTCCGCGCGGGACGTCCAGGCCTGGGAGTACGTCCCCCTCGGTCCGTTCCTCGGCAAGTCCTTCGCGACCTCGGTGTCGGCGTGGATCACCCCGCTGGAGGCGCTGGAGGACGCCCGCGTGGCACCTCCCGAGCGCACGCACCCGCTACTGCCCTACCTGGACGACACGGCGCCCGGCGTGGAACCCGGCGGCTACGACCTGCGGATCTCCGTCGCGGTCAACGGCCACGTCGTCTCCGAGCCGCCGTTCGCCGCCATGTACTGGACCGCCGCCCAGCAGCTCGCCCACATGACGGTGAACGGCGCCTCGCTGCGCACCGGCGACCTGTACGGCTCGGGCACCGTGAGCGGCCCGGCCGCGGACCAGCGCGGCTCGCTGCTGGAGCTGACCTGGAACGGCCGCGACCCGCTCGAACTCCCGGACGGCGAGCGGACGTTCCTGGTGGACGGGGACGTGGTGACCCTGTCGGCCTGGGCACCCGGCCCGGACGGCCGCCGGGTGGGGCTGGGCGAGGTCACGGGCCGGGTCGTCGCGGACTGAGCCACGGCGCGGCGGGCGGTGCCCGGACGGTCCGGACCGAGTCCGGCCGGATCGTCACCGGCACCTGACTCGCACGCCCTTCTTCGCCATACTGACGGGGACACGCGCACGCACCCTGTGCGGCCGTGCGTCGCGTGCCCCGTACCACCCCGCACCCGCACCCCTTTTCCGACCAGGAACCGGAGCCCCGGCATGACCGTCTGCCTGCTCCTGCTGAGCGTCGTCGCCCTGACCGCCGCCGTGCCGGCGCCGCGTGCGCTGACCCGGGCGTCCTGGCCCGAGCGGGAACCCGTGGTCGCGCTGTGGGTGTGGCAGTGCCTGGTCGCCACCGTCCTGCTGTGCTGCCTGACCGCGCTGGTGCTGGGCGCGGCGGCCGTCTTCCACACCGTCCGCGACCGGGTGTTCGCCCCCGCGCCGCCCGCCGTCACCGCCGCCTACGACCTGTCCACCGCCCCGGTGTGGGCCGCCGCGCTCACCCTGCTGCTGGCCTGCGGGGCCGCCTGGACGACGGCGATGCTGGCCCGGGAACTCTTCGAGGCCCGCCGCAGCCGGGGCCAGGCCCGCGCGCAACTGCGCGAACGCGCCCCCGAGCTGCCGCCGGGGCTGCGGGCGCCGCGCGGGCCGATGCTGGTACTGGAGGACGAGTACCCGGACGCCTGGTGGATGCCGGGGCACCCGCCGCAGCTCGTCGTCACCACGGGGGCGCTGCACCGCCTCACCGACCTCCAGCTCGACGCCGTCCTCACCCATGAGCGCGGTCACGCCCGCGCCCACCACGACTGGCTGCTGCACCTGTCCACGGCGCTCGCCACGGGCTTCCCGCGGGTGCCGCTGTTCGCCCACTTCTGCGACCAGACGCACCGCCTGGTCGAGCTGGCCGCCGACGACGCGGCCTCCCGGCGCTGCGGGCACCTCACCACGGCCCTCGCCCTGATCGAGCTGAACCAGCACCGGGGCGTGCTCTCCTGCGACTCCAGCCGCCATCTGCTGGGCGAGCGTGTCGACCGGCTGCTGGAGCCGCCGCCCCGGCTGCTGCGCCGGCACCGGGCGCTGACCACGACGGTGGCCGCGCTGGTGCCGTTGCTGCCGCTGCTGATCACCTTCGCCCCCGGGCTGTCGGCGCTGTCCTGACGGCACCGCCCCGGCGGGCCGGGGCCTGCTAGACCCAGTCCGGCTCCGGCTCCGGCTCGCCGGACAGCTCGGGCCAGTCCGCGTCCGGTACGTCGGCGTCGGCGGGCGGCACGGCTCCGTCCAGGGAGGCCAGCACCTCGAGGACGCCTTCGCCGTAGGTCACCAGTTTCTTCTCGCCGACGCCGTTCACGGTGCCCAGCTCCCGCACCGAGCCGGGCCGGCGCAGCACGATCTCCCGGAGGGTGGCGTCGTGGAAGATCACGTACGCCGGGACGCCCTGTTCCCGGGCCTGCTCGGCGCGCCAGGCCCGCAGTGCCTCGAAGGCGGGCAGCAGCGCGTCGGGCAGCTCGGCCGCGACGGCCTTGGCCTTGCCGCCACCGGAGCCGCCGGAGGACCGGGACCGGGAGGCGGCCGGCTTCTTCGGCTCCTTGCGCAGCGGCACCTCCCGCTCGCGGCGCAGCACCTCGCCGCTCGCCTCGGTGAGCACCAGCGTGCCGTACTCCCCCTCGACCGCGAGGAGCCCCTGCGCCAGCAGCTGCCGGATGACGCCCCGCCACTCGCCCTCGCCGAGGTCCTGGCCGATGCCGAAGACGGAGAGCTGGTCGTGGTCGAACTGGATCACCTTGCCGGTGCGCTTGCCGAGCAGGATGTCCACGATCTGCACCGCGCCGAACTTCTGCCCGCGCTCCCGCTGCAACCGCACCACCGTGGACAGCACCTTCTGCGCGGCGACCGTGCCGTCCCAGGTCTCCGGCGGGGTGAGGCAGGTGTCGCAGTTGCCGCAGGCCTCGGCGTCGGCGTCCTGGCCGAAGTAGGCGAGCAGCTGGCCGCGCCGGCAGCGGGCGGTCTCGCACAGCGCGAGCATGGCGTCGAGGTGCGCGGCGGCCCGGCGGCGGAAGGCCTCGTCGCCCTCGCCGGACTGGATCAGCTTGCGCTGCTGTATGACGTCGTTCAGGCCGTACGCCATCCAGGCCGTGGACGGCAGTCCGTCGCGGCCCGCGCGGCCGGTCTCCTGGTAGTACCCCTCGATCGACTTGGGCAGGTCCAGGTGGGCGACGAAGCGTACGTCCGGCTTGTCGATGCCCATGCCGAAGGCGATGGTCGCGACCACGACCAGGCCGTCCTCGCGCAGGAACCGGGACTGGTGCGCCGCGCGCGTGGCCGCGTCCAGACCCGCGTGGTACGGCACCGCCTCGACGCCGTTGGCACTCAGGAACTCCGCCGTGCGCTCCACCGAGTTGCGCGAGAGGCAGTAGACGATGCCGGCGTCGCCGGGGTGCTCCTCCCGCAGGAAGGCGAGGAGCTGCTTCTTCGGGTCGGCCTTGGGCACGATCCGGTACTGGATGTTGGGCCGGTCGAAGCTGGCGACGAAGTGCCGGGCCGTCGGCAGGTTCAGCCGCTGGGTGATCTCCTCGTGGGTGGCATGGGTGGCCGTGGCGGTGAGGGCGATCCGCGGGACGTCCGGCCAGCGCTCGCCGAGCAGGGACAGGGCGAGGTAGTCGGGGCGGAAGTCGTGGCCCCACTGGGCCACGCAGTGCGCCTCGTCGATCGCGAAGACGGAGATCTTGCCGCGGGAGAGGAGGTCCAGCGTGGCGTCCAGGCGCAGCCGCTCCGGCGCGAGGTACAGCAGGTCCAGTTCGCCCGCCAGGAACTCGGCCTCGACCGTGCGCCGCTCGTCGAAGTCCTGCGTGGAGTTCATGAAGCCGGCCCGGACACCGAGGGCGCGCAGGGCGTCCACCTGGTCCTGCATCAGCGCGATCAGCGGGGAGATCACCACGCCCGTACCGGGTCTGACCAGGGCGGGGATCTGATAGCACAGTGACTTTCCGCCGCCGGTCGGCATGAGCACGACGGCGTCGCCGCCCGTCACCACGTGCTCGATGATCGCCTGCTGTTCGCCCCGGAAGGCGTCGTATCCGAAGACCCGGTGCAGCGTGGCCAGCGCCTCGCTGTCGGCCGCGCCCGGCCCCTCGGTCACCTGTGGCATCTCGCTGACTCCGCCCATCACGCCCATCGTCCTGTCCCCCGCCGGTCCCCCGTGTGCCGTCCCTCGACCGCTCCCTCAACGATAGGGGCCCGCACCGACAGCCTCGGAGTTATCCACAGGTCGGCCGATGAATCTCACGTCAAGCACGCGAGTGCCGTTCACACGTTCGCGGAAGACCTGCCCGTTTTCCGCCGATACTCTGAACGCACCGGCGAGACTCCGTCCCATGGGAGCACTGATGAGCGTCGCACCGAAGGCGTCCGTGTCCAGCTGGCCGACCCCGCCGAAGGGCGGCTGGACCGCCGACGACCTGGACCGCCTCCCGAATCTTCCTCCGCATACGGAATTGATCGACGGGAGCCTGGTCTTCGTGAGTCCGCAGACGATGTTTCATGTACGGGCTGTCGACTTCTTCAACTGGCAGCTCCAGTCGCTGGCGCCGGAGGAATTCGAGGTCATCCGCGAGTTCACCATCGACATCGACCGCCAGAACAGGCCCGAGCCGGATGTCGTGGTGGTAAGCGCGGACGTGGTGGAGGACTCGCGCCAGACCCGCTTCCCGGCGGAGTCCGTCGTCCTGGCCATCGAAGTCGTCTCAGAGGACTCCGTCTCCCGCGACCGCGAGACCAAGCCCCTCAAATACGCCCGCGCCAAGATCCCCCACTACTGGCGGGTCGAGAACGAGAACGGCCGGGCCGCCGTGCACGTCTTCGAGCTGGAGCCGACGACCGGCACCTACACGAGTACCGGCATCTTCCGCGAGCGGATGAAGCTGGACGTGCCGTTCCCGATGGACCTGGACCTCACCGGGATCAAGACGCGTCGCGACAGGGCTCGGTGATCCCGATGACACGCCGCTGCCCGGCCCCTCGGCGAGGGACCGGGCAGCGGCGTGTCGCAGGGGGGATCAGCGGACGAAGACTCCCGCCTGGCCGGCCAGGTCCAGGAAGTACTGGGGGGCGATGCCGAGGACCAGGGTCGTGGCGACGCCCATGCCGATGGCCAGCATGGTCAGGGGGGACGGGACGGCCACGGTCGGGCCCTCCGGCTTGGGCTCGCTGAAGAACATCAGGACGATCACCCGGATGTAGAAGAACGCGGCGATCGCCGAGGAGATCACACCGACCACGACCAGCGGAACCGCGCCGCCGTCCGCCGCCGCCTTGAACACGGCGAACTTCCCCGAGAACCCGGAGGTCAGCGGGATGCCGGCGAAGGCCAGCAGGAACACCGCGAACACGGCCGCGACCAGCGGCGAGCGCCGGCCGAGGCCCGCCCACTTGGACAGGTGGGTCGCCTCGCCGCCCGCGTCCCGCACCAGCGTGACCACGGCGAACGCGCCGATCGTCACGAAGGAGTAGCCCGCCAGGTAGAAGAGGACCGACGACACGCCGTCCTTCGACGTGGCGATGACACCCGCGAGGATGAATCCGGCGTGCGCGATGGACGAGTACGCCAGCAGCCGCTTGATGTCGGTCTGGGTGATGGCGACGATCGCACCGCCCAGCATGGTGACGATCGCCACCGCCCACATCACCGGCCGCCAGTCCCAGCGCAGGCCGGGCAGGACGACGTAGAGCAGCCGCAGCAGCGCGCCGAACGCGGCCACCTTCGTCGCCGCCGCCATGAACCCGGTCACCGGGGTGGGCGCGCCCTGGTAGACGTCCGGTGTCCACATGTGGAACGGCACCGCGCCCACCTTGAACAGCAGGCCCATGACCAGCAGGGCGCCGCCGATCAGCAGCAGCGCGTCGTTGCCCATCGTGCCGGCGAGGGCGGGGTCGACGTCGGTAACGGTGCCGTCGACGACCTGAGCGATCCGGGCGTACGACACCGAGCCCGCGTAGCCGTACAGCAGCGCGATGCCGAACAGGGTGAACGCCGAGGCGAACGCGCCCAGCAGGAAGTACTTGACCGCGGCCTCCTGCGACATCAGCCGCTTGCGGCGGGCCAGCGCGCACAGCAGGTACAGCGGCAGGGAGAGGACCTCCAGAGCCACGAACAGGGTCAGCAGGTCGTTGGCCGCCGGGAAGATCAGCATGCCGCCGATCGCGAAGAGGAGGAGCGGGAAGACCTCCGTGGTGGTGAACCCGGCCTTCACCGCGGCCTGCTCGCTGTCGCTGCCGGGCACGGAAGCGGCCTGCGCGGCGAAGGAGTCGACCCGGTTGCCGTGGGCCGCCGGGTCCAGACGCCGTTCGGCGAAGGTGAACAGGCCGACCAGCCCGGCCAGCAGGATGGTGCCCTGGAGGAAGAGGGCCGGGCCGTCGACGGCGATCGCGCCCATGGCCGCGATGTGCGCCTTCGTGGTGCCGAACCCGTCGGCCGCCAGGGCGACGACGGCCGCGAACGCGGCGCACAGGGCGACGACGGACACGAACACCTGCGCGTAGTAGCGGGACCGGCGCGGCACGAACGCCTCGATCAGCACCCCCACCAGCGCCGCGCCGATGACGATCAGCGTCGGCGACAATTGTCCGTACTCGATCTTCGGCGCGTCGATCTTCGTGATCGGTTCGGCCGCGGTTGTCCACAGGCTGTGGACGGCTGCTGCGCTCACTTGGCCGCCTCCACCTCGGGCTGGGGGTCCTTCTTGTGTACGTCGGACAGGGTCTGCTTGACCGCCGGGTCGACGATGTCCGTGACCGGCTTGGGATAGACGCCCAGGAAGATCAGCAGCACGATCAGCGGGGCCACGACCAGCACCTCACGGGCGCGCAGGTCGGGCATCGCCGAGACCTCGGGCTTCACCGGGCCCGTCATCGTCCGCTGGTACAGCACCAGGGTGTACAGGGCGGCGAGGACGATGCCGAAGGTGGCGATGACGCTGATCACCGGATAGCGGGCGAACGTGCCGACCAGGACCAGGAACTCGCTGACGAACGGGGCGAGACCGGGCAGCGACAGCGTGGCGAGGCCGCCGATCAGGAAGGTCCCGGCGAGCACCGGGGCGACCTTCTGCACGCCTCCGTAGTCGGCGATGAGCCGCGAGCCGCGCCGGGAGATGAGGAAGCCGGCGACGAGCATCAGCGCGGCGGTGGAGATGCCGTGGTTGACCATGTAGAGCGTGGCGCCGGACTGGCCCTGGCTGGTCATCGCGAAGACGCCCATGATGATGAAGCCGAAGTGCGAGATCGACGCGTAGGCCACCAGGCGTTTGATGTCCCGCTGTCCGACGGCGAGCAGCGCGCCGTAGATGATGCTGATGAGCGCCAGGACGAGGATCACGGGCGTCGCCCACTTGCTGGCCTCCGGGAACAGCTGGAGGCAGAAGCGGAGCATCGCGAACGTGCCCACCTTGTCGACGACCGCGGTGATGAGGACGGCGACGGGCGCGGTGGCCTCCTGCATGGCGTTGGGCAGCCAGGTGTGCAGCGGCCACAGCGGCGCCTTCACCGCGAAGGCGAAGAAGAAGCCGAGGAACAGCCAGCGTTCGGTGCTGGTCGCCATGTGCAGCGAGCCGTTCGCGCGGGCTTCGGCGATCTCGGTGAGCGAGAAGTTCCCGGCGACCACGTAGAGGCCGATCACCGCGGCCAGCATGATCAGGCCGCCGGCCAGGTTGTAGAGGAGGAACTTCACCGCCGCGTACGACCGCTGGGTGGCGGCCGCGTCCTCCCCGTGCGCGTGGGCGCGGTCCCCGAAGCCGCCGATGAGGAAGTACATCGGGATGAGCATGGCTTCGAAGAAGATGTAGAAGACGAAGACGTCGGTGGCCTCGAAGGAGATGAGCACCATCGCCTCCACCGCCAGGATCAGCGCGAAGAAGCCCTGGGTGGGCCGCCAGCGGCGGCTGCCGGTCTCCAGCGGGTCGGCGTCGTGCCAGCCGGCCAGGATGATGAACGGGATCAGCAGGGCGGTCAGCGCGATCAGCGCCACCGCGATGCCGTCGACGCCCAGCTCGTACCTGACCCCGAAGTCCCTGATCCAGGAGTGGTTCTCGGTGAGCTGGTAGCGGGCGCCGTCCGGGTCGAAGCGGACCAGGACGGTGACCGCCAGGGCGAGCGTGGCGAGCGAGACGAGCAGCGCCAGCCACTTGGCGGCGGTGCGCTGTGCGGCCGGTACGGCGGCCGTGGCGACGGCCCCGAGGGCCGGGAGCGCCGCCGTCGCTGTCAGCAGAGGAAAGGACATCGGTATCAGACCGCCCTCATCAGCAGGGTCGCGGCGACCAGGAGTGCCGCGCCGCCGAACATCGAGACCGCGTAGGAGCGGGCGAAGCCGTTCTGGAGCCGGCGCAGCCGTCCGGACAGGCCGCCGAAGCCGGCCGCCGTGCCGTTGACGACGCCGTCGACCAGGCTGTGGTCGAGGTACACCAGGGAGCGCGTCAGGTGCTCGCCGCCGCGCACCAGGACCACGTGGTTGAAGTCGTCCTGGAGCAGGTCGCGGCGGGCCGCGCGGGTGAGCAGCGAGCCGCGCGGGGCGACGGCCGGGACGGGCCTGCGCCCGTACTGCGCCCAGGCGAGGGCGACGCCGACGACCAGGCACACCATGGTCGCCCCGGTGATCACCCCGGCGCTGAGCGGCGCGTCGCCGTGGTCGTGCCCGGTGACCGGCTCCAGCCAGTGCAGGAAGCGGTCGCCGACGCTGAAGAAGGCGCCGCCGAAGACCGAGCCGACGGCGAGGACGATCATCGGGACCGTCATGGTCTTCGGGGACTCGTGCGGGTGCGGGACGGCGTGCTCGCCCCCGGTCTCGGCGGCGAGCTCCACGCTCGGCTCGGCCGGGGAGGGGGACGGGGTCTTCCGCCACCGCTCCTCCCCGAAGAAGGTCATCAGCATCACGCGCGTCATGTAGAAGGCGGTGATGGCCGCGCCCAGCAGGGCCGTGCCGCCGAGGATCCAGCCCTCGGTGCCGCCCTTGGCGAACGCCGCCTCGATGATCTTGTCCTTGGAGAAGAAGCCGGACAGGCCCGGGAATCCGATGATGGCGAGGTAGCCGAGGCCGAAGGTGACGAACGTGACCGGCATGTACCTGCGCAGCCCGCCGTAGCGGCGCATGTCGACCTCGTCGTTCATGCCGTGCATCACGGAACCGGCGCCGAGGAACAGCCCGGCCTTGAAGAAGCCGTGCGTCACCAGGTGCATGATCGCGAAGACGTAGCCGATGGGGCCGAGTCCGGCGGCGAGGACCATGTAGCCGATCTGCGACATGGTCGAGCCGGCCAGCGCCTTCTTGATGTCGTCCTTGGCGCAACCGACGATCGCACCGAACAGCAGCGTGACCGCGCCGACGACGGTGACGGCCAGCTGGGCGTCGGGCGCGGCGTTGAAGATCGCGCCGGAGCGGACGATCAGGTAGACGCCCGCGGTCACCATGGTCGCCGCGTGGATGAGGGCGGAGACCGGGGTCGGGCCCTCCATGGCGTCCCCGAGCCAGGACTGCAGCGGCACCTGGGCGGACTTGCCGCAGGCGGCGAGCAGCAGCATCAGGGCGATCGCGGTGAGCTTGCCCTCGGAGGCGTCGCCGACCGGACCGGGCTCCCCGTGGGTGCCGAGGACCGGGCCGAAGGCGAAGCCGCCGAAGGTCGTGAACATCAGCATGATCGCGATCGACAGGCCCATGTCGCCGACGCGGTTGACCAGGAACGCCTTCTTCGCGGCCGTGGCGGCGCTGGGTTTGTGCTGCCAGAAGCCGATCAGCAGGTACGAGGCGAGGCCGACGCCCTCCCAGCCGACGTACAGCAGCAGGTAGTTGTCGGCGAGGACGAGCAGCAGCATCGCCGCGAGGAACAGGTTCAGGTAGCCGAAGAAGCGGCGGCGGCGCTCGTCGTGCGCCATGTACCCGACCGAGTACAGGTGGATCAGCGAGCCGACGCCCGTGATGAGCAGGACGAACGTCATCGACAGCTGGTCCAGGCGGAAGGTGACGTCCGCCTGGAAGCCGGCCACCGGAATCCAGCTGAACAGGTGCTGGGTCAGGGTGCGGTGGTCGGCGCCCTTGCCGAGCAGGCCGGTGAAGAGGACAAGCCCGAGGGCGAAGGAGACGAACGACAGCAGGACGCCGATCCAGTGGCCGCCGCGGTCCAGGCGCCGGCCGCCGACCAGGAGGACGGCCGCTCCGAGCAGGGGTGCCGCGATGAGCGGCGCGATCAGGTTCTCCACGATTCTTCCGACCCCTTACAGCTTCATCAGGCTGGCGTCGTCGACCGAGGCCGAGTGGCGGGTGCGGAACAGCGACACGATGATCGCGAGACCCACCACGACCTCCGCGGCGGCGACGACCATCGTGAAGAAGGCGATGATCTGGCCGTCGAGGTTGCCGTGCATCCGGGAGAAGGCGACGAACGCGAGGTTGCAGGCGTTCAGCATCAGCTCGACGCACATGAAGACCACGATGGCGTTGCGCCGGATGAGGACGCCGGTCGCGCCGATCGTGAACAGCAGGGCGGCGAGGTAGAGGTAGTTGACCGGGTTCACTTCGACGCCTCCTCGGGCCGCTTGAACGTCTCCGGCTTGGTCGCCCTGCGCTCCAGGCGTTCCTCCGCGCGCTGTTCCAGCGCCCGCAGGTCGCCCAGCGCCTCGGCCGACACGTCCCGGATCTGGCCGCGGGCGCGCAGCGTCTTGCTGACGGTCAGCTCGGAGGGGGTGCCGTCGGGCAGCAGGCCCGCGATGTCGACCGCGTTGTGCCGGGCGTAGACGCCGGGGGCGGGCAGCGGCGGGATGTACGTGCCCTCGCGGATGCGCTGTTCGGACAGCTCGCGCTGGGTCCTGGCGCGTTCCGCGCGCTCGCGGTGGGTGAGCACCATGGCGCCGACGGCGGCCGTGATGAGCAGCGCGCCGGTGATCTCGAAGGCGAAGACGTACTTGGTGAAGATGAGGGACGCGAGGCCCTCGACGTTGCCGTTGGCGTTGGCCCGGCCGGTGCCGCTGAACTCCTTCAGGGAGGCGTTGCCGATGCCGGCGAGCAGCAGGACGCCGAAGCCGATCCCGCACAGCAGGGCCAGCCAGCGCTGGCCCTTGATGGTCTCCTTCAGGGAGTCCGCGGCCGTGACGCCGACGAGCATCACCACGAACAGGAACAGCATCATGATCGCGCCGGTGTAGACGACGATCTGCACGATGCCGAGGAAGTAGGCGCCGTTGGCGAGGTAGAACACCGCCAGGACGATCATGGTGCCGGCGAGGCAGAGCGCGCTGTGCACGGCCCTCCTCATGAAGACGGTGCACAGGGCGCCGATCACCGCGACGGTGCCGAGGACCCAGAACTGGAAGGCCTCACCGGTGGAGGTGGTGTAGGCGGCGAGGTGCTGCGCGCTCATCGGCCGATCACCTCCTGCGAGGCGGGCTCGTCCTCGCCGAAGGTGTCGGCGGCCTCCTGCGGGGCCTCCCCCTTGGAGACGGCGGTCTGCCGGACGGTGCCGGGCGCGGCCTGGGTGACCAGGCCGCGGTAGTAGTCCTGTTCGTCGGTCCCCGGGAAGATGGCGTGCGGGGTGTCGACCATGCCCTCGTCGAGGCCGGCGAGCAGCTGCTCCTTGGTGTAGATGAGGTTGGCGCGGCTGGAGTCGGCCAGTTCGAACTCGTTGGTCATCGTCAGCGCGCGCGTGGGGCACGCCTCGATGCACAGCCCGCACAGGATGCAGCGGGCGTAGTTGATCTGGTAGACGCGGCCGTAGCGCTCGCCCGGCGAGTAGCGCTCCTCGTCGGTGTTGTCGGCGCCCTCCACGTAGATGGCGTCGGCGGGACAGGCCCAGGCGCACAGCTCGCAGCCGACGCACTTCTCCAGGCCGTCCGGATGGCGGTTGAGCTGGTGCCGTCCGTGGAACCGCGGAGCCGTGGTCTTCTTCTGCTCCGGGTACTGCTCGGTCAGCCGCTTCTTGAACATGGCCTTGAAGGTCACGCCGAAGCCGGCCACGGGGTTCTGGAAGCCGGGCCTGATCTGCCCGGGCTCCTGAGGCTCCTCAGCCATCGGACGCCTCCTTTCCATCCGAAGTTCCGTCACTGGCGGTGTCCGGTCCGCCACTGGCGATCAGCTCCCGCTCACGGCGCGGGCGGCGCCTGGGCACGGGTGGCACCTGCTGTCCGGGCAGCGGCGGGACGGGGAATCCGCCCGCCATGGGGTCGAAGACCGGCTCCGGGGCGGCGGGCTGCCCGGCGGTCCTGTTCTTCTCGCGGAACATGTCGGCGACGAAGGAGACGAGCAGCAGGGCGAGGACGCCACCGCCGACGTAGAGGGCGATGTCGGCGAAGTCGTAGTTCTCGTTGCGCAGCGCGCGGACGGTCGCCACGAGCATCAGCCAGGTCACGGAGACCGGGATGAGGACCTTCCAGCCGAGCTTCATCAGCTGGTCGTAGCGCACGCGCGGGAGCGTGCCGCGCAGCCAGATGAAGAAGAACAGCAGCAGCTGCACCTTGACGACGAACCAAAGGAGCGGCCACCAGCCGTGGTTGGCGCCCTCCCAGAAGGTGCTGATCGGCCAGGGCGCACGCCAGCCGCCGAGGAAGAGGGTGGCGGAGACGGCCGAGACCGTCACCATGTTGACGTACTCGGCGAGCATAAACATCGCGAACTTGATCGACGAGTACTCGGTGTTGAAGCCGCCGACCAGGTCGCCCTCGGACTCCGGCATGTCGAAGGGGGCGCGGTTGGTCTCGCCGACCATCGTGACGATGTACAGGATGAAGGAGACCGGCAGCAGCAGGATGTACCAGCGGTCGCCCTGCGCCTCCACGATCCTGGACGTCGACATCGACCCGGAGTAGAGGAACACGGAGGCGAACGCCGCGCCCATGGCGATCTCGTAGGAGATCATCTGCGCGCAGGAGCGCAGGCCGCCGAGGAGCGGGTAGGTGGAGCCGGAGCTCCAGCCGGCGAGCACGATGCCGTAGATGCCGACCGAGGCGACCGCGAGGATGTAGAGCATCGCGATCGGCAGGTCGGTGAGCTGCATCGTGGTGCGGTGGCCGAAGATCGAGATCTCGTTGCCGGCCGGTCCGAAGGGGATCACCGCGATCGCCATGAAGGCGGGGACGGCGGCGACGATCGGTGCGAGGACGTAGATCACCTTGTCCGCGCGTTTGACGACGAGGTCCTCCTTGAGCATCAGCTTGATGCCGTCGGCGAGCGACTGGAGCATGCCCCAGGGGCCGTGCCGGTTCGGGCCGATGCGCAGCTGCATCCAGGCGACGACCTTGCGCTCCCACACGATGGAGAACAGCACGGTCACCATCAGGAACGCGAAGCAGAAGACGGCCTTGACGACGACCAGCCACCAGGGGTCGCGGCCGAACATCGAGAGGTCTTCCGCGGCGAGGTAGGCGTTCACGCCTCCACCTCCTTGGGGGCCGCCTCGGCGGGGGCCGCCGGGCCGATGCGGACGAGGGAGCCGAGCCGGGCCCCGGTGTCGGAGGCGACGCCGCCGCCGGTGGAGTTCAGCGGGAGCCAGACCACCCGGTCGGGCATCTCGGTGATCTCGAGGGGCAGTTCGACCGTGCCGGCGGGGCCGGTGACGGCCAGGGTGCCGCCGTCCTCGACGCCCGCCTCGGCGGCCGTGGCCGCGGACAGGCGCGCGTGCGCGGCGTGCCGGGTTCCGGCGAGCGCCTCGTCGCCCTCCTGGAGGACGCCCCGGTCGAGCAGGAGCCGGTGCCCGGCCAGGACGGCCTCGCCGGCCGCCGGGCGGGGCAGGGCGCCCGCGGACTCCATGGGGGCGAGGGCGCGCGGGCCGTCCCAGGGGCCGAGCCGGTCGATCTCCGCGCGGGTGGTGCGCAGGTCCGGCAGGCCCAGGTGGGTGTCCATGGCGTCGGCGAGCATGTGCAGCACGCGGGCGTCGGCCGGGGCGAGCCGGCGGGTCATCTGGTCGGGCTTGAGCGCGGCCTCGAAGAAGCGCACCCGGCCTTCCCAGTTGAGGAAGGAGCCGGCCTTCTCGGCGACCGCGGCGACCGGCAGGACGACGTCGGCGTGCGCGGTGACCTCGCTGGGCCGCAGTTCCAGCGACACCAGGAAGCCGACGCTCTCCAGTGCCGCACGCGCGCGGGCCGGGTCGGGCAGGTCGGCGACCTCCACCCCGGCGACCAGCAGCGCGGACAGTTCGCCGGCCGCGGCGGCCTCGACGATCTGGTGGGTGTCGCGGCCGTGGCCCGCGGGGAGTTCGGCGAGCCCCCAGACGGCGGCGACCTCCTCCCGTGCGCGCGGGTCGGTCGCGGGGCGTCCGCCCGGCAGCAGGGAGGGCAGCGCGCCGGCCTCGACGGCGCCGCGCTCACCGGCCCGGCGGGGGATCCACACCAGCTCGGCGCCGGTCGCGGCGGCGGCGCGCACGGCGGCGGTCAGGCCGCCCGGGACCGCGGCCAGCCGCTCCCCCACGACGATGACGGCGCCGTCGGCGCGCAGGGCCTCGGCGGCACGGGTGCCCGGCTCCTCCAGGCCGACGCCGCTCGCGAGGGCGTCCAGCCACTCGGTCTCGGTGCCGGGGGCGGCCGGCAGCAGCGTGCCGCCGGTCTTCTCCAGCCCGCGGGTGGCGTGCGTGGCCAGCGCGAACACCCGCTGCTTGTGCTTGCGCCAGGCCTTGCGCAGCCGCAGGAAGACGCCGGGTGCCTCCTCCTCCGACTCGAAGCCGACCAGCAGCACGGCGGGCGCCTTCTCCAGGGAGGTGTACGTGACGCCCGTACCGTCCAGGTCGCGGCCCCGGCCGGCGACCCGGGCGGCGAGGAAGTCGGCCTCCTCGCCGCTGTGCACGCGGGCGCGGAAGTCGATGTCGTTGGTGCCGAGTGCCACGCGGGCGAACTTGCTGTAGGCGTAGGCGTCCTCGACGGTCAGCCGGCCGCCGAGGAGGACACCGGCCCGGGAACGCGCGGAAAGAAGGCCCTCGGCCGCCGCCCGGAGCGCCTCCGGCCAGGAGGCGGGCTCCAGCACACCGTCGGCGTTGCGCACCAGCGGGGTCTCGAGGCGGTCGCGCTGCTGCGCGTAGCGGAACGCGAAGCGTCCCTTGTCGCAGATCCACTCCTCGTTGACCTCGGGGTCGCCCGCGGCGAGCCGCCGCATGACCTTGCCGCGCCGGTGGTCGGTGCGGGTGGCGCAGCCGCCGGAGCAGTGCTCGCACACCGACGGGGAGGAGACGAGGTCGAAGGGGCGGGAGCGGAAGCGGTAGGCGGCCGAGGTGAGCGCGCCGACCGGGCAGATCTGGATGGTGTTGCCGGAGAAGTACGACTCGAACGGGTCGCCCTCGCCGGTGCCGACCTGCTGGAGCGCGCCCCGCTCGATCAGCTCGATCATGGGGTCGCCCGCGATCTGGGTGGAGAAGCGGGTGCAGCGGGCGCACAGCACGCACCGCTCGCGGTCGAGCAGCACCTGTGTGGAGATCGCGACGGGCTTCTCGTAGGTCCGCTTGCGGCCCTCGAAGCGGGACTCGGCCCGGCCGTGCGAGACGGCCTGGTTCTGGAGCGGGCACTCGCCGCCCTTGTCGCAGACCGGGCAGTCCAGCGGGTGGTTGATGAGCAGCAGCTCCATCACGCCGTGCTGGGCCTTCTCGGCGACCGGGGAGGTGAGGTGGGTCTTGACGACCATGCCGTCGGTGCAGGTGATCGTGCAGGACGCCATCGGCTTGCGCTGGCCCTCGACCTCGACGATGCACTGGCGGCAGGCGCCGGCCGGGTCCAGCAGGGGGTGGTCGCAGAAGCGGGGGATCTCGATGCCGAGCTGTTCGGCGGCGCGGATCACCAAGGTGCCCTTGGGCACGCTGATCTCGATGCCGTCGATGGTCAGCGTGACGAGGTCTTCCGGCGGGACCGCCGCCTCGCCCCCGCCGGCGGGGGCGCTCGTGGTCACGGTCATGCGTTCACCTCCGGGCGGTCCGCCCAGGCCGTGGACTTGGCCGGGTCGAAGGGGCAGCCCCGGCCCGTGATGTGCTGTTCGTACTCCTCGCGGAAGTACTTCAGCGAGGAGAAGATCGGGGACGCGGCGCCGTCGCCGAGGGCGCAGAAGGACTTGCCGTTGATGTTGTCGGCGATGTCGGCGAGCTTGTCGAGGTCGGACATGACGCCCTTGCCGGCCTCGATGTCCCGCAGCAGCTGCACCAGCCAGTACGTCCCCTCGCGGCAGGGGGTGCACTTGCCGCAGGACTCGTGGGCGTAGAACTCGGTCCAGCGGGTCACGGCCCGCACCACGCAGGTCGTCTCGTCGAAGCACTGCAGCGCCTTGGTGCCGAGCATGGAGCCGGCGGCGCCGACGCCCTCGTAGTCGAGGGGGACGTCGAGGTGTTCGTCGGTGAACATCGGCGTGGAGGAGCCGCCCGGCGTCCAGAACTTCAGCCGGTGGCCGGGCCGCATGCCGCCGCTCATGTCGAGGAGCTGGCGCAGGGTGATGCCGAGCGGGGCCTCGTACTGTCCGGGGCTCGCGACGTGGCCGCTGAGCGAGTAGAGCGTGAAGCCCGGGGACTTCTCGCTGCCCATCGACCTGAACCAGTCCTTGCCGTTTTTCAGGATCGCGGGAACCGACGCGATCGACTCGACGTTGTTCACCACGGTGGGACAGGCGTAGAGGCCTTCCACGGCGGGGAAGGGGGGACGCAGTCGCGGTTGACCACGGCGGCCTTCGAGCGAGTCGAGCAGCGCGGTCTCCTCACCGCAGATGTACGCGCCGGCGCCGGCGTGCACGGTGAGCTTCACGTCGAGCCCGCTGCCCAGGATGTCCTCGCCGAGGTAGCCCGCCGCGTAGGCCTCGCGCACGGCCTCGTGCAGCCGCCGCAGTACGGGGACGACCTCACCCCGCAGATAGACGAAGGCATGCGACGACCTGATGGCGTAGCACGCGATCACGATGCCCTCGATGAGGCTGTGCGGGTTCGCGAAGAGGAGCGGGATGTCCTTGCACGTCCCGGGCTCCGACTCGTCGGCGTTGACCACGAGGTAGTGCGGTTTTCCATCGCCCTGCGGGATGAACTGCCACTTCATCCCGGTCGGGAAGCCCGCGCCGCCGCGGCCGCGCAGCCCGGATTCCTTGACGTAGGCGATCAGGTCGTCCGGCGGCATGGCGAGGGCCTTGCGGAGTCCCTCGTACCCTCCGTGCCCGCGGTAGACGTCCAGGGACCAGGAGCGGTCCTCGTCCCAGAAGGCCGACAGCACGGGTGCGAGCAGCTTCTCCGGGCTCGGGTCCTTGACCTCGGATACCACGGTCATCACTCCCCCTCCTCTTCTGCCTGGCCCGCCGGCGGGGCGTCCGGGGACTGCTGGACGCGGGGGTGGACCACGCGCGCGGGTGCGTCCTCCCCCTTGGCCAGGCGGAGGCCCACCAGCGACGCCGGTCCCGCGCTGCCGCCCTCCTCGACGGCCCCGGGGCGTTCGTCGGGGAAGCCGGCCAGGATCCGCGCGGTCTCCTTGAAGGTGCACAGGCGTGCCCCGCGCGTGGGCTGCACGGAACGCCCGGACCGCAGGTCGTCGACGAGGCGCTTGGCGCTCGCCGGGGTCTGGTTGTCGAAGAACTCCCAGTTGACCATCACGACCGGCGCGTAGTCGCAGGCCGCGTTGCACTCGATGTGCTCCAGGGTGACCAGGCCGTCGTCGGTGGTCTCGCCGTTGCCGACGCCCAGGTACTCCTGGAGGGTCTCGAAGATCGCGTCGCCGCCCATCACCGCGCACAGCGTGTTGGTGCACACGCCGATCTGGTAGTCGCCGGAGGGCCTGCGCCGGTACATGGAGTAGAAGGTGGCGACCGCGGTGACCTCGGCCGTGGTCAGGCCCAGCACGTCCGCGCAGAACCGCATTCCGGTGCGGGTGACGTGGCCCTCCTCGGACTGCACGAGGTGGAGCAGCGGCAGCAGGGCGGAGCGGGAGTCGGGGTAGCGCGCGATCACGTCGCGGGCGTCCGCCTCCAGCCGGGCCCGGACGTCGTCCGGGTAGGCCGGTGCGGGCAGTTCGGGCATGCCCAGGCTGATGCCCCGCTCCGAAGAAGAGGTGGTCACCGGTCGACGCCTCCCATCACGGGGTCGATGGACGCGACGGCGACGATGACGTCGGCGACCTGGCCGCCCTCGCACATCGCCGCCATGGCCTGAAGGTTGGTGAAGGACGGGTCGCGGAAGTGGACCCGGTAGGGGCGGGTGCCGCCGTCGGAGACGGCGTGCACCCCGAGTTCGCCCTTGGGCGACTCGACGGCCGCGTACGCCTGCCCCGGCGGGACCCGGAAGCCCTCGGTGACCAGCTTGAAGTGGTGGATCAGGGCCTCCATGGAGGTGCCCATGATCTTCTTGATGTGGTCGAGGGAGTTGCCGAGGCCGTCGGGTCCCAGGGCGAGCTGGGCGGGCCAGGCGATCTTCTTGTCGGCGACCATGACCGGGCCGGGCTGGAGCCGGTCCAGGCACTGCTCGATGATCCTGAGCGACTGGCGCATCTCCTCCAGGCGGATGAGGAAGCGGCCGTAGGCGTCGCAGGAGTCGGCGGTCGGGACGTCGAAGTCGTAGTTCTCGTAGCCGCAGTACGGCTGGGTCTTGCGCAGGTCGTGCGGGAGGCCGGTGGAGCGCAGGATCGGGCCGGTGGCGCCGAGGGCCATGCAGCCGGCCAGGTCGAGGTAGCCGATGTCCTGCATGCGGGCCTTGAAGATGGGGTTCCCGGTGGCGAGTTTGTCGTACTCCGGGAGGTTCTTCTTCATCTTCTTCACGAACTCGCGGATCTGGTCCACCGCGCCGGGCGGCAGGTCCTGGGCGAGTCCGCCGGGCCGGATGTACGCGTGGTTCATGCGCAGGCCGGTGATCAGCTCGTAGATGTCGAGGATCAGTTCACGGTCGCGGAACCCGTAGATCATGATCGTGGTGGCGCCCAGTTCCATGCCGCCGGTGGCGATGCACACCAGGTGGGAGGACATCCGGTTCAGCTCCATCAGGAGCACTCGGATGATCTCGGCGCGCTCGGTGATCTGGTCCTCGATGCCGAGGAGTTTCTCAACGGCGAGACAGTAGGCGGTCTCGTTGAAGAAGGACGTCAGGTAGTCCATGCGCGTGACGAAGGTGGTGCCCTGCGTCCACGTGCGGTATTCGAGGTTCTTCTCGATGCCGGTGTGGAGGTAGCCGATGCCGCAGCGGGCCTCGGTGACCGTCTCGCCCTCGATCTCCAGGATGAGGCGGAGCACTCCGTGGGTGGACGGGTGCTGGGGTCCCATGTTGACGACGATGCGTTCGTCGTCGGCGCGGGCCGCGGACTGGACGACCTCGTCCCAGTCGCCACCGGTGACCGTGTAGACGGTGCCCTCGGTGGTTTCCCGGGCGGCTGCTGACTGGGTGCTGCTCACGAGTACGACCTCCGCTGGTCCGGAGCCGGGATCTGGGCGCCCTTGTACTCGACGGGGATGCCGCCGAGGGGGTAGTCCTTGCGCTGGGGGTGGCCCTGCCAGTCGTCCGGCATCATGATCCGCGTCAGGGCCGGGTGGCCGTCGAAGACGATCCCGAAGAAGTCGTAGGTCTCGCGCTCGTGCCAGTCGTTGGTCGGGTAGACGGAGACCAGGGACGGGATGCGCGGGTCGCTGTCGGGGGCGCCGGCTTCCAGGCGGATCAGCCGGTTGTGGGTGATCGAGCGCAGGTGGTAGACGGCGTGCAGCTCGCGGCCCTTGTCGTTCGGGTAGTGGACGCCGCTGACGCCGGTGCACAGTTCGAAGCGCAGGGCCGGGTCGTCGCGCAGGACGCGGGCGACGCGGACCAGGTGCTCGCGTTCGATGTGGAAGGTCAGCTCGTCGCGGTCGACGACCGTCTTCTCGATGGCGTTCTGGGGCAGCAGTCCCTGTTCCTCCAGGGCGCCTTCGAGTTCGTCGGCGACCTCGTCGAACCAGCCGCCGTAGGGGCGGGTCGCCGGTCCCGGGAGCCGGACCGAGCGGACGAGGCCGCCGTAGCCGGAGGTGTCGCCGCCGTTGGCGGCGCCGAACATGCCGCGCTGGACGCGGATCTCCTCGCCCCCCTGGCCGCGCCGGCCGGGGAGGTTGGCGGCGGCGAGGTCCTTCTCGGGGTTCACCCCGTTCGCGGAACCGTTCGCGGCCCCGTTCACGCCGTGGGTGCCGTTCGCGTCGCTCACCGCAGCAGCCCCTTCATCTCGATCGTGGGCAGGGCCTTCAGCGCCGCTTCCTCCGCTTCCCGGGCCGCTTCCTCGGCGTTCACGCCGAGCTTCGTGGACCGGATCTTCTGGTGGAGCTTGAGGATCGCGTCCATGAGCATCTCGGGCCGCGGCGGACAGCCGGGGAGGTAGATGTCGACCGGGACGATGTGGTCGACGCCCTGGACGATCGCGTAGTTGTTGAACATGCCGCCCGAGGAGGCGCAGACGCCCATGGAGATCACCCATTTAGGGTTGGGCATCTGGTCGTAGACCTGCCGCAGGACGGGCGCCATCTTCTGGCTGACCCGGCCGGCGACGATCATCAGGTCCGCCTGGCGCGGCGAACCGCGGAAGACCTCCATGCCGAAGCGGGCCAGGTCGTAACGGCCGGCGCCGGTGGTCATCATCTCGATGGCACAGCAGGCGAGGCCGAAGGTGGCCGGGAAGACGGACGCCTTGCGCACCCAGCCCGCGGCCTGCTCGACGGTGGTGAGCAGGAAGCCGCTCGGCAGCTTTTCTTCGAGTCCCATGTCGTTAAAGGCCCCTCAGTCCCATTCCAGGCCGCCGCGCCGCCATACGTACGCGTACGCGACGAAGACGGTGAGCACGAAGAGCAGCATCTCCACGAGCCCGAAGATCCCCAGGGCGTCGAAGGTGACGGCCCAGGGGTAGAGGAAGACGATCTCGATGTCGAAGACGATGAAGAGCATCGCCGTCAGGTAGTACTTGATGGGGAAGCGCCCGCCGCCGGCCGGCGTGGGGGTCGGCTCGATGCCGCATTCGTAGGCTTCGAGCTTGGCGCGGTTGTACCGCTTCGGACCGATCAGCGTGGCCATGACCACGGAGAAGATCGCAAAGCCTGCCCCGAGGGCTCCCAGTACGAGGATGGGCGCATACGCGTTCACCGCTCCTCGCTCCTCTCAGTCGGCACTGACTGCTGGCGGATCACTGGGCTCACATCCGCCTCACCGGTCCCACGAACCCCGCTCGTCCCGGGCGAAGATCGAGAACATGTGAAGCAGGTCACAAGCCCGACTGCCTCGCATCTTATGCCTGCCGCTCTGTGATCTGCGACACGGGGTATTGCACAAGCTTTGTGATCTCCACCACCTGACGAAGGATCATGAAGTCGGATGATGGGTGATCTTCACACCGGAAGCGTTCAGTTGATCACCAGAAGTGACATTCCCACTTGTCAGCGCAGGCGGGAGCGGTCGTCTCCATATCAAGAAGGTTCGCCTGCATGCAAATTGGTGTTGGACGCATCTATTTGATAGAGGAGCCTGTTCACATTCCGGAGGGCATCCGGGACGGGTGTGAACGGAGGCCGGGGCGCGTGCACGCGTTCACGAAGTCCGCCCGCGCGGGACGCCATGGTTCCGGCGACCGTTCCGTGACCTCCGTCACGTCCATGAGAGGACGATGAGAACCGGGCTTGGCCAACGACCCCAACCAGTGGTAGGTGCGGGGCAATTCGGACGTAATGATCAAAGACCGTGATCAAGGGCTTGATCACGACGGTCCGCAATGTCCGTTACGGCGTCAATAAAGGGCGACACGCCCGGGTTTCCAGGTATCGATTGAGCAACTGTGGCGCACGACACGTTTCTTGAAGATATGAAGGAGCCCCTGGTACCGGTTGTTCCCATGTCCCACACCGCTCACATACGCAGCCACCGGAAGCCCCGCCGCAGCGCGTCGACCCTCGCCGTGCGGGCCGGAGTTGCCGGTGGCGTCCTCGGCACCCTGGCAGTCGCCGGGGCATCCGGTTCGGCGAACGCTGCCGAGCCGGTGACGCAGACCCTCGAACTGCCCACCCTGACGGCCGACCTGGCCGCGCAGACGGCCCAGACCGCGGACGCGACCGAGCAGGCCGCCGCGAACTACCAGCTGCAGGCAGAGCGCGACCAGGCCGCCGCGAAGGCCGCGAAGCAGGCGAAGGCGGACCTCGCCGAGGCCAAGAAGAAGGCGGCGGAGGCCAAGAAGAAGGCCGAGGAGGACGCCCGCAAGGAAGCCGCCGCGCACGCCTCGCGCACCGCGGCGCGGACCACGCTCTCCACCACCTCGGCCGACACCGGCACCACCACCCTCGGCGGCGGTGGCGGCAGCAGCGACACCGGCACGGAGGCCGGCGGCGGCACCGACACCGGCACGTCCACGGTCAGCGGTTCGGCCGCGACGATCGTCAGCTTCGTCCGGGCCCAGGTCGGCAAGGCGTACGTGCCCGGCGCCACCGGCCCGTCCGCGTACGACTGCTCCGGCCTGGTGCAGACGGCCTTCAAGCAGATCAACATCAGCCTGCCGCGCGTGTCGCAGGACCAGTCGACCGCCGGCACGCAGGTCTCGCTGAGCAACCTCAAGCCCGGCGACATCCTGTACTGGGGCAGCGCGGGCAGCGCGTACCACGTCGGCGTGTACGTCGGCGGCGGCATGTTCGTGGGCGCGCAGAACTCCTCCACCGGCGTCGTGGAGCGCCCGCTGTCCTACGACCCGCCCACCGGCGCCGTACGCGTGCTCTGAGCCCGCTCCCCGCCCCTCGTGACCCCCTCGTACGCACACAGGGCCGCTGCCACCCGGGCAGCGGCCCTCGCGCGTTCCCTGACATGCTCTGCGCGGGCCGCCGGCCGGCGGCCCGCCCACGAGTGAAGGAGTCCACGCGATGCCACGCGTGTTCGTACAGGGAAGTCCCGTCGGCTACTACCCGCGTTACGCCCCCGAGGCCGGGCGCGGCGCGGTGCGGCGCATCACCGAGGCCGGCGAGGAGGTGCTGCGCAAGCCGTGCCGGGACGTCACGGAGTTCGGGCCCGACCTCGCCGCGCTGATCGACGACATGTTCCGCACGATGTACGTCGCCGAGGGCGCGGGGCTGGCGGCGAATCAGGTCGGGGTGGACCTGCGGCTGTTCGTGTACGACTGCCCCGACGACGACGGTGTCCGGCATGTCGGACACATCGTCAACCCGGTGCTGGACGCGCCCACGGGTGAGCGGCGGCTCCTGGAGGAGGGCGAGGGCTGCTTGTCGGTGCCCGGCGCCGTGATGGACGTAGCGCGGCCGGACCGGGCCGTCGTGCGCGGCCAGGACCGGGACGGCCGGCCGGTCGTCGTCGAGGGCACCGGCTACTTCGCGCGCTGCCTGGCGCACGAGACCGACCACACCGACGGCCGCCTCTATCTGGACCGGCTGTCCAAGCGCGAGCGGAAGGAGGCGCTGCGCCAGGCCGCGGAGCGCCGGGACGAGGTGTACGCCCGCCGGTCCGCCAGGGAGGCCGCCTTCGGCGCCTGAGCCCGTGCCGCCGGCGCCGGCGGCCCTCACCGGGCCCCGACGCCGGCCGGCCGTCAGGCCTTCGGAGTCACCTTGGTCAGGCCGTTGATGATGCGGTCCATCGCGTCGCCGCCCGTGGGGTCGGTGAGGTTGGCGAGGAGCTTGAGGGTGAACTTCATCAGCAGCGGGTGGGTCAGGCCGCGCTGGGCGGCGATCTGCATGACCTTCGGGTTGCCGATGAGCTTCACGAAGGCGCGGCCGAGGGTGTAGTAGCCGCCGTAGGTGTCCTTGAGGACGCGCGGGTAGCGCTGGAGGGCGGTCTCGCGCTGGGCGGGCGTGGCGCGCGCGTGGGCCTGCACGATGACGTCGGCGGCGATCTGGCCGGACTCCATGGCGTAGGCGATGCCCTCGCCGTTGAAGGGGTTCACCAGGCCGCCGGCGTCGCCGACGAGCAGCAGCCCGCGCGTGTAGTGCGGCTGGCGGTTGAAGGCCATGGGGAGGGCGGCGCCGCGGATCGGGCCGGTCATGTTCTCCGGGGTGTAGCCCCAGTCCTCCGGCATGGAGGCGCACCACGCCTTGAGGATCTCGCGCCAGTCCAGCTCCTTGAAGGAGGCGGAGGTGTTCAGCACGCCGAGGCCCACGTTCGAGGTGCCGTCGCCCATGCCGAAGATCCAGCCGTAGCCGGGCAGCAGCCGGTCCTCGGCGCCGCGCCGGTCCCACAGTTCGAGCCAGGACTCCAGGTAGTCGTCCTCGTGGCGGGGGCTCTCGAAGTACGTCCGGACCGCGACGCCCATCGGGCGGTCCTCGCGCCGGTGCAGGCCCATGGCGAGGGAGAGCCGGGTGGAGTTGCCGTCGGCGGCGACGACGAGCGGCGCGCGGAAGGAGACCTCGCGCTTGTCCTCGCCGAGCTTGGCGGTGACACCGGTGATGCGGCCGGTGCGGTCGTCCACGATCGGGCCGCTCACGTTGCAGCGCTCGTAGAGGCGGGCGCCCGCCTTCTGGGCGTTGCGGGCGAGCTGCTCGTCGAAGTCGTCGCGCTTGCGGACCAGGCCGTAGTCCGGGAAGGAGGCGAGGTCGGGCCAGTCGAGCTGGAGGCGGACGCCGCCGCCGATGATGCGCAGCCCCTTGTTGCGCAGCCAGCCGGCCTCCTCGGAGATGTCGATCCCCATGGCGACGAGCTGCTTGACGGCGCGCGGGGTGAGCCCGTCGCCGCACACCTTCTCGCGCGGGAACTCGGTCTTCTCCAGGAGCAGGACGTCGAGACCGGCCTTGGCGAGGTGGTACGCGGTCGTGGAGCCGGCCGGCCCCGCGCCCACGACGATCACGTCGGCGGTGTTCTCGGAGAGCGGCTCGGTCACGACGGTCACGGCGGGATCTCCCCAAGGTCGAAAAAGCTGTGTGCCGACCGGCACGGGACACGGGCAGTCTATTCAGCGCGCTCGGCCGCCCGGCCGAAGGGCCGCCCCCCGACGGTCACCTTCCGTGTCCGACTGTCACGGAAAGACACCGGCGCCTTCCGGGCGGGACGGGCCGGAGTTACCCTGCCAGTACCGCTGGGGGTGACATCTGTGCATATACCACCCAAGATGCCCGAAGTGCGCGTTCCGCGTCTGGTCGGCCTGATGGCCGTGGACGCGCGTGCGACGGCCCGGGCGCGGGGGCTGTCCCTGGACGCGCCGGACCACCCGGACTTCCACCTCGCCGTCGTGGACTACGTCGTACGCCAGCACCCGCGGCCCGGGACCGAGGTGCCGCGGGAGTCGACGGTGTACGTGTGGTTCGGCTTCGGGGAGGGCGAGGGCGGCGGGGGCGTGCGCGAGCCGCGCGTCCCGGGGCCGCCGCGCGGGGGCCCCGGCCGGGAGCTGGAGCCGCCTCGCGATCCGTGCGAGGCGGCCGGGGTCAGCTCTCCGTGAGGCCCGGGTCCTCCTTGAAGCCCCGGTGCAGCGCGACCACACCGCCGGTGAGGTTGCGCCAGGCGACCTTCGACCAGCCCGCCTTGCGCAGACGCTCGGCGAGGCCGGGCTGGTCGGGCCAGGCACGGATGGACTCGGCGAGGTAGACGTACGCGTCCGGGTTCGAGGAGACCGCGCGGGCGACCGGCGGCAGCGCGCGCATCAGGTACTCGGTGTAGACGGTGCGGAACGGCGCCCAGACCGGGTGGGAGAACTCGCAGATCACCACGCGTCCGCCGGGGCGGGTGACGCGGTACATCTCGCGCAGGGCCGCGTCGGTGTCCTGGACGTTGCGCAGGCCGAAGGAGATCGTCACCGCGTCGAAGGTGTCGTCCTTGAAGGGCAGTCTCGTCGCGTCGCCCGCGGTGAACGGCAGCCAGGTGTGCTTCTTCTTGCCGACCTGGAGCATGCCGAGGGAGAAGTCGCAGGGGACGACGTACGCACCCGTCCGCGTGAAGGGGAGGGAGGACGTGGCCGTGCCGGCGGCGAGGTCGAGGACCTTCTGCGCGGGGCGGGCGTCGACGGCCGCCGCCACCTCCTTGCGCCAGCGGCGGTCCTGGCCGAGTGACAGCACGTCGTTCGTCAGGTCGTACCGTTCCGCCACGTCGTCGAACATCGAGGCGACTTCGTGCGGCTGCTTGTTCAGGGAAGCGCGGGTCACCCGCCCATTGTTGCAGCCGGGCCGCACGACAGGGGCGGCGGCTTGCTGCGTGCGGGTGGCTAACGGCGACGGAAGAGCAGGCGGCCCGAGAGGACCGTCGCCACGCAGGTCCCGGCCCCCCGTTCGGCCAGTTCCGTCTCGTCCTCGACGTCGAAGACGGCGAAGTCGGCGGCGGAGCCCGCGTGGCGGGGCGGGGCCGGCCGGGGCCCGTGGGCGAAGGGGTCCAGGGAGGGGACGCCGTCGACGGGGGCCGGGCGGTCCACGACGCCCATGCCGGTGCGGCGCAGGGCGTCCCGGACCGCGCGGGCGCTCAGCGGCGCACAGGCCACGGCGACCGTGCCGTACGCCAGCATGCGCTGGATCCCGCGCCGGGCGCTCGCGCCCCGGCGGGCGTCGTCCATGGGGAGCGCGGCGAGCGCGGCGCCGGTCAGCGGTGCGGTGCCGAGGAGGTGGGCCTCCCGTGGGTCCGGGTGGTACGTCCGCTCCAGCAGCTCGTTGCCGTGGGGGTTGACGAACCCGGGCGTGAGGATGCCCGGCCAGCGGCGCACGCGCGCGTGCGGGTGCGCGGCGGCCAGGTCCTCCAGGGGCCCGACGGCCTCGATCCGTTCGCCCCGGACGAGGTGGGCGTGGCCCCTGGAGTCGGCGTGGAGCGTCAGCACGGCGGCTCCGGTCCTCCTGGCTCGGCTGCTCGGCTAGTTCGACGCGAGCAGCTTCAGCTCGGGGTGGGCGGTGCCGCCCTCGATGGCCGTGGAGGAGATGTGGGAGACCACGCGGTCGTCCACGGGGTCGTTCGCCGGGTCGTCGTGCACGACGAGGTGCTCGTAGGTGGTCGAACGCTGCGCCGGGACGCGGCCCGCCTTGCGGATCAGGTCGATGATCTCCAGGCGGTTGGAGCGGTGCCTGGCGCCGGCGGAGGAGACCACGTTCTCCTCCAGCATGATCGAGCCGAGGTCGTCCGCGCCGTAGTGCAGGGACAGCTGGCCGACCTCCTTGCCGGTGGTGAGCCAGGAGCCCTGGATGTGCCGGACGTTGTCCAGGAAGAGGCGGGCGACGGCGATCATCCGCAGGTACTCGAACAGGGTCGCCTGGGTGCGGCCCTTCAGGTGGTTGTTCTCGGGCTGGTAGGTGTACGGGATGAACGCGCGGAAGCCGCCCGTGCGGTCCTGTACGTCCCGGATCATCCGCAGGTGCTCGATGCGCTCGGCGTTGGTCTCGCCGGTGCCCATGAGCATGGTGGAGGTGGACTCCACGCCCAGCCGGTGCGCGGTCTCCATGATCTCCAGCCAGCGCTCGCCGCTCTCCTTCAGCGGGGCGATGGCCTTGCGCGGCCGCTCCGGCAGCAGTTCGGCGCCGGCACCGGCGAAGGAGTCCAGGCCCGCCCGGTGGATCCGGGTGATGGCCTCCTCGACGGAGACGCCGCTGATCCGGGCCATGTGCTCGACCTCGGACGCGCCGAGGGAGTGGATCACGAGCTGCGGGAAGGCCTCCTTGATGGCCCGGAAGTGCTTCTCGTAGTACTCGACGCCGTAGTCCGGGTGGTGGCCGCCCTGGAACATGATCTGGGTGCCGCCGAGTTCGACGGTCTCCGCGCAGCGGCGCAGGATGTCGTCCAGGTCGCGGGTCCAGCCCTTCCCGGTGTCCTTGGGGGCCGCGTAGAAGGCGCAGAACTTGCACGCCGTGACACACACGTTCGTGTAGTTGATGTTCCGCTCGATGATGTACGTGGCGATGTGCTCGGTGCCGGCGTACTCGCGGCGGCGCACGGCGTCGGCGGCGGAGCCCAGGACGTGCAGCGGGGCGTCGCGGTAGAGGGCGAGCGCTTCCTCGGGGGTGATGCGTCCGCCCGCCGCGGCGCGGTCGAGGACGGACTGGAGGTCGGCCTTCTCGGTCACCGGCGTCCCTTTCGCAAGGTTTCGTAAGGGGTTGTGGACGGACGACGTCAGCCTACGCCAGGCGGCTGCGGCGGCCGACGTCAGGCCGCGAACGCCCCGGTCAGCAGCCCGACGAGGGTGCCGGCCAGCAGGAACGGGCCGAACGGCACGCCCGTCTTGCGGCCCGCGCGCCGGGCGAGCACGAGGACGCCGCCGTAGAGGGCGCCGAGCAGGAACGCGGCGAAGGTGCCGAGCAGCACGGTGGGCCAGCCGTACCAGCCGAGCACGGCGCCCGCGCCGACGGCCAGTTTGACGTCGCCGAAGCCCATGCCGTCCGGGTTGAGGAGGTGCAGCACGAGGTAGCCGGCGGCGAGGGCGAGGGCGGCGCCGAGGGCGGTGGGCCAGTGCCCGGCGTGTTCGGGCAGCAGCGCGGCGAGACCGAGCAGGGCGAGGGCGGCGGGCGCGAGCGGGAGGGTCAGCGGGTCGGGCAGCCGGCGCACCCGCAGGTCCACGGCGGCGAGCAGCACCCCGACGGGCGCGAGCACCAGCCAGACCGCCACTTCGGGCCGGGCCCCGGTGGCGACGGCGAGAGCGGCACAGACGAGGGCGGTGACGAGGGCGAGGAGCGAGGCGGAAGGCGTCCCCCGCCCGGTGGGCCCGGAGGGCACTCCGCTTCCGGCGGACCCGGACCGCACCCCACGGCCGGCGGGCCCGGAAGGCGTCCCGCTGTCGGCCGACGCCGTGTGTCCCTCACCACCGGCCGGCATGGAAGGCGCCTCGTCGCCGGTGAACCCGGAGGGCGCCCCACTGTCGGCGGACCCAGGGCACGGCCCACGGCCCCCGGACCCGGAGGGGGCTCTCCCGTCGGCCGGCCGAGAAGGGGCTCCCCCCTGGGCGGATCCGGAGCGGGCTCCCCCATGGGCGGACACCTGGTGTGCCCCACCGCCAGCCGACGCGGAAGGCATTCCACTGTCGGCGGGCCCGGAGGGTGCCTCGCCGCCGGCCGCCCCGGAAGGCGCCTCGCCGTCGCGCGCCGGGTACGCCGCACTGTCGGCCGGGCCGGGGGGCGCCCCGGCGTCGGACGGTCCGGGGGGCCTGCCGTGGTGCGCGTCTCCTTGCGGCTCCGCGCGTCCCCCGGCGCTCGCGCACTCCGCGCAGCCCGCGCTCCCCAGCCACCCCCGGACGGGGTGGGTGCCGGTCGGGCAGTGGTCGCGCCACGGCTCGCCGTGGGGGACGGAGAAGCGGTACGCGGCGCGGGGCAGCAGTGCGCCCGCGAGGGCGCCCCACACCCCGGCCGCGAGGGGCAGTAAGCCCGTGGTCAGCCCGGCCATGTCCGCCACCCCGCCTCCTCCCTGGCCGTCGGCGCCTACCGCTGGAGCAGGTCCACCCGGGCGTCGGCCGGGAAGCCGGTCGTCGGGCCCACCCGGCGGGCGAACTCGGCGACCGCCTCCAACTGGGGGGCGCCGAAGCTGAAGTCGAGGGTGGTGAAGTACCGCTCCAGGGTGGCCTCGTCGAACGCCTCCCAGCGGGCGGCCTGTTCGGCGACCTTGGCGACCTCCGCCAGGGAGAGGTCGCGGGACTCGAGGAACGCCTCGTGGACCCGGCGGGTGATGACCGGCTCGCGCTCGGCGTAGTCCCGGCGGGCCGCCCAGACCGCGAAGACGAACGGCAGCCCGGTCCACTCCTTCCAGAGCGCGCCGAGGTCGTGCACCTCGAGGCCGTAGCGGGGCCCGTCGACCAGGTTGGCGCGCAGGGCCGCGTCGCCGATGAGGACGGCGGCCTCGGCCTCCCGCATCATCAGGCTGAGGTCGGGCGGACAGGTGTAGTAGTCGGGCCGCACGCCGTACCGCTCGGCGAGCAGGAGCTGGGCGAGCCGGACCGAGGTGCGGGAGGTCGAACCGAGGGCGACCCGGGCGCCGTCCAGCCGGTCCAGCGGCAGCTGGGAGACGATCACGCAGGACATCACCGGCCCGTCGCAGCCCACCGCGATGTCCGGGAAGGCGACGAGGTCGTCGGCGTTGCGGAGGAACTCGACGAGGGTGACGGGCCCGATGTCGAGGCCGCCGCGCACCAGATCCTCGCTGAGCTTCTCGGGGGTGTCCTTGGTCAGCTCGAAGTCGAGCAGCGTGCCGGTTCTCGCGAGCCCCCAGTACAGGGGCAGGCAGTTCAGGAACTGGATGTGGCCGACACGCGGCCGGGTGCGGGAATTGTCCACATCGCGAGACTAGCTCCCGTCCCGTACGGCACCTGGACCACCCCGACCCCGAACAGCCCAGCGGACGTTCAAACATTCGGGTGAAGTGATCTTGACCTCTATTGCTTTCCGGCGCCCCCGTGCTAGGCTCGCCGCAAGTTGCAGTTTGGTTTCCCTTGCAGTACAGAGCCTGCGGAGCATGTGACCGCGGGCTCTCGTCGTTTTCAGAAGTATGCAGTGGTGCGGCACCGTTTCACACTTGCAGGTTCTGGAGCAGGGCAACCCTTTTGGGCCCAAGGAGGGCTTATGGCTACCGGAACCGTTAAGTGGTTCAACGCCGAAAAGGGCTTTGGCTTCATCGCCCAGGAGGGCGGCGGCCCCGACGTCTTCGTTCACTACTCCGCGATCAACGCCAGCGGCTTCCGCTCCCTCGAGGAGAACCAGGCCGTGACCTTCGACGTCACGCAGGGCCCGAAGGGCCCGCAGGCGGAGAACGTCACCCCCGCCTGATTCCTGCCTGATCGCAGAACCTGAGAGCAGTACCCAAGGAGCCCCACGCCATCCGGCGACGGGGCTCCTGCCTTTTCCCGTTCCTTTCCCGTTCACGGCGGACACCGGCCCCTTCCCGGACCGCACCGCCCCCACCCGGACCGGAACTCTCACACGTGCTGCATGACGAGCACGAACTTCGTGCCGGCCGCCAGTGCCTCGTACGCGTGGGGCACGTCTCCCCGGTACGACACGTAGTCCCCCGGGCCCAGTTCCACGGCCTCCCCGCGCGGCCCCGCTTTCACCGCGCCCTCGCTCACCACGATGTGTTCCACGGTCCCCGGAATATGCGGTTCCGAATCCCGTACGGTGCCCGGCTCCAGCCAGACGAAATACAGATCCCGGCGGGCACCCGGCGGGCAGGCCGACAGCAGCGACGCCAGATAGCTGGACTGCTCGGAGTGGACCGCGGGTCCTTGGCCGGCCCGGATCACCCGGACCGGCTGCGCGGGCGGCTCGACCAGCGCGCTGAACGGCACGCCGAGCGCCACGGCCAGCGTCCAGAGGGTCTCCATGCCCGGATTCCCGCTCGCCGCCTCCAGTTGGGACAGCGTGGACTTGGCGACGCCGGCCCGCCTGGCCAGCTCGGACAGGGACAGCCCGGCGCGACCGCGCTCCCGCTTCAGGGAGGCGGCGATCCATTCCAGGGGGAGTCGGGCGGGGGTGGCCTCGGACATGTCGTTCGCTCCATCACACCATCGTGTGTCTTGACGGACAATGTACTCACCGTTCATCATAAAAAACGTGCGTTCGACACAGCGAACGGGCCCCGTCGGGCCCACCAACAGCGCCGACGACCGCGCCCTCGTCAGGGACAGCGCGCTCGTCTGGCTGGCCGGCGGCATCGTCGGCGTGTCCTTCGGCGCCGTCGCCGTCGCGGGCGGCCTGCCCCTGTGGGTGCCGGTGCTGATGTCCGTGGTGGTGTACGCGGGATCGGCCCAGTTCAGCGCGGTGGGTGTGCTGTTCGCCGGTGGCGGCCCGGCCGCCGCCGTGACCGCCGGGCTGCTGCTCAACACGCGGACGGCCGCCTTCAGCCTCGCCGTGGCCGAGATCATCGGCTCCGGCCGCGTGAGCCGGTTCCTCGGCGCCCACCTGGTCACGGACGAGACGGTCGCCTTCGCCCTCGCCCAGCCGGACCCGGCCCGGCGGCGCCGGGCGTTCTGGATCGTCGGACTCGGCCTGTTCGCGGTGTGGAACCTCGGCGTCCTGGCCGGCGCCCTCGCGGGCAGCACGCTCGGCGACACCGGCCGTTACGGCCTGGACGCCGCCTTCCCCGCCGTCCTGGCCTCCCTGGTCCTGCCCGCCCTGCGCGCGGACGCGGCGGTACGGCGGTGCGCGCTGCTCGGTGCCGCGCTCGCCCTCGCGGTCACGCCCGCCGTCCCGGCCGGGGTCCCGGTGCTGCTCGCGCTGGCCGGCCTGTTCCTGCACAGACGCCCCGCCGGACCGGGCGCCGCCGTATGAACGCCACCGTCACCGTCATCCTCGCCCTGGCCGTCGGCACGTACGCCTTCCGGCTGGTGGGCCCGGTCCTCCACGGCCGGATCACGGTCCCGGCCCGGGTGCAGGAGCTGGCGTCGGCGGGCGCGGTGGTGCTGCTGGCCGCCCTGCTGGCCACGGGCGCGCTGACCGAATCCGGGGGCCTCGCGGGCTGGGCCCGCCCCGCCGGGGTGCTGGTCGGCGCGGCGCTGGCCTGGCGCCGGGCCCCGTTCGCCGTCGTGGTCGTGGCCGCCGCCGCGACGACGGCGCTGCTGCGGCTGGCCGGGGTGGATTAGGCCGCGTCCCGCCAGACGGTCAGGTCTCCTTCGAGGAAGGCGGATTCCGGCATCGCGGTCGACTTGATCTGGATGACGAACAGCGCGATGTCCCCCGAGGGGTGCTTGACACAGAACTCGGTGCCGGCCGCCGCCCCGGCCAGCGTCCAGCTGTGCTTCGTGGCGTCCTCCAGGATCCAGCGGCACTCGTCGAGGGTGGTGCCGTGGGCGCCGTACATCTGGATGATGATGCTCTCGCCGCTGTCCACTTCACACCTGCCCGTCCCGCAGTCGAGGCGGAGGGCGCCCTTGTCGTTCGTCCCCTTGCCGCCCGGGTGCTCGATGCTCAGCGGGGTCGTCGCGTTCAGGTACGCCGGGGCGAAGGAGTCGACGCGCGGTCGTGACGGCGACGGCGAGGGGGTCCGCGCCTCGCCGGGTACGGCCCCCGCGCCGGAGCGGTCCGCCGAGCCGGAAGCGGAGCCGGACGCGGTCGCCGGCGACCGCGTGCCCCCTCCCCCACCGGACGCCGTGGCGCCGGCCGCCGCCTTCCGTGCGCCGAACCGGCTTGCGGTGTCCAGGCCCGCCCAGGCCAGGACGGCGACCAGCAGCGCGCAGACCGCCATGGCGGCGACCGTCAGCAGGACGGCACGCCGTCTGCGGGCCTTGCGCTCCTCGGCCGTCGGCCGCGGCCACCCGGGCGGCGGGTAACCGATCAGCGGCTGCGGGACGACCGCGGTGGGCTCGGGCACCGGCGCCGGGACCGTGACCTCCGGCCCGGTGATCTCCCGCCACACGGCCGGCCCCCCGCCCGTGCCGGGCTCCGCGCCCAGCCGCTGCCGGCACCCTCGCACGATCTCGGCCGGGGTGGCCCGCTCCGCCGGGTCGGCGGCCAGGCACCGGGCGAGCAGCGGGCGCAGCGGCTCGGGCAGCAGGTCCAGCTCGGGTTCGGAGTGGACGATGCGGTACAGCACGTTCACGCCCGACCCCTCGCCGTACAGCGGCCGGCCCAGCGCCGCGAACGCGGCCGTCTGCCCGAGCGCGAACACGTCCGTCGCCGCCGTCACCTCACCGCCGGTCGCCTGCTCGGGCGCCATGAACGCGGGCGTGCCGATCGTGCTGCCCGTCGCCGTGTACGACGTGCCGTCCGCCGCCAGCGCGATACCGAAGTCGATCACCCGGGGCCCGTCGGCGGCCAGCAGCACGTTCGACGGCTTCAGGTCCCGGTGCACGACGCCCTCGGCGTGGATGGCCTGCAACGCCTCGGCCACGCCCGCCATCAGCCACAGCACCGCCGCCACCGGCAGCGGGCCGCGCCGGGCCACCGCGTCGGCCAGCGACGGCCCCGGCACGTAGAGGGTGGCCAGCCAGGGCGGGGTGCCGTCCGGGTCCGCGTCGATCAGCTCGGCGGTGTACGCGCCGCGCACCCGGCGGGCCGCCGTGACCTCCCGCCGGAACCGCCGCCGGAAGTCGGGGTCGTCCGCCAGCTCGGGCCGTACGACCTTCAGCGCGACGGGGCGTCCGCCCTGGGTGTGGGACAGGTAGACCCGGCCCATGCCGCCCGCGCCCAGCCGGGCGGCCGGCCGGTACCCGGCCACCGTCACGGGATCGTCGGCCCGGAGCGCCCGGAAGACGTCCGTCGCCTCGTCCATCGGCCCGTACCCCCCACGTCATGTCACGGCCAACGGCAGTCAGACTACGGGGCTGGTGGGCACGGCCCGTTAGGGTCCCTCCCCATGACCGACACCCGCGCCTTCTACGACACCATCGCCGAGGACTACGCCGTCCACTTCCGCGACCAGCTCGCCCACCGGCCCCTGGAGCGGGGACTGCTCGCCGCGTTCGCCGAGCAGGTCGGGCCCGCCGGGCTGGTCGCCGACCTCGGCTGCGGCCCCGGCGAGATCACCGCGCACCTCGACGGGCTCGGTCTGTCCGTGTTCGGCCTCGACCTGTCCGAGTCGATGATCCGGGTCGCCCGCCGCAGGTACCCCACGCTGCGGTTCGGGCAGGGCTCGATGAGGTCGCTGCCCCTGGCCGACGGCGCGCTGGCCGGGGTGGTCTCCTGGTACTCCGGCATCCACACGCCGGAGGACGGACTTCCGGCACTGTTCGCCGAGTTCCGCCGGGTCCTGGCCCCGGGCGGACGGCTCCTCCTCGCCTTCCAGACCGGCGACGAACCGCTCCACCTCGACCGTCCGTGGGGCCACCCCGTCTCCCTGGACTTCCACCGGCGCCGTCCCGAGCGGATGGCGGAGCTGCTGGGGGGCGCCGGTTTCGCCGTGCGTTCCAGCACGGTGCGGGCACGGGTGGCCGAGCACGGGGAGTCGGCCCCGCAGGCGTTCCTCCTCGCCCGGAGGGACGGCTGACCACGCCTCCGGCGTGAGGGTGGGCCGGGGCGTCGCTCAGCGCACGGAGGCGACCGTGTCCGCGAAGGCCCGGGCCGGCGGGCTGAGCGCGTCCCAGCGGCGGACGGCCCAGCCGACGGGGAGGGGGCGGAGGCCGGGCAGCGGGATCAGCCGGAGGGGGCCGTCACCCGGGACGGGCAGACCGGGCACGGCGGGGACGACCGCCCTTCCGACGCCGAGTTCGGCGAGGAGGAGGGCGGTGTCCCAGTCCGCGACGCTCGGCTCGTAGGCGAACCGCACGCCCCGCTCCGCGCAGGCCGCTTCGAGGTGGGCGGCGGAGGCGGAGTTGGGCGGGAGCCGGATGAGCCGGGTGCCGGCCAGTTCGGCGGGGTCGAGGCGGGGACGGCCGGACAGGGGGTCGTCGGCCGGTACGGCGAGGAGCCAGGGCAGTTCGACGACGGTCCGCTGTTCGATGCCGCGGACCGGGGGGCCGATCGTGATCCAGGCGAGGTCCAGGGTGCCGTCGGCGAGGGCGTCGAAGCTGCCCCGGCCCGAACTGACCGTGCGGAACTCCAGGTTGACCTCGGGGTGGCGGCGGCGGAAGGCCACGACGGCGCCGGACATGAAGTGCCGGACGGTCGTGGCGCCCGTGGCGACGCGGACGTGGCCGCTGTGTCCGTCGAGGAGGTCGCGCAGCTGTCGTACGGCGAGATCGAGGCCGTTGATGCCCTCGGCCGCCGCCGCCTCCAGTATCCGGCCGGCCCGGGTCGGCACGACCCCGCGCGGCCGGCGTTCCAGCAGGGCGACACCGGTCTCCCGCTCCAGCCGCTTCACGTGCTGGCTGACGGCGGACTGGGTGCGGCCGAGGTCCCGGGCGACCGAACTGAGGCTGCCCGCGCGGCACACGGCCACGAACACACGGAGGTCGTCCAGAGTCATGAGACCCAAGTTATCGCTTGGGTCAGGGAAGAAAACCCCAGGATTGACTGGGTGTTGGCGTCGTACGAGGATCGTGTCCGGGCCGCGACCGACCCAGGCGGCAACCCGCTCCCCGCCCCGCCGAGTCCGGACGACGCGGGATGTGCGGGGAGCGGGTGCCGACCGAGCGGTCAGCCCTGGCCGAGCAGCGCGATCAGGCGCCCCACCGCGTTCACGACGGGCTCGCCGACCGCGCCGACGGCGGCGGCGATCTGGGCGACGGACGCCAGGACCAGGCCGCGCTCGCGCAGAGCCGCACGGTCGGGGGTCAGCGCGGGCAGGGCCTCCTCGACGGTCCGGTCCTGCTCCGGGGTGAGGTGCCGGCGCAGGTCCGCGAGGCCGCGGGCCAGATCGTCGACGGCGGCGCGGAGTTCGGCGTCCTGGGCGGGGCCGCCGACCGTGCCGTAGTTGAACCCGACGTTGCCCTGGCCGCCGTTGACGTTGGCGACCGGCCCGTAGTAGTTCGTCGTGTCGCTCACAGCTTGAACCCCGTGTTCCCGTGGCCGCCGTTGACGTTGGCGACCGGCCCGTAGTTGTTGGTGTTGTACTGGTGCACGATCGCGGTGAACTCGGCCTCCGGGTGGTCGATCGCGTACGCGATCCGGTCCGCGATCTGCCGCAGCTCCTCCAGGCTCGGCAGGGTCACCACCAGGGCCGAGCCGCTGGCCACCTGGACGGACAGCACCGGCTTCGGCGGCGCGAGCAGGTCCTTGACGGGGACGATCAGCGCCGCGACGCAGAGGACGACCAGGAACGCGGGGTTGTCGACGCCCCCGTCACCCGGGTTGTCCATGGCGTTGATCGCGACGTAGGCCAGATAGACCAGGAAGGCGCCGATCAGCCACTTCAGGCAGCGGAAGAGCGCCGCGACCCGGCTGGGCCGGAACATGTAGGCGTCGACCATCGTGATGTTGTGCAGCGGGAAGGCCGCCGACCCCGCCCACAGCATGCGGCGGCTGACCCGGAGGACGAGGGTGGCCCCCGTCACCGGGGGCGGCAGCGGGGGCTGGGGCGGCGGCCCGGGCAAGGGGTGGCCCGTGGTGTTCGGATCGTTCATGCACTTCCCCGTGATGTTGGCGTTCCGGCAGGTTACGGCCTAGTCCCGGCGCTCGTACAGGCTTTCCACCTGCGCCCCGAAGTCCCGCAGGATCCGGTCCCGGCGCAGCTTCATCGAGGGGGTCAGGTGTCCCGCCGCCTCCGTGAAGTCCGTCGGCAGGACGGCGAAGCGGCGGATGGACTCGGGGCGGGAGACGAGTTTGTTCGCCTCGTCCACCGCGCGCCGGAGGACGGCCGTCAGCTCCTCGTCGCCGACCAGGAGTTCCGGCGGGACCGGGTGCTTGCCGAGCATCTGACGCCAGTGGGTGATGCCGTCGGGGTCGAGGGTGATGAGCGCGGTGACGTAGGGGCGGCCGTCGCCCACCAGGATCACCTGGGAGATCAGCGGGTGCTGGCGCAGCCAGTTCTCCAGCGGGGCCGGGGCCACCGACTTGCCGCCCGCCGTGATCAGCAGCTCCTTCTTGCGGCCGGTGATGGTCAGATAGCCCTCGTCGTCCAGCGCGCCGAGGTCGCCGGTGGGCAGCCAGCCGTCGCGGGTCGCGGGGACCACCCCGCCCGCCTGGGGGTCCCAGTAGCCGCGCAGCACGTGGTCGCCGGCCACGAGGATCTCGCCGTCCGCCGCGATCCGCACCCGGGTCCCGGGCAGCGGCCAGCCCACCGTGCCCAGCCGGGGCTTGAGCGGCGGGGTGACCGTGGACGCGGCGGTCGTCTCCGTCAGGCCGTATCCCTCGAAGATCTCGATGCCCGCGCCCGCGTAGAACGCGGCGAGGCGCCGGCCGAGCGGGGAGCCGCCGCAGATCGCGTATCTGACCCGGCCCCCCATGGCGGCGCGGATACGGCGGTAGACCAGGGGGTCGTAGAAGGCGCGCTGGGTCTTCAGGGCGCGGCCCGGACCGGCTCCGGTGCCGGTCTGGCGGGCCTCCAGCGCCTCGCCGTAGCGCCGGGCCACCGCCGCCGCCCGGTCGAACACCGCCGTCCGGCCGCCCGCCTCCGCCGCCGCGCGCGCGGAGTTGTACACCTTCTCCAGCATGTACGGGATCGTCAGCAGCGCGGTCGGCCGGAACGCGGCGAGGTCCGGCAGCAGGTCGTCCGGGGCCAGGCTGGGCGCGTGGCCGAGGCGGACCCGGGCGCGGACGCAGGCGATGGCGACCATCCGGCCGAAGACGTGGGACAGGGGCAGGAAGAGCAGCACCGAGGGCTCGTAATCCCGCGCCTTGAACACCGGGTGGAGGAGTTCGATGGCGTTGTCCACCTCGGCGAAGAAGTTGCCGTGCGTCAGCGCGCAGCCCTTGGGGCGGCCGGTGGTCCCCGAGGTGTAGATGAGCGTGGCGAGCGTGTCGGGGCCGAGCATGCCCCGGCGCACGCCCACCTCCGCGTCCGGTACGTGCGCGCCCGCGTCGGCGAGCCGGGCCACGTGGTCCTTCTCCATCACCCACACGTGCCGTACGTCGGGCAGGCGCGGGAGTTCGGGGCCGAGCGCGGCGGCCTGCGCGACGGTCTCCGTCACCAGGGCGACCGCGCCGGAGTCGTGCAGGATCCAGCGGGTCTGGAAGACGGAGGAGGTCGGGTACACCGGCACGGTGACCAGTCCGGCCGCCCACGCCGCGAAGTCCAGCAGCGTCCACTCGTAGGTCGTGCGGGCCATGATCGCGATCCGGTCGCCCGGCATCAGGCCCTCGGCGATCAGTCCCCTGGCCACCGCCTGCACCTCGGCGGCGAACCGCGCGGCCGTCACGTCCGTCCAGCGGCCGCCGGGCAGCCTGCGGCCGAGGACGACCGCGTCGGGGGCCGACTCCGCGTTCTCGTACGGCAGGTCGGCGAGGGAGCCGTGGGTGACCGGGGGCGCGAACGGCGGCACCGACACCTCCCGCACCGCGCCGTCCAGCCGTCGTACGTCGGGCTGGACCAGGACCGGGAGGCCGTCGTAGTCGGTGGCGGAGACCGGGGCGCCGGAGGAGACGGGGGCGTTCGGGTACGGCGTGGACACGGGCGGCTCCTCTGGCGTGCGCGCACCGGCGGCGGACCCCGGGTGCGGGATGGGGTTACCGCTGGTCAGGCCTGGTGATCGTACGACTCCACTGTGAGGGGGTTGTGCGGGTTCCGGGAGGGTCCGGGGCCGGGGATGTGCAGCCTCGGGGGGCACCCGCCCACTCGGCTTACCTCCGGTAACGTTACTTCACAGTAGGCAATTCGGAGAGACCGCTGGGGGCGTGACCCGATGCACACCGTGACCCTCGCCGCGCCGCCCGCGCTCGGCCCCCTGCTGGCCCGGGGCGCCCTGCGCTCCCCCTTCAAGCGCCCGGCCCCGGACGCGGCCGTCCCCGGCACACGGCTGGTGCTGCCCGGCGTGCGGGTCGACCTCGCGCACCTGGTCGCCTACGAGCGGGTCTGCGGCTTCGCCACCGGCGCGACCGCCCTCCCCCTCACCTACCCGCACGTTCTCGGCTTCCCGCTGGCCATGCGGCTGATGAGCGGCCGGGACTTCCCGCTGCCGCTGCTGGGGCTGGTCCACACGTCCGTCGAGATCGAGCGGCGGGCCGCGCTGCCGGCCGAAGGGATGTACGAGGTCTCCGTGTGGGTCGAGGGGCTGGCGGAGCGGAGGCGCGGGACCGAGGCGGTGGTGGTGACCGCCGTGCGGGCGGGCGGGGGCGGGGGCCGGCCGGTGTGGGTGTCCCGCAGCAGGTACCTGGCCCGGACCGGGCAAGCGGGGGCGCGCGGCCCGGCGGAGGCCGGCGAGGGGCTCCCCGTCGTCGCCGAGTGGCGGCTCGGCGGGGATGTGGGGCGGCGGTACGGCGCCGTGTCCGGGGACCGCAACCCCATCCACCTGCACCCGCTCACCGCCCGGCTCTTCGGCTTCCCCCGGCCCATCGCCCACGGCATGTGGACCCTCGCCCGCTGCCTCGCCGCCCACGGCACCCCGGCCACGGCCGTCGTACGGGCCCGGTTCCGCGCGCCGGTACCGCTGCCGGGGACCGTGCGGTACGGGGCGGACGGCGGCGGGCGGTTCGAACTGCGGGGCACCGGCGGGCGGTTGTGCGTGGAGGGGGCGGTCCGGGGAGGGTGAGCGGTGGCCCGGGCTAGGTTCAGCCGTCGTCCGGCGGCGGGCTCCAGACCCTGCCCCGCATGAGGTTGCCCAGGCCGGACCAGGCGAAGTTCATCAGGGTGGCCGCGGCCTGGCGGGCCGTCACCTCCGGGGTGGCGTTGGCCCACGCGGCGAGCGACTCCGCCGCGCCGACCAGCGCCTCGGCGAGTCCGGCCACCTCGCGCTCCGGCAGGTCGGGGTCCCGGTGCGCCTCCCGCGCCGCCATCGCCACCAGCCGCGTCACGAACGCGACGATCTCCGCGCGCATCGCGGCGGCCTCGGACACGAACGGCTCACCGTGCCTGCGGGCCTGCAGATGCAGCACCGACCAGCCGTCCGGATGCTCGGCGGTGTGCGCGAAGAACGCCCGCAGTCCGTCCCAGAGCTGCCGGTCGACGGGCGTGTCCGGCCGTACGCCCGCGCGCACGGCCGCCGTGAGCGCGGCGGCCTCCCGGCGGATGCAGGCGGTGAAGAGGTCTTCCTTGGAATTCAGGTACAGATAGACCAACGGCTTGGACACGCCCGCGAGTTCGGCGATCTCGTCCATCGACGCGGCCGTGTACCCGCGCTGCCCGAAGATCCGTACGGCGGCGTCGAGCATCTGCCGCTCGCGCACCGCCCTCGGCATCCGCTTGGTCTTCACGGCACCCATGGGGCAAGACTAGTTCGGCCGGGAGCCGTCCCCGGCCGAGCGCGTACCGGCAGGGAGCGCCCCGCCGGCCCGGGCAGGTGCTAGCTGGACGCGGTGGCCCCGCCCTGCGCCCGCGCGGTGTCGTCGGCGAAGTCCTCCTGGCTGCGGTTGGCGTCCAGGTTGGCCTTCATCCGGTCGACCTTGCGCACGATCCGCACCGAGGCCCGGTCCCGCTCCTTGCGCAGCACGACCCAGCTGATCGGTGCCGACAGGATCAGGGAGAGCAGCAGCACCCACAGGAGGTTGGAGTCACCGAAGCCGCGCGGGAAGATGCCCGAGTAGACGGCTCCCCAGACGATCACGAGGCAGCCCGCGAAGATACCGAGGCGCATCAGCGTGTAGCGGAGCATCTCAATCCACTCGTCCGATTCCAAAGAGGGTCATCGTCCAGTGAAGCACGACCCGATGCCGATCACGCAGGGGGGTCGCGCAAGGGGGTCAGGCGAGCGGCAGCAGCATGACGATCTCGTCGCGGTCGTCGCCGGGCGCGACGCGGATGGCGTCCGGGACCCGGCCGACCTCCTTGTAGCCGCAGGAGGCGTAGAACCGCTCCAGGCCGTGCCCGCCCCGGCAGGTCAGCCGGATCGCCTCGATGCCGCCGAGGCCGCGGGCCGCGTCCTCGGCGGCGGCCAGCAGGTCACGGCCGTAGCCGCGGCCCTGGTGGCGGGGGTGGACCATCACCGTGTACAGCCCCACCCAGTGGGTCATCAGCCGGTGGGTGTTGCGGGTGAGGAACGCGGTCGCGGCGATCCGGCCGGCCTCGTCGTGGCCGACGAGCAGCCGGGTGCGGTCCTCGGCCATCTGCGCGAAGTGGCGCACCAGCTCGGGCCGTATCTCGTCGCGGGTCACCGGGGCGACGAAGCCGACGGAGCCGCCGGCGTTCGAGACGTCCGTCCACAGGTCGAGGATGCCGTCGCGGAGGGCCGGGGTGGCGGCGGGGTCGAGAGTGAAGGTAAGAGGCACGAGGGGAGTGTACCTATTACCTACGGCCTCTCCGGGGTGGGTTCCGTCACCCGAGGGCCCGGGCCGCCACCTCCGGACCGGCCACCAGGCCCTGGTACGAGGCGTTCGGCGCGGCCGTGGACCTCGCGCTCCAGGACCGTCCCGCGGACCTCGCCCACGCGGAACGAGGAGCCCGGCAGGGCCTTGCCGGCCATGACGCTTGCGGGGTTCGGCCCGGGTGAACCCGAAGTGCTCCACCGCGTTCGTCGCGTAGACCTCGGCGGGATCGATACCGGCCTCTTCGAGCGCCCGGTCGAACAGCTTGCCCGCCGGGCCGGCGAACGGTCTCCCCTCCCGGTCCTCCTGATCGCCGGGCTGCTCTCCTACGAGCATCAGCCGGGCGCCGGCGCTTCCGGCGCCAGAGGACCGTCCGGGCGGCGGCGCGGTGCAGGGGGCGGCCGCGACAGTCCGCGGCGGCTCGGCGGAGGGCGGGGAGGTCGGCGCCCTCCGGCGCCCTGGCTGCCGGCATGCCGGGCGAGCGGCCCTCGTTCCGGCGGGGAAGCGAGGGGCCGTTCCGGCCGTCGCCCGGCCCCGCGCCCCACGGACGGGGACGCCGGGCCCTCGCTTCGGAAGTGGCCGAACCGTCAGACCCGCATCGGCTGGGGCTCGTCGCGGCGGGACGGGTCGGGGCCCTCGTACTCGCGGATGATCTCGTAGCGGGTGTTGCGCTCCACGGGGCGGAAGCCGGCGTCGCGGATCAGTTCCAGGAGGTCTTCGCGGGTCAGCTTGTTCGGCGTGCCGTAGTTGTCCGCGTCGTGGGTGATCTTGTACTCGACGACCGAGCCGTCCATGTCGTCCGCGCCGTGCTGAAGGGCCAGCTGGGCGGTCTGCACGCCGTGCATCACCCAGAAGACCTTCACGTGCGGGACGTTGTCGAAGAGCAGCCGGGACACGGCGAAGGTCTTCAGCGCCTCCGCGCCCGTCGCCATCGAGGTACGCGCCTGGAGGGTGTTGCGTACCTTGCCGTCCTTCATGTCCACGAAGTCGTGCTGGTAGCGCAGCGGGATGAAGACCTGGAAGCCGTTCGTCTCGTCCTGCAGCTCACGGAGTCGCAGGACGTGGTCGACGCGGTGCCTCGGCTCCTCGATGTGGCCGTACAGCATGGTGCACGGGGTCTTCAGCCCCTTCTCGTGCGCCAGCCGGTGGATGCGGGACCAGTCCTCCCAGTGGGTGCGGTGGTCCACGATGTGCTGCCGGACCTCCCAGTCGAAGATCTCCGCGCCGCCACCGGTCAGCGACTCCAGGCCCGCGTCGATCAGCTCGTCCAGGATCTCCGAGGCGGACAGCCCGCTGATCGTCTCGAAGTGGTGGATCTCGGTCGCGGTGAACGCCTTCAGCGAGACGTTCGGCAGCGCCTGCTTCAGCTCCCGCAGCGACCGCGGGTAGTAGCGCCACGGCAGGTTCGGGTGCAGACCGTTGACGATGTGCAGCTCGGTGAGGTTCTCCGACTCCATCGCCTTGGCCAGCTTGACGGCCTCCTCGATGCGCATCGTGTACGCGTCCTTCTCGCCCGGCTTGCGCTGGAACGAGCAGTACGCGCAGGACGCGGTGCACACGTTCGTCATGTTGAGATGACGGTTGACGTTGAAGTGGACCACGTCACCGTTCTTACGGGTCCGCACCTCGTGGGCGAGGCCGCCGAGCCAGGCCAGATCGTCCGACGCGTACAGCGCGATGCCGTCCTCGCGGGTCAGCCGCTCACCGGAACGGACCTTCTCCTCCAGCTCGCGCTTGAGCCCGACGTCCATGGCAACACCTTTCTACGACAGCCCGACCAACGGTATCCCTACACCTCTTCGGGCAGCTCCCCGACCCGGTTCTCCCACTTCGTGGACAGCACGATCGTGGTACGGGTCCGGGAGACGCCCTTGGTGCCGCTGAGCCGGCGGATGGTCCGCTCCAGGCCGTCCACGTCCGACGCCCGGACCTTGAGCATGTACGAGTCGTCGCCAGCGATGAACCAGCAGTCCTCGATCTCCGGCAGGTCCCGCAGCCGCTGCGCCACGTCCTCGTGGTCGGCCGCGTCGGAGAGGGAGATGCCGATCAGGGCGGTGACACCGAGGCCGAGGGAGGCCGCGTCCACCGTGGCGCGGTACCCGGTGATGACACCGGCCGCCTCCAGCCGGTTGATGCGGTCGGTGACGCTGGGGCCCGACAGGCCGACCAGGCGCCCCAGCTCCGCGTACGAGGCCCGGCCGTTCTCCCTCAGGGCCTGGATGAGCTGCCTGTCCACCGCGTCCATGCGATCGAAGCCTTCCGGTGAAAGTTCCTGAAGTGATGAGAGGTACGTACTGCTACTCGTCCCGCGAACCGTCCGCCGAACCGCCGCCCAGCTCCCCCCGCCAGCGCCGGTACAGGCCGTGGGCGACACCCGCCGCGTCCAGCACCCGGCCGGCCACGAAGTCCACCAGGTCCTGGATGTGGGTGGCGCCCGCGTAGAAGGCGGGCGAGGCCGGGACGACCGCGGCACCCGCGTCGTCCAGGGTGACCAGGTGACGCAGCGTCTGGCCGTTCAAGGGGGTCTCCCGTACGGCCACGACCAGCGGGCGGCGCTCCTTCAGCGTGACGCTCGCCGCGCGCTGGAGGAGATCCTTGGACAGGCCGAGCGCCACACCGGCCACGCAGGCGGTGGAGGCGGGCACGACGATCATGCCGCGGGCCGGGTACGAGCCGGAGGAGGGGCCGGCCGCGAGGTCGCCCGCGCTCCAGTAGCGGACGCCGCTGACGTCCACGTCGAAGGTGCCGGGCTTGCCGTCGGCGCCACGGGCCAGCCATTCCCGCAGGTCGTCCTGCCAGTGGGCGTCACGGAAGGGCAGGCCCGTCTCGTCCAGCAGCGTCAGCCGCGAGGCCCGGCTGACCACCAGGTCCACCGCTTCCCCGGCCGCCAGCAGCGCCCGCAGCACGGCCGCCGCGTACGGCGTCCCGGAAGCTCCGGACACCCCCACGATCCAAGGCACGCGCTGCGTTTCTCCTGCGTTCACACCTTGAGCGTACCGGCGGACGCCAAGGGGCTCAGGACCGGTGGGGGTCTGAAGGCGGCCGGGTGGGCGCGGTCCGGCCACCCGGCCCCGCACCCGGCGAAGGGCGGGAGCGGGTCAGACGGTGAGCCCGCGGACCAGCAGGTCCAGCAGGGCGCAGACGAACAAGGCGATGCCGATGAATCCGTTGACGCTGAAGAACGCCCTGTTCAGGCGGGTCAGGTCGTGGGGGCGGACGATCCTGTGCTCGTAGCCGAAGGCCGCCGCGACGATCACCAGGCCCAGCCAGAAGAACGCGCCCGCGTCGGTGGCGAGGGCGTACCAGACGAACAGGGCCGTGGTGATCGTGTGGCACGCGCGGGCGCCCCATATCGCCGCCGGGATGCCGAAGCGCGCCGGTACCGACTTCACGCCGATCTCGCGGTCCGTCTCCACGTCCTGGCAGGCGTAGATCAGGTCGAACCCGCCGATCCAGATGCCCACGGCCAGGCCGAGGATCACCGCGTTCCACGACCACTGGCCGCTGATCGCCAGCCAGCCGCCGACCGGGCCCATGGCCTGGGCGAGGCCGAGGATGGCCTGCGGGAAGTTGGTGAACCGCTTGCCGTAGGGGTAGACCACCATCGGCACCACGGCCACCGGCGCGAGGGCCAGGCACAGCGGGTTGAGCAGGGCCGCCGCGCCCAGGAAGACCGCGAGGGCGATCAGCGCGCCGGTCCACGCGTGCCGTACCGACATCGCGCCCGTCACCAGTTCCCGGTGCGCCGTGCGCGGGTTGCGGGCGTCGATCTCCCGGTCGATGATCCGGTTGACCGCCATCGCGAACGTGCGCAGGCCGACCATGCACACGGTGACCAGGAGCAGGCGGCCCCAGTGGATGTTCCCGTCCCGCTCGTACATCGCGGTGAGGGAGGCGATGTAGGCGAAGGGGAGCGCGAAGACCGAGTGCTCGATCATCACCAGGCGGAGGAACGCCTTGGTCCGGCCCGGCCGGGCGAGGGCGGCGGAGGCTGACGTCACAGTCCGTACTCCTTCCAGCGGCGGTCCACCAAGGCCGCCGTATCCGGGTCCGACAGGACCATGTCCGGCCACCCGCCGTCGCGGGTGTAGCCCTCCTCCGGCCACTTGCGGGTGGCGTCGATGCCTGCCTTGCCGCCCCAGAACTGCTGGTAGGAGGCGTGGTCGAGGTGGTCGACGGGGCCTTCCGCGACCGTGAGGTCGCGGGCGTAGTCGGTGTTGCCGAGGGCCCGCCAGGCGACCTCGTGCAGGTCGTGCACGTCGCAGTCGGCGTCCACGACCACGATCAGCTTGGTGAGGGACATCATGTGCGCCCCCCAGACGGCGTGCATCACCTTCTGCGCGTGCTTGGGGTACTTCTTGTCGATCGAGACGATCGCGCAGTTGTGGAAGCCGCCGGCCTCGGGCAGGTGGTAGTCCACGATGTCCGGGATGATGATCTTCAGCAGGGGCAGGAAGAAGCGTTCCGTGGCCCGGCCGAGGGGGCCGTCCTCCGTCGGGGGGCGGCCGACGACGATCGACTGGAGCAGCGGGCGCCTGCGCATCGTCACGCAGTCGATCCGCAGCGCCGGGAACGGTTCCTGCGGGGTGTAGAAGCCGGTGTGGTCGCCGAAGGGGCCCTCGGGCAGCATCTCGCCGGGCTCCAGCCAGCCCTCCAGGACCACCTCGGCGTGGGCGGGCACCTGGAGCGGGACCGTCTTGCAGTCGGTCATCTCGATCCGCTTGCCCGCGATGAAGCCGGCGAAGAGGTACTCGTCGATGTCGCCGGGCAGGGGGGCCGTGGAGGCGTACGTCACCGCCGGGGGGCAGCCGAAGGCGATGGCGACCGGGAGGCGTTCGCCCCGGCGCGCGGCCACCTGGTAGTGGTTCCGGCTGTCCTTGTGGATCTGCCAGTGCATGCCGATCGTGCGCCGGTCGTGGCGCTGGAGGCGGTACAGGCCGAGGTTGCGGACGCCGCTCTCGGGGTCCTTGGTGTGGGTCAGGCCCAGGTTGAAGAAGGAGCCGCCGTCCTTCGGCCAGGTGAACAGCGCCGGGAGGCGGTCCAGGTCGACGTCGTCGCCGTGCAGGACGACCTCCTGTACGGGCGCCTCCTTGACCTTGCGCGGCGGGACGTGGGTCATCGCGCCCAGCTTCCCGAAGGCCTCGCGCACGCCGACGAAGCCGTGCGGCAGCTCGGGGCGCAGCAGGCCGCCGATCTTGTCGGAGATCTCGTCGTACGACTTCAGGCCCAGCGCCTTCAGCAGGCGGCGGTCGGTGCCGTACACGTTCATCGCGAGGGGGAGGTCGGAGCCGCGCACGTTCTCGAAGAGCAGCGCCGGGCCGCCGGACTTCTGGACCCGGTCGACGATCTCCCCGACCTCCAGGTGCGGGTCGACCTCGGCCTTGATGCGCTTGAGGTCGCCCTCGCGCTCCAGCGCCCGGAGCAGGGAGCGAAGATCGTCGTAAGCCATGTGCCCCAGTATCGCCGACGTACCGCTTTGTCCCGGTGCCCACCCCCCGGTTCCGGCGGGATCGCGTACGGCTCCCGGGCGCGGATGGCTGGTGGGCGCGGGGGCGGGTGCCTACGGTGGGGACGGGGAGGGACGGGATGACGGTGGAGTTCGGTCTGCTGGGCGTGATCGAGGTGCGGCTGGGGGGCCGCGTGGTGGACGTGGGGCACATGCGGCAGCGGTGTGTGCTGGCCGCGCTGCTCGTGGACGTGGGCCGGGCGGTCCCGGTGGACACGCTGGTGGACCGGGTGTGGGGCGACCGGCCGCCGCGGCGCACCAGGGAGACGCTGTACGGCTATCTGTCCCGATTACGCCAGGCGCTGCGGCCGGCCCCGGAGGTGGCCGTCGTCCGGCGCCCCGGCGGGTACGTCCTCGAAGCCGATCCGCTCTCGGTGGACCTGCACCTGTTCCGCGACCTGGTCGCCCGGGCCCGCACCGCCGACGGCACCGAGGCGGCGGACCTGCTGCGGCGGGCGCTGGGGCTGTGGCGCGGGGAGCCGTTCGCCACCGTGGACGTCCCGTGGTTCGACGACCGGCGCCAGGCGCTGCTGAGCGAGCGGCTGGCGGCCCAACTGGACCACATCGACCTCCGGCTGCGCGCCGGGCACCACGGCGGCCTGCTGGCCGAGCTGGCCGAGAAGGCCCGGGCGCACCCGCTGGACGAGCGGCTGGCCGGTCAGCTGATGCTCGCCCTGTACCGGGCCGGCCGCCCTTCCGACGCCCTCGCCCATTACCAGGACCTGCGGCGCCGGCTGGCCGGGGAGCTGGGCGCCGACCCGGGCCCGCGCCTGCGCGGCCTGCACCGACGGATCCTCACCAACGACCCGGCGCTGGCCCCGCCCGAAGCGGCCCCGCCCGAGGCCGCCCCGCCCGCCGGGGCCCGGCCCCCGGTGCCCCGGCAACTGCTGGCACCGCCCGCCTACTTCGTGGGCCGGGACGCCGAACTCGCCGTCCTGGACAAGGCCCTCGCCGCCCAGGCCGGACCGCGCGCCACCCTGCCGGTGACGGTGGTCTGCGGCATCGGCGGGGTCGGCAAGACCTCCCTCGCCCTGCACTGGGCGCACCGCCGGCAGCACCGCTTCCCCGACGGACAGCTCTTCGTCGACCTGCACGGCTTCACCCCGGCGGGGGAACCCGCCGACCCCCGCAGGGTGCTCCGCGGGTTCCTCGACGCGCTCGGTGTCGACCCCGGGCGGATCCCGGCGGCCTTCGACGCCCAGGCCGCGCTGTACCGCAGCCTGCTGGCCGGCCGGCGGATGCTGGTCGTCCTGGACAACGCCCGGGACTCGGCGCAGGTGCTGCCGCTGCTGCCGGGCACCTCCGGCTGCGCGGTGCTGGTCACCAGCCGGGACCAGCTCACCGGGCTGACCGCCGCGCACCAGGTCACCCATCTCACCGTCGACGCCTTCGACGCCGCCACGGCCCGCGAGCTGCTGGCCGGCCGGCTCGGTGCCGAACGCGTCGCCGCGGAACCCGAGGCCGCCGCCGAACTGGCCGGCCAGTGCGCCGGGCTGCCCCTCGCCCTGAGCGTGCTGGCCGGGCGCATCACCACCAACCCGGTCACCACGCTGACCGCCCTGACCGAGGAACTGCGCGCGAGCAGCCGCCTGGACGCGCTGAGCACCGGCGAGGGCGCCACCGACGTACGGGCCGTCCTCGCCGCCTCCTACCGGGCGCTCGACGCGGACACCGCCCGGGTCTTCCGGCAGCTCGCGCAGGCGCCCGGACCGGACATCGGGGCGCCCGCGGCCGGCAGCCTCACCGGGCTGGGACCGGCGGGGGCCCTGCGGGCGCTGCACCGGCTGCGCACCCGCCACCTCCTCCAGGAGCACGCCCCCGGCCGGTTCGCCGGCCACGACCTGCTGCGCGCCCACGCCCTGGAGGTCGCCGGCCCCGCGGACGGCCCGGAGGCCCGGTCGGCCCGCGTCCGGGTCCTGGACCACTGCCTGCGCACCGCCTGGTCGGCGGACCGGCTGCTGCTGCCGCACCGGGACCCCGTACGGCTGCCCCCGGCGGCCGACGGAGTACGGCCGGAGGTGATCACCGGGCACGAGGCGGCCATGGCGTGGTTCACCCGGGAGCAGCCGGTGCTGATCGCGGCCGTGCACCAGGCGGCGCGGCACGGCCACGACACCCACGCCTGGCAGCTGGCCTGGGCCCTGACCACCTTCCTGACCCGGCGCGGACGGTGGAGCGACGTCGCCGCCGTGCACGAGACGGCGCTGCGGGCCGCGACCCGGCTCGGCGACACGGCCGCGCGGAACGAGTCCCACCGGGTGCTGGCCCTGGAGCGCATCGAGGCCGGCGACCACGCCTCGGCACGGCACCGGCTGGCCCAGGCGCTGTCCCTGGTGCGAGGCGGCGGCCACCCCCTCTCCGAGGCCCACACCCATCTGGCCCTGGGCTGGCTGTACGAGCACACCGGCGACCGTCCGGCGGCGCTGCGCCACGACGAACTGGCCGTCGGCCTCTTCGCCCGGCTGGGTCACCAGGCGGGGCTGGCCCGCGCCCTGAACGCGGTGGCGTGGGACCACGTGCAGACGGGCGGCCACCGGCAGGCCGTGGCCCAGTGCGAACGGGCCCTGGCCCTCCAGGAGGAACTCGGCGACCTGCGCGGACAGTCCGACACCCTGGACACCCTCGGCTACGCCTACCAGCAGCTCGGCGAGCACGCCCGGGCCCTGCGCTGCCACGAACGCTGCCTGGAACTGCACCGGTCCCTGGGACACCGCTTCGGCGAGGCCGAGGCCCTGGTCCACCTGGGCGAGGCCCACCAGGCCCTGGGCGACCGGGCCGCCGCGCGCCGCCGCTACGAGGAAGCCCTCGCCGTCTTCCGCGACATCCAGGTCAACCCCGCCCGCGTCGCCCAGACCCGCGCCCTGCTCGACGCCCTGGACTGAGACCCCGGACGGGCCCCGGTACGGGGAGGAAGCCCTCCCCGTACCGCCCCCGTCGGTGGTGCGCCGGCCCGGGCCGGAACCACACCACCGACGATGACCGACCGGCCTTGGACGAACCTTGCGGGAAACCTTGAACGGGCCGGCGCGGCGGGGCTAGGCGCGCTCCCGCCCCTGCTGCCCGATCAGCCGTTCGAGCCGGTCCCGCCAGCGCTGTTCCGACTCCGCCTCGCCCTGGAACTCGTGGGTGAAGCGGAGCGCGGTGCCGTCCTCGTCGTCCCGTTCCAGGTGGAACCGGATCCGGCCGCCGCCCTCCACCGTGTACTCCGCGACCCGGTCCACGTCCCACGCGGTGACCCGCCCGCTGCCCAGCCCGCGCAGGGTGACCGCGCCGCCGAGCCGGGGTTCGAGCACCTCGGCGACGGTCCACCAGGCGGCCAGCCCCTCGGGCGTGGACACCGCGGGCCAGACCTCCTCCATGCCCCGCGCGAGCCGCACGACGAAGTGCAGGATGTGCGTGTTCCCGTGGGTCTGGCTGGTGCCCTGTGCGATGGAACCGCTCATGTCTCCAGCCTGCCCCCGGCCCCGGACACGCGCACGCCTGCCCGGACGACGAAGGCCGGCCCCCGCGACGCGTGTCGCGGGAACCGGCCTCGTGCCGGACGGCGGGGGCTTACACGCCCGCGTAGGAGTGCTTGCCGGAGACGAAGATGTTGACGCCGTAGTAGTTGAACAGCCAGCAGCCGAACGCGATCAGCGCCAGGTAGGCGGCCTTGCGGCCCTTCCAGCCCGCCGTGGCCCGCGCGTGCAGGTAGCAGGCGTAGGCGACCCAGGTGATGAAGGACCAGGTCTCCTTCGGGTCCCAGTTCCAGTACCGGCCCCAGGCGTCGCCCGCCCAGATCGCGCCCGCGATGATCGTGAACGTCCACAGCGGGAAGACGGCCGCGTTGATCCGGTAGGCGAACTTGTCCAGGGACGCGGAGGCGGGCAGGCGCTCCAGGACCGAGGAGGCGAACCGGCCCGGCTTGCCGCCGGCCTGGAGCTTGTTCTCGTAGGAGTCCTTGAACAGGTACAGGATCGTGGCGACCGCGCCGACGTAGAACACCGCGCCGCAGAAGATCGCGGTGGAGACGTGGATGTACAGCCAGTACGAGTGCAGGGCCGGCACCAGCTGGTCGCTGGCCGTGTACAGGACGGTGACCGCGAGTCCCAGGTCGAGCAGGACCGTGGTGGTGAGGAACAGCCCGAGCCAGCGCACGTTCTTCTTCAGCGCCAGCAGCGCGAGGTACACGCCGACGGCGACCGTGGAGAAGGTGATGTTGAACTCGTACATGTTGCCCCACGGCGCCCGCTCCACGGAGGCCGCGCGGGCGACGACACCGGCCAGCTCCACCAGGAAGGCGAGCACGGTGAGGGAGATGGCGATCCGGCCGTACAGGTCGCCCTGCTCGTCGCCGCCGTGGGCGCCGGGCCCGTCCGGCACGTCCCGCGCGCCGGACGTCGAGCGGACGACGACCTGCGGCCGCTCCAGCACGGCGGTGCCCCCGCCCTTGCGCACGGTGACGGCCGGGCCGCCGGCCGTCCGCGCGCCCTCGGCGGTGAGCGCGGCGGCCGTCCGGGCGACCTTGCTGCGGCTGCCGAACAGCCACTCGGCGATGTAGGCGAAGAAGGCCAGGGTGTAGACGGCCATCGACGAGTAGATCAGCGTGTTGCTGACGCTCGCGAGATGTTCGTTGGTCGCGGCGGCGAGAGTCACTTCTCAGCCCCTTCGGCAGGTACGACGTGGCGGTCGGGTGTGGGTGCGGAGTGGTCGTCGGGTCCGGGCGCGGCCGGCGCCCGGTCGTAGAGGTGTCCGGCGAGTTCGCCCAGTTCCTCGGGCACCTTCGCCGACTCGCTGCGGCCGAGCCCGGCCATCTCGACCACCGTGACGCCGTCGGCGCCGCGCACCGCCCGCACCCACACGCGGCGGCGCTGGATGAACAGGGACCCGGCCAGGCCGAGGATCGCGGCGAGGGCACCGCCGAGCGCCCAGCCGCCGCCCGGCTCCTGCACGATCTCGAAGCCGGCCCACTCCTTGACGTCCTTCTCGAAGGTGACGGTGCCGGCGCCGTTCGGCAGCTTCATGGTCTCGCCGGGCTTGAGGTTGTCCCTCAGCTGCGCGCCCTTGGCGTCCTTGTAGTCCTTCATGTGGGTCTTGTCGAGCTGGTACACGCTCTGCGGCAGGCCCGAGTCGACGCCCAGGTCGCCGTGGTACGGCTCCAGGTTCAGCACCGGGTTCAGCAGCGCCGGGAAGGACGAGGCGATCTCCGTGCCCGTGCCGCCGTAGGTCGGCAGGAAGAACGCCTTGATGCCGAGCTGCTCCTTTACGCCCTTGGCGTCGCGGTAGCCGTCCATGACCTTGACGACGCCCTGGGAGGTGACGTTGCCGTCGAGCGGCAGCAGCGGCACGGCGTCGCGGTAGACCACCTCGCCCCGGCCGTCGCGGACGGTGATCACGGGGGCGTAGCCGTGGCTGACCAGGTAGACCTTGGAGTCGCCGATCTTCAGCGGCTCGTTGACCTTGACGGTGGTCGTGGTCTCCTTGCCGTACGCGCCCTCGCTGTAGCGGATCCTCGCCTGGAAGGTGCGCGGGGTGCCCCTGTTGGGGCCGGTCAGCTCGTACGTCCCCTTGAAGTCCTTCAGGTCGAAGCTGAACGGGACCAGGTCGTCGGGCTCGAAGAGGCTGCCGGACTTGAAGTCGTCGTACATGGGCAGCGCGTTCGAGAAGCCGTCGCCCTCCACCATCAGCTTGGTGCCGTCCGACTTGAACAGCTGGCCGGAGGCGAAGGCGATCAGCAGCACGATCAGGGCGATGTGGAAGACCAGGTTGCCCAGCTCGCGCAGATAGCCCTTCTCGGCGGCGACGGCGTCACCGGCGACATGGGCGCGGAAGCGGCGCTTCTTCAGCAGGGCGAGCGCGGTCTCGCGGACCTTCTCGGGGTCCTCGGCGGTGGTCCAGGTGGTGTAGGCGGGCAGCCGGGACAGCCGCTTGGGGGCGCCCGGCGGCCGGCCGCGCAGCTGGCCGACGAACTGCCAGGTGCGGGGGATGATGCAGCCGATGAGGGAGACGAACAGCAGGATGTAGATCGCGGAGAACCACACCGAGCTGTAGACGTGGAACAGGCCGAGCTTGTCGTAGACCGGCGCCAGCGTCTTGTGCGCGGCGCGGAAGTCCTCGACCTTGGTGGCGTCCGCGCCGGTCTGCGGGATCAGCGAGCCGGGGATCGCGCCCAGCGAGAGCAGCAGGAGCAGCAGCAGCGCCACCCGCATGGAGGTCAGCTGCCGCCAGAACCAGCGGGCCCAGCCGATGACACCGAGGCCCGGCAGGCTCACCGCCTCCTCCTGCGGGGCGGTGGACAGCTGGGAGCCGGCCGCGCCCAGCTCCTCCCGGTCCGGGCCGGTGTCGGTGTCGGTCTTGCTCATCGGTCAGATCCCCACATTGAAGCCGTTGGTCCAGGTCTGCATCTGCTGCACCAGACCGCCCCAGGCACCGGTCAGCAGCAGCACACCGGTCACGATCATCATCGAGCCGCCGATGCGCGTCACCCAGACATAGTGGCGCTTGACCCAGGCGAAGGCACCGAGCGCCTTGCGGAAGGCGATCGCGGTGATGACGAACGGGACGCCGAGGCCGAGGCAGTAGACGAGCATCAGCAGGGAGCCCCGGGCCGCGCTCGACTCGTTCAGCGAGAGGAAGTTCACCGAGGACAGCGTCGGTCCCATGCAGGGCGTCCAGCCGACGCCGAAGAGGGCGCCGAGGACCGGTGCCCCGGCCAGGCCGCCCGTGGGCCGCTTGTGGAAGCGGAACTCGCGCATGGCGAACCAGGGCGTCAGGCCCATGAAGAACACGCCCATGATGATCATGAGCACGCCGAGCACCTTGGACAGGGTGCCCTGGTAGTCGATCAGATTGGCGCCGAAGTAGCCGAACAGCGCCCCGCTGGAGACGAAGACGGCGCTGAAGCCGAGCACGAACAGGGAGGCGCCGGCCACCATCCGGCCCCGTCTGGCCTCGGCCAGGTCGGTGCCCGCGACGCCGGTCACATAGGAGAGGTAGCCGGGGACCAGCGGCAGCACGCAGGGCGAGAAGAACGACACGAGCCCGGCGAACAGGGCGATCGGCAGGGCGACCAGCAGGGCGCCGTGCAGGACCGTCTGGTTGCGGCCGGTCTCCGCGGCCAGCGTCAGCAGTGCGCTCACGTCACTTCTCCGCGAGGACCGGCTTGATCATCTCCACCAGGCCGGTGTCGTCGAGCGCCTCCAAGGCCCGCGCGGCGACCTTCCCGTGCCGGTCGATGACGAGCGTGGAGGGGACGATCTGCGGATTGAGCGTGCCCTTCTTGAAGCGCAGCATGAGCTTGCCCGTGGGGTCGTACAGGCTCGGGTACGCGACGCCGTGCTCCTTCTCGAAGTTCACGGCCGGGGTGGTGCTGGTGTCGCGGGTGTTGATGCCGACGAACTGCACGCCCTGGTCGGCGTAGTCCTTGGAGACCTTGGCGAAGTACTTGGCCTCGTTGCGGCACGGTCCGCACCACGAGCCCCAGACGTTGATGACGACGACCTTGCCCTTGTAGTCGGCGACATCGAGGGTCTTGCCGTCGATGGTCTTGCCGGACAGGTCCGGAGCCGTGGCGCGCTTGCCGGCCGCGACGGTGTCGATGCCGTTGCTGCCGGTGACGAAGTGGGTGTCGCCACCGCCACCGGAGATACCGCCCTTGCCACACGCGGACAGGGTCAGGGCCGCTGCGGCGGCCGCGGCGGTGAGCAGGACGGCGCGGCTACGGGTACTCATGTGAAAAGTTTCGCATGCCTGTTCCGAGGATTTCGCGCACCCCCCTGCCGGGCGGAAAACCGCATTTCAGGGCGTATTTACACGGGACATTCGGGACATCAGGCGGCGTTGGAGGCGGCGCCCCCGGTCTTGCGCAGGAACTCCTTCCAGCCCCCGGCGGGCCGCTGCCCGACCCCGAGCGTGCGCAGCTTGGCGAGGATCTCGGGCTTCTGCGCGTCCATCCAGTCCACGTACTGCCGGAAGGAGACCAGGCGCACGTCGGCGCCCTTCTCCTTCTCGCGCGCGATGTGCCGGAAGGCCTCCTCGACGGCGTCCATGTAGATGCCGCCGTTCCACTGCTCGAAGTGGTTGCCGATGAAGAACGGCGCCCGGTTCGTCTCGTAGGCCCGCCGGAATCCCTGGATGTACGCCTGCGCGGACTGCTTGCGCCAGCCCGGGTAGTTGTACGCGGGGGCCTTGGTCGAGTTGACCGACTGGTTGGCGAGCATGTTGTAGTCCATGGAGAGGACCTCGAACCGGCGTCCGGGGAAAGGTATCTGCTGTAGGGGCAGGTCCCATATGCCCTGGCGCTTGACGGGCCACACCTGACGGCCGCCCGGCGAGGAGGCGTCGTAGCGCCAGCCCAGCTCCTTGGCGGTGGGCAGCAGGTTGTCCTGGCCGAGCAGACAGGGCGTACGGCCGCCGACCAGCTCCTTGTCGTAGTCGAACGGCAGCGAGGGCAGATCGGTCCAGCCGGTGTTGGTCCGCCACTCCTTCACGAACGCCTTGGCCTGCCGGATCTCGCTGCCCCACTGCCGCGGGGTCCAGTTCGCGACCGTGCCGCCGCCCGCGCAGAAGTGCCCGTTGAAGTGGGTGCCGATCTCGTGCCCCTCCAGCCAGGCCCGGCGCACGTTGGTGAGCGTGGCCTTGATGTGCTCGTCCGTGAGGTAGCCGATGTCGGAGGCGCCGCGCGGGTTGTTCGGCGGCTCGTACATCCGCTTCTTCGACTCGGGCAGCAGGTACAGCCCCGAGAGGAAGAAGGTCATGGCCGCGCCGTGCTCCTTGGCCAGGTCCAGGAAGCGCGGGAAGAGGCCGTTGCCGACCTCGCCGGCGCCGTCCCAGGAGAAGATCACGAACTGCGGTGGGGTCTGCCCCGGCTCCAGCGGCTCGGGCCTGGCCGGCTGGTGCGGCTGCTTGCCGGTGAAGGAGGTGGAACCGTCGCCGATGGGCCGTGCCGGACGGGCCTCGCCCCTGCTCCCCTGCGTCCGGGAACCGGCCGGGTGCCCGGCGCCGTCCGAGGACGTGGAACCGCCGCACCCGGCGAGCGACACGGCGGCGGCCGCGCCCGCGCCGAGGCCGAGTGCCCCCCGCCGGGAGAGGGTCCGGGAGAAGGTGCGCATGGAAAACCCCGATCGTCACTGCCTGCTGGTCACCCAGTCAGAGGGCAGCAAGATCGGGGAGGTTCCGATAATTCTTACGCTTTTCGTAAAAAAGTTCGCGACAGTGCGCTAAGCCACGCCAAACGGACGCTCCGTGACCACCGCCGGGGATCTCCTCAGGCGCCGAAGGCCTTCCCCTGGGCCGTGCCCTTGCCCTTCTGGGGCTTGGCACCGGCGCGCAGGTGGGCCGGGACCAGGTCGATGGCGGGCTCGCTGTAGCCCACGGACACGATGCGGTCGCCCTGGTAGGTGAACGACGTCAGGGAGGCCAGGGTGCACTGCCGCTTGCGCGGGTCGTGCCACAGCCGCCGCCGCTCGACGTACGACCGCACGATCCAGATCGGCAGCTGGTGGCTGACCAGCACCGCCTCGTGCCCGCGCGCCTGGTCCCGGGCCGCGTTCAGCGCGCCCATCATCCGTACGACCTGGTCGATGTACGGCTCGCCCCAGGACGGCCGGAACGGGTTGACGAGGTGCTTCCAGTTCTCCGGCCGCTGGAGCGCGCCGTCGCCGACGCCGAAGGTCTTGCCCTGGAAGACGTTCTCGGCCTCGATCAGCCGCCCGTCGGTGGCCAGGTCCAGCCCGTGCGCCTTGGCGATCGGGGTGGCGGTCTCCTGCGCCCGCTCCAGCGGCGAGGCGCAGACGTGGGTCACGTCCCGGGAGGACAGGTGCTCGGCGACCCGCTCGGCCATCTGCCGGCCCAGCTCGGACAGGTGGTAGCCGGGCAGCCGCCCGTACAGGATCCCGTCCGGGTTCTCGACCTCGCCGTGCCGCATGAGGTGGACGACGGTGATGTCCTTGGCGCCGTTTCCGGCAGTGCCCGCGCCGTTGGTCTCGGGGGAACTCATTCGGCCGTGGCCTCCGCAGCCGCCCGGGCCGCCGCCGGAAGGGCGTCGGCGATCTTCTGCACGGCCCGCTCGTCGTGGGCCGTGGACACGAACCAGGACTCGAAGGACGACGGCGGCAGATAGACGCCGTTCGCCAGCATCGAGTGGAAGAACGCGGTGAAGCGGAAGGACTCCTGCCGCTTGGCGTCCTCATAGTCCCGTACCCGCCGGTCCGTGAAGAACACCGAGAACATGTTGGAGGCGGTCTGCACCCGGTGCGCGACGCCCTCCTTGGCCAGCGCCTCGCTCACCAGCGTCCGGATCTGCTCGGAGACGGCGTCGACCTTGCCGTACGCGGCGTCGTCGAGCAGCCGCAGCTGGGCGAGGCCGGCGGCGGTGGCGACGGGATTGCCGGAGAGGGTGCCGGCCTGGTAGACGGGCCCGGCGGGGGCGAGGTGGGCCATGACGTCGGCGCGCCCGCCGAACGCGGCGGCCGGGAACCCACCGCCCATGACCTTGCCGAACGTCATCAGGTCGGGCTTGACGCCCTCCACGCCGTACCACCCGGCGCGGCTGGTGCGGAAGCCGGTCATGACCTCGTCGGAGATGAACAGGGCGCCGTTCTTGCCGCAGGCGTCCTTCAGGCCCTGGTTGAAGCCGGGGTCCGGCGGGACCACGCCCATGTTGCCCGGCGAGGCCTCGGTGATCACACAGGCGATCTCCCCGGGGTGCCGGTGGAAGGCCTCCTGCACGGCCTCCAGGTCGTTGTACGGCAGCACGATCGTGTCACCGGCCTGGGCCCCGGTGACCCCGGGCGTGTCCGGCAGCGCGAACGTGGCCACGCCGCTGCCGGCGGCGGCGAGCAGCGAGTCGACGTGCCCGTGGTAGCACCCGGCGAACTTGATCACCTTGGAGCGCCGGGTGAACCCGCGGGCGAGCCGGATGGCCGACATGGTGGCCTCGGTGCCGCTGCTGACCAGCCGGACCTGCTCCACGGGCCCGACCCGGGCGACGATCTCCTCGGCCAGCTCCACCTCGCCCCGGCCGGGCGTGCCGAAGGACGTGCCCCGGGCGACGGCCTCCTGCACGGCGGCGATGACCTCGGGGTGCGAGTGCCCGAGGATCATCGGCCCCCAGGAGCAGACCAGGTCGACGTACTCGCGTCCGTCGGCGTCGGTGAGGTAGGGGCCCTGGCCCGACACCATGAAGCGGGGCGTGCCGCCGACGGCGCGGAAGGCGCGCACCGGGGAGTTCACTCCACCCGGCGTGACCGCGGAGGCACGGTCGAAGAGCGCCTGCGAGACGGGCGCGTCGTAGGGATAGGGCGTTTCGCTCGTGGCACTCATGACGTGCGGCTTCTCCGGCTTCTCGACTCCGGTTGCGGGGTGACCTCCTCAGGGTAGGCCGCGGCCCGGCCGGACCGCCCTCGCCCTCCGGATCGAAGCGGCGCCATCGCTCGTCTGCGAGACTGAGAGCTGATACACACGGCCCATACGCACGTAATGATCGGGGGCCGGGAATCTTCGCCGCGGATCGCCGTTCCACCGTACGTTTCGGCGGGCGACCGCGGGGGAGGTCACTGACACGATGATCGGGTTGCGCGGCGGGGGCCACGCGTCCTAGAAAAGCAGTCGGGTGGAGATATGCATCGCGGTGGCGGACTGGGCGAGGGGACTGATGACCTGGGTCCTCGACGTGCCCGGCGGGGAAGGCACCGGCGCGACGCGGAGGAAACGACCGAGACACGTCGGACACAGGGCGGACCGGGTGAGCCCGAGCGGTACGACCGGCGGCCTCTGCGGGCAGGGAACGGGAATGGTGGCCGGGTGGGGGTGACGTACAAGTACTTCGGCGCGCCCGACGGAGCGACCGCGGCCCGCGTCCCGATCTCGATGCGTCCCGAGGAGCTCGGCGGCGACGAGCTGGGCATGAACGGCATGTTCACGAAGATCAAGCCGGAGACGATGGCCGCGATGGTCCTGACCGGCATCCAGGGCGTCCCCCTGCACAAGGTGCCGCCCCTCGAACTGGTCGTCCTGCACCCCGACTACGCCGTCGTCAAACTCCCCACGACGGTCGTCGACCCCCTCCGCGGCATCGGCGAGGAGGCGGTCGGCGCGGCAGCCTTCATCTGGTCCACCGTCCCGGACCGCGGCGGCCCCCGGGACGCGTTCAACGTGTACCGGTTGCTGCACGAGTGGCAGGACTTCAGCCACCGCCTGCACGAGGCGGGGCATCAGCCTTATTGCCTTGTGTGGCCGTGAGCCGGCCGTCAGGCCCGTACGACCGTGAAGTGCCGCTCCCCGCACGGCTTCTCCAGTTCGTCCACCGCCGCCACGGCCAGGTCCTCCGCGCTGATCCGGGAGTGGCCGTCGGGGGTGGTGAGCAGGGTGTCCGTGCCACGGCGGTAGCGGGCGGTGCGGGGGTCGGGTTCGAGGAGGGGTGGGGGGCTGAGGTAGGTCCAGTCGGGGTGGGCGTGGGCGCGGCAGGTGCGCAGTTGGGCCACTCCGGCCGCGGCGACCGGGCGTAGCTCCTCGGGGACGTAGGCCGGGTTGTCGGCCAGGAGGAGGCCGGGGGTGCCGGGGGTGCGCAGCGCGCCGGCGCCGCCGATGACCAGGACGCGGATGCCGAGGGCGGCGGCGGTGTCCAGGACGGTCCGGGTCGCGGTGAGCAGGAAGTCCTCGTCCGGCGGGTACGTCCTGAGGGTCACGACCACCGCGTGCGCGCCGGAGTCCGTCAGGGCGCGGCGTACGGCGTCCGGGTCGGCCGCGTCCAGCGGGAGCGGGGTCACGGCCGGGTGCTCGCCCGCCGGCTTGCGGGCGAGGGCCAGCACCCGGTGGCCGCGTGCGGCGGCCTCGGCGGTGATCCGGCTGCCGACCATTCCGGTGGCGCCGAGGACCGCGATCGTCATGGCTGAGGTCATCGGGGGCGTGCTCCTTCTGCGGTGGGGTGGGTTCAGCTGGGCGGCGAGCAGCGCCGCCAGGGACAGGGCGAAGCCGCCGGTGCGCAGCGGGCTCAGGGACTCGCCCCTCGTCACGCCGATCACCGTCGCGACCAGGGGGGACAGCAGGACCAGGGGCGCCGTGACGCCTACCGGGAGGGTGGCGATGCCGCGGAACCACAGCGTGTACGCGATCAGGCCGCCCATGCTGCCGAGCCACAGATAGCCCCCGGCCGCTCCGGCGTCGATCCGCTGCGGCAGGCCCTCGACGGCCAGGGTCAGGGGCAGCAGGAGCAGCCCGCCGGCCGTGAGCTGCCAGCCGGCCAGGGCCAGCGGGCCGGCTCCCGCCGGGCGGCCCCAGCGTTTGGTCAGGACGACCCCGCCCGCCATGGTCGCCGTATGGCCGAGGCCGGCGAGCAGGCCCACGGCGTCCAGCCGGGCGTCGGGGCCGAGGACCACGAGGCCGACGCCGGCCATGCCGAGCACGCCCCAGGCCAGCCGCCAGGGCGTCGGCCGGTCGCCCAGGAACAGGGCGGCCTGCGCGGCGACCAGCAGCGGCTGGGCCGCGCCGAGGGTGGCGGCGACCCCGCCGGGGAGCCGTTCGGCCGCCACGAACAGCAGGGGCATCCCGCCGATGTTGAGCACGCCGAGGACGGCGGCCTTCCCCCACCAGTCCCCGCGCGGCAGCACCCGGGTGAGCGCCAGACCGGCCAGTCCGGCGGGCAGGGCGCGCATCAGGCCCGCGAACAACGGGTGGCCGGGCGGCAGGAGTTCGGTGGTGACGACGTAGGTGGTGCCCCAGACGGCGGGGGCGAGGGCGGTCGGCAGGACGGCGGCCGGCCGGTGGGCGGACGAGGACATGCGAGGAGTCTCGGCCGGTGCCCCGCCATGCGTCCAAGACATGGTTGCCATCGCAGCCATGCACGGAAACGATGGATGGGTGGATCTCCAGCAGATGCGGTACGCCGTCGCCGTCGCCGACACCCGCAACTTCACCCGTGCCGCCGAGCGGTGTTTCGTGACGCAGTCCTCGCTCAGCCACCGGATCGCGGGCCTGGAACGGGAGTTGGGGGTACGGCTGTTCGCCCGCTCCAGCCGCCGGGTCGAACCGACCGAGGCGGGCGAGGCGTTCGTGGCGCGGGCGCGCGAGGCGCTGGCCGCGGCCGACCGCGCGGTGGCCGACGCCGCCGCCGCGACCGGTGTGGTGCGCGGCCGGCTCGCCGTCGGCGTGATCGTGACCACCGCCGCCGTGGACGTACCGGAGCTGTTGCGGCGCTACCGCGACCGGCACCCGGAGGTGCGGGTGCTGCTGCGGTCCGGGCGCAGCGACGAGATGGCGGCGGCGATCCGCCGCGGCGACCTGGACATCGCCTTCCTCGGGCTGCCGGAGGGCGAGCGGCCCGAGGGGGTGGAGAGCCTGGTGCTCGACCACGACGAACACGTGCTGGTCGTGGCGGCCGGGCACCGGCTGGCCGGCGCGGAGCGGGTGACGCTGCGGGACATCGCCGGGGAGACGTTCGTGGACTTCGTGGCCGGGACGCCCGCCCGGGCCCAGTCGGACCAGGCGTTCGCCGCGGCGGGCCTGGTCCGTGAGGTCGCCTACGAGGCCGGCGTGGTGGAGCTGATCACCGGGCTGATCGCGCGCGGGCTCGGCGTCGCGCTGCTGCCGTCGGCGTTCGTCCGGCCACTGGCCGCCGCCGACCCCGGCCTGGCGCTGGTCCCGGTGGCCGACGGGCCGCACCGCGTGGAGTACCTGGCCTGGAGCCGCTTCCCGCCCGGCCCGGCGACCCGCGCCATGCTGGACGTCCTCGGGGCCGGGCCGCGGACCTGACGCACCGCTCGGGTCAGGGCGGCGAACGGTTCAGCGCGCGTCCAGCGCGGGCAGCTCCTCCCGCGCGGCGGACGCCGTCGCGCCGGCGAGCAGGCGCAGGGCCGCGTCCGACGGGGTGCCGGGCTCGGCGGTGTAGGTGATCATCCGCCGGCCCTCGGTGCCCGGCAGGCACAGGTTCTCGAAGCCCAGCTCCAGGGTGCCGACCGCCGGATGGCGCAGGGACTTGGTGCCGGAGGCGCAGGTACGCACCGGGTGCCGGGCCCACAGGGCGGTGAACTCCTCGCTCTGGATGGACAGGTGCCCGATCAGCTCGGCCAGCGCGCGGTCGTCGGGATGCCGGCCGGCGACCAGGCGCAGCGAGGCGACCGCGAGGTGGGCCTCCTCCTTCCAGTCGGGGTACCTCGCCCGGTACTCCTCGTCCAGGAACAGCATGCGGATGAGGTTGGGCCGCCCGCCGGGGCTGTCCGGGGCCTGCCACGGCAGATGCGCGGCGAGCAGGGCGTGGCCGAGCCGGTTCCAGGCCAGGACGTCGCCGCGCCGGTCCAGCAGGAGCGCGGGTACGTCCGTCATCGCGGCGAGCAGCCGGCGGGACGAGGCGCTCGCGTGCTCGGCGCGGGGTGCGGCCGGGCGGCGCCGGGCGGCGGGGCGGGCCAGGTCCTTGAGGTGGGCGGTCTCGTCCTCGGTGAGCCGCAGGGTGCGGGCGATGGCGTCCAGCACGGCGTCGGAGACTCCGGCCGCGCGGCCCTGTTCGAGGCGGGTGTAGTGGGTGATGCTGACGCCCGCGAGCAGGGCCAGTTCCTCGCGGCGCAGTCCGGCGACCCGGCGGCGGACCGGCGCGGCCGCGAGCCCGACGTCCTCCGGCCGCAGCGCGGCACGGCGGGACTTCAGGAACTCTCCCAGTTCCAGGGACGCGTCCATGGCTGCCTCCGGTGTGTGCGGCGTACGCCTTCGGGGTGGGCGGCGGTCGTCGTCCATCCTGCCCGCCGGACGGCGCGATGGGGATGCCCGAGGGTGGTCACGCGATGACCACCCTCGCGGCGGCCGGTCGTACGGGGGTGCTGGCTGGGCCGGCCGGGACGGACGAGGCTTCCGTACGTCAACCCCGCCGGGACCGTGGTGACTTCGCCGTGATGCCGGTGACCTCGTCACCCGCCGGCGACTCCGCCGTACACCCGGTGGCCGGCCTGCGCCGCAGTCCCGGCGGCTTGGCCACCGCCCCGGCGACCCCGCCGTACAGAAGGGACCCCTCGTCATGTCCGTCGTAGCGACACGGCCGGCCGGTGCCGCGCCCGCCGTGCTGACCCCGCGGCTGCGCCTGGTGCTGGTGCTGCTGCTCGCGGCCCAGTTCATGCTGGCCGTGGACTTCTCCATCCTGAACGTGGCCCTGCCGGTGATCGGCGCGGGCCTCGGCTTCTCCTTCGACGATCTCCAGTGGATCGGCACGGCGTTCGCGCTGTGCGCGGCCGGGTTCACCCTGCTGTTCGGGCGGGTCGCCGATCTCTTCGGCCGGCGCCGGCTGTTCCTCGGCGGACTCGTCGTCCTCGGCGCGGCCTCGCTGGCCGGCGGGCTCGCGCAGAGCCCGGAGGTGCTGCTCGTGGCCCGGGTGTTCCAGGGGCTGGCCACCGCGGCGGTCACCCCGGCCGGACTGTCGCTGCTGACGACGTCCTTCCCGGAGGGCCCGCTGCGGGAGAAGGCGCTCGGGCTCAACGGGGCGCTGATGTCGGCCGGTTTCACCACCGGGGCGATCCTCGGCGGCCTGCTGACCGACCTGCTGTCCTGGCGCTGGGCGTTCTTCGTCAACGTGCCGGTGGCCCTCGCCGTGCTCCTCGTCGCGCCCGCCGTCATCGCCGAGTCCCGGCCCGCCGAGCGCCCGAAGCTGGACGTACCGGGTGCCGTCACGGTCACCCTCGGCCTGCTGGCGGTCGTCCTCGGCCTGACCCGGGCCGGGGAGTCCGGGTGGGGCGCCCCGGCCACGCTGCTGCCGCTCGCGGCCGGTGTGGTGCTGCTGGGGGCGTTCGCGGCCGTGGAGCGCCGGGTGTCCGCGCCGCTGGTGCCGCCCCGGGTGCTGGGCCGGCGGTCGGTGGCGTGGGGCAACCTCGCCGGGCTGGTCGCGTTCCTCACCGAGACGTCCCTGGTGTTCCTGCTGACCCTCTACCTCCAGGAGGTGCTGGGTTTCTCCCCGCTGGCGGCCGGACTGTCGTTCGGCGTGCTGGGCGCGGGGACCGTCGTCGGCGGCGCGCTCGCCCCGCGGCTGATCGGCCGGTTCGGCGCGGCCCGGTCCCTGCTGGCCGGCGGTCTGGTGCAGGCGCTGTCCACGGCGGCCCTGCTGGGGCTCGGCACCGGGCAGTCCTCGCTGGGGCTGCTGCTGCCCGCGACCTTCGCCGGCGGGGTGGGCAACATGCTCGTCATCGTCGGGTTCATGGTGAGCGCCACCTCCGGTCTCGCCGACGACGAGCAGGGCCTGGCCACCGGGCTCGCGACGATGACCCAGCAGATCGGCATCACCATGGGCACGCCGGTGATGAGCGCGGTCGCCACCGCCGCCATGACCGGTACGGGCACCCTGGCCGTCCTCGGCGGGCTGAAGACCGCGATCGCGCTGAACGCGGTCCTCGCCCTCGCCGGCACCCTCGGCGGCGCGGTGTTCCTGCGGACGGCCCGCCGCCGGTGACCGGCCGGTCAGTCCCGTTGCAGGAGGTCCGCCAGCCCCGCCTCCTCGAACGCGCGCACCACGTGCTCCCGGCCCTCGGTGAAGTGGGTCCAGCTGTCGCAGTGGGCCGCGACCACCCGGCGGGCCTCCAGGAGGCGGGCGGCGGTCGCCGTGCCCTCGCCGTCGAGGACCAGCAGGGCGTTGTCCAGGACGGGCAGGCGGGGCGCGCCGGCGAAGAGGACGGCGGTGTCCACGGGGGCGAACCGGGCGGCGATCTCCTTGACCAGGTCCAGGGAGGCGTTGTCGCCGCTGACGTAGACGGTGGGCAGGTCGTCGGCGGTCAGCACGAAGCCGGTGACCTCGCCGACGATGGGCTCGCTGCCCTCGGGGCCGTGCAGGGCGGGCGCGGCGGTCACGGTGACGGTGCCGCCGCCGGGGCGGGGCAGGTCCACGGTCTGCCAGGGGGTGAGCGCCTCGGTGGTGCCGCCGAGCCGGCCGGCCGCCGCGGGGGTGGTGAGGACGCGCGGTACGTCGGCGAGCAGGGCGCGGCCGGAGGTGTCGAGGTTGTCGGCGTGCTGGTCGTGCGAGAGCAGGACGACGTCGACGGGGCCGAGTCCGGCGAGCGGCACCCGGGGCCCGGCGGTCTTGGTGAGGACCCGGCCGCTGGGCGAGGGGTAGTCGCCGGGCTCGTCGAAGGTCGGGTCGGTGAGGAAGCGGAGGCCGCCGTACTCGATGAGGACGGTGGGACCGCCGAGGACCTGGACGGGGATCTGCATGCCGACTCACCTCATGGACAGATGGGATGTCATCCGTGAGGGACGCTAGCCCTTTCTCATGGATGGAGGCAAGCCCTACCATGAGACCCGTGAAGCTGTCCCCCGCCCCCGGCGCCGAGCGGTATCCCGCCCTCGCTCTGGCCAACACCGCCGTCGCCCTGCCCGGCGGCCGCTCGGCGGACCTCCTCGCCACCCCCGCCGACGCCCGGGACTGGCTGGTGGACCGGGGTCTGGCCCCGGCCGGCGCCGGCCTGCGCGAGCACTGCGCCGGCCGGCTGCGCGCGCTGCGCGAGCAGATCCGCGCGCTGCTCGCCGCCCGGGCCGACGGCCGCCCGGCCCCGGCGGAGGCGCTCGCCGCGCTCAACGCCGCGCTGACCCTCGCCCCGGCCGCCTCGCTGCTGCACTGGTCCCCGGACCGGGGTCTGTACCGGGCCGCCGCGCACCCCACCACCCAGATCGTCGAGCACGCCCTCGCGGCCCTCGCCGCCGACGCCGCCGACCTGCTGACCGGGCCGGACGCGGAGCGCCTGACCGCCTGCGGCTCCCCGCCCTGCAACCGCTACCTGCTCCGGCACGGCCGCCGCCACTGGTGCTCCACCCGCTGCGGCGACCGCGCCCGCGCGGCCCGCGCCTACGCCCGCCGCACCGCCCGCGCCACGACCGCCTGAACGGCCGTGGGAGCCGGCCGTCCGGCCCGGCCCCGCGCGTGGACCCGGCCGCCCGGCCGGACGTTCGTACGCGTCGGCCGCGACGACCCTGCGTGTCGGCCGTGGCGGCCCTACGTATGGTTGGTTCGCAACCGCCAGCAGCCACCGGGCTGTTCACAGCCTGTTCCACGGGGGACCCATGCAGGACACGACCGAGACGGAACCCGGCACGGAGGTCTGTGCGCACAGTCTCGCGCCGACGGTGGCCGTGCTGGTCGTCAGCCTGGTCATCGCCGCCGTCGGCGTGTACGAGCTGTGCGGTTTCGGGCTGCACAGCCTGGACCGGCGCCCGCACCTGTTCAGCGACGGCCTGGCGACCGGCGGGGTGATCGCCGCCGCGGTGGCCGCCGGGGCGGCGGTGGGCAACCTGGGCTGGCTGCTCACGGCGGCACGGCGGCGGAGCGGGGCCCCGGGCGACGACGCGTGACGCTCACCGGCGCCCCGGCCCCAGCGCGCGCGACGGCACGGCCCGGGCGGCGGTGTACGGGTCGTACGACCCGGTGTCGCTGTGCGTCCAGGCGGGGTCGTGGGCACAGGGCGAGCACGAGGGCGACGACCAGCCCGCCGCAGCCCAGGCAGCGGGCGCCGAGGCCGCGCGGGGTGCCGGCAGGGGTGTCGCCGCCGGCAGAGGTGATCTTGTCGGGCATGCGGCGACGCTACGGCGGCCCGGGCGGCCGGAGGATGGGCCTGGCTACCCGCTCCGGGTAGGTACCCGTACTCAGCCGCCGCCCCCGCCGTCCCCCGTCAGACCGCCGCCCACCGTGAACCCGATGACCGACCCGCCGCCCTCGCGCCGGTAGGCGAACGGCGCCCCGCCGTGGGCCAGGGCGACCTCGCGCACGATGGACAGACCCAGGCCCGAGCCGGGCAGGGAGCGGGCGTCGGCGGCGCGGTAGAAGCGGTCGAAGATGCGCACGAGGTCACCGTCGGCGATCCCGGGCCCCCGGTCCAGCACCTCCACCCGTACCGCGCCCGGCCGGGCCGGCCCGGTGACGCCGACCTCGATCGGCGCCGTGCCGTCCCGGTCGAACTTGGCCGCGTTCTCGACCAGGTTGGAGACCGCCCGCTGGAGCATCCCGGACCGCCCGTGGGTCGTCGTGTCCCCGCTCACCCGCAGCACGACGTCCCGGCCGGTGCGGCGCCGGGCCAGCCCGACCACGTCCTCGGCGAGGTCGGCGAGGTCCACCCGCCGGGGCGGTTCGGCGTCGGACTGCCCGGCGGCGAGGTCGACCAGCTCGTTCACCAGGTCGGTCAGCTCCCGGGCCTCCTGGGAGAGGTCGGCGACCAGTTCCTCCCGGGTGTCGGGCGGCAGCTCGTCGATGCGCCGCAGCAGCGAGATGTTGGTGCGCAGCGAGGTGAGCGGCGTCCGCAGCTCGTGCCCGGCGTCCTGCACCAGCCGCCGCTGGTCCTCCTCCGACTGCGCGAGCCGCCCGAGCATCCGGTCGAAGGCACGGCCCAGCCGGCCGACCTCGTCCAGCCCGGTCACCGGCACCTGGATGCCCAGCCGCCGGGTGCGGGCCACGTCCTCGGCGGCGGAGGTGAGGATCACCAGCCGGCGGGTGATGCGCCGGGCCAGCCACCAGCCGAACAGCCCGGCCGCCACCACGACCGCCGCCATCAGGATCAGCGTCCGCTGCTGGAGGGCCCGCAGCAGGTCCTCGGTGTCGCTGAACTCCTGCGCGACCTGCACCGCGCCCCGCCCGTCGCCGAACGAGACGGTGGCGATGCGGAACAGGTCCTCGTCCACCCGTACGTCCCGGTGCTCGACGACCTCCCCGGCCGGGCGGGCTCCGGCCATCGCCCGGTCCCGGGGGGTGACGGGCAGCACGGGACTGCCGTCGTCCACGATCTGCCCCCACGCGCCGAGCACCTGCACGTCGGTGCGGGCGGGTCGCACCACGTCGTGCCCGGGGCGGGAGGAGGAGAAGTCCTCCGGGCCCATCGGCTGTTGCCGCACCACGTCCCGCACGTCCCGCACGACCTGGGTGAACACCGTCTGCTGGTCGACGCGGACGAGCCGCGCGGCGGAGTTGTACGACAGGATGCCCACGAGGATCGTGACGGCGGCGGTGACGGCGGCGAAGGAGACCGCGAAGGTGGTGCGCAGGGAGACCAGCTTGGGCCGGGGCCGGTCCGGCAGCCGCCAGCGGCGGCCCATCTAGTCCTCCCGCAGCACGTAACCCACGCCCCGCACGGTGTGGATCAGCTGCGGGGCGCCGGGCTCGTCCAGCTTGCGGCGCAGATAGCCGACGTAGACGGCGAGGTTCTTGGAGCCGGGGCCGAAGTCGTAGCCCCAGATCCGGTCGTAGATCGTGGAGTGGTCCAGGACGATGCCCGCGTTGCGGACCAGCAGTTCCAGCAGCTCGAACTCGGTGCGGGTCAGTTCCAGCTCGCGCCGGCCGCGCCAGGCCCGGCGGGCCTGGAGGTCCACGCGCAGGCCGGCGGCCTCCAGCTGCCGTCCGGAGACCTGCGGCGCCTCCCGCACGGGGGGTTCCGGGGCGGCGCCGGCGGCGGGTGGGGGGCTGGTGCGGCGCAGCAGGGCGCGCAGCCGCGCGAAGACCTCCTCGACGTCGAACGGCTTGACCACGTAGTCGTCGGCGCCCGCGTCCAGGCCCGCGATGCGGTCGGCGGTCTCCACGAGGGCGGTGAGCATGAGGATCGGGGTGCGGTCGCCCTCGGCGCGCAGCACCCGGCACACCTGGAGGCCGTCGATGCCGGGCATCATCACGTCGAGGACGAGCACGTCCGGCGGATTCCGGTGGGCCTGCGCCAGCGCTTCCACGCCGTCGGCGACCGCCGTGACCGCGTAGCCCTCCAGCGTCAGGGCACGCTCCAGGGCATGGCGGATGGCACGGTCGTCTTCGGCGAGCAGCACAGTCTGGGGCACGCCCCCCAGTCTGCCAAGGCCACCGGCGGCCCGGCCGGGGCCGAGCACCCTCCGACCACCCTTTTTACCGCCCTCTCACCGAACCACAGCCCACCCGACGAGCCACCGCACGCCCAACGAGCCACCGCAGGCCCGACGGACCACCGCGCGCCCGACAAGCCACCCCATGCCTGACGGGCCACCGCAGGCGGCACCAGGCCACCAGCCCTCACCGAGCCACCACCCACCTAACGGACCACCGCAGGCCCACCAGGCCACCAGCCCTCACCGAGCCACTCATGCCCACCGGGCCACCCATGCCCGCCAGGCCACCAGCCGCTCACCAGGCCACCACCCACCCAACGGGCCACCGCAGGCCCACCAGGTCACCAGCCTTCACCGAGCCACTCATGCCCACCGGGCCACCCATGCCCGCCAGGCCACCAGCCGCTCACCGGGCGACCGCCCCCACCCCGACCGATCGGCCCACCCCGACCGATCCACCCGCCGAGGCCGACGGCACCGGTCGGAGGACCACCCTCCCACCGGGCCGCCAGCGGCTCGCCGCGACAGCGGTCGGGGTCACGGTCGCAGTCACTCGCCGCGACCGGGAGGCCCGGGAGGCCGACCCGGACCGATCGCCGCCCCAGCCGCCCACGCGGTCAGCCGACCTGGTCGGCCCGCCCGGACCACCGCCCGCCCGGACCGACCGGTACCCACCCGGCCGGCCGGAACAGGCGGCGGGCGGCGGGCAGCGGGCTGCGGCGCGGCGCGTCAGTGCCCCAGCGCCGCCAGCCGCTCGGCGAACGGGACCACCTCGTCCCCGAGGCCGTCCTCGTCGCGCTCCATCCGCCGGGCCTCCCCCGCCGGCAGCAGCGCGGTCAGCTCCGCCGCCGCCCGCTCGGTCCGCTCGGCCAGGCCCGGCGCGCCCCAGTCCTCGGAGGCGGCGTACACCGCGGTCGGCACGACGACGGCCCGCAGGTAGGCGAACAGGGGCCGCAGGGCGTGCTCCAGCACCAGCGAGTGCCGGGCCGAACCCCCGGTCGCCGCGATCAGCACCGGCTTGCCGGCCAGCGCGTCCTTGTCCAGCACGTCGAAGAACGACTTGAACAGCCCGCTGTAGGACGCGCTGAACACCGGGGTGACCACGATCAGCCCGTCGGCCCCCGCCACCGCGTCCTGCGCGGCGGCGAGACCCTTGCCCGGGAACCCGTTGGTGAGCTGGTGCGCGATCTCCACGGCGAGGTCGCGCACCTCGACCACCTGGACGTCCACCGGGACGTCCACCGGGGCCTGCCGGCGGACGGCGGTGGCCAGCCGGTCGGCGAGCAGCCGGGTGGAGGACGGGACGCTCAGTCCCGCCGAGACGACGACGAGCTTCATACGAGGGCCTCCTTCCGCGCGGCGGCGGTCAGGGACTGGTGGGTCGGCGCGTCCGGCACGTCCGCCGGACGGTTCTTGGCGAACTCCTTCCGCAGTACGGGCACGACCTCCTCGCCGAGGAGGTCGAGCTGCTCCAGCACGGTCTTCAGCGGCAGTCCCGCGTGGTCCATCAGGAACAGCTGGCGCTGGTAGTCGCCCGCGTACTCGCGGAAGGAGAGCGTCTTCTCGATGACCTGCTGCGGGGAGCCCACGGTGAGCGGGGTCTGCTCGGTGAAGTCCTCCAGCGAGGGCCCGTGCCCGTAGACGGGCGCGTTGTCGAAGTACGGCCGGAACTCCCGCACCGCGTCCTGGGAGTTCTTCCGCATGAACACCTGGCCGCCGAGGCCGACGATGGCCTGCTCCGGGGTGCCGTGCCCGTAGTGGGCGTAGCGCTTGCGGTACAGCTCGACCATGCGCCTGGTGTGGTCGGCGGGCCAGAAGATGTTGTTGTGGAAGAACCCGTCGCCGTAGAACGCGGCCTGCTCGGCGATCTCCGGGGAGCGGATGGAGCCGTGCCAGACGAACGGCGGTACGCCGTCCAGCGGGCGCGGCGTGGACGTGAAGCCCTGCAACGGGGTGCGGAACCTGCCCTCCCAGTCGACGGCGTCCTCGCGCCACAGCCGGCGCAGCAGCGCGTAGTTCTCGATCGTCAGGTCGATGCCCTCGCGGATGTCCTTGCCGAACCACGGGTACACCGGCCCGGTGTTGCCCCGGCCCATCATCACGTCCACCCGGCCGCCGGCCAGGTGCTGGAGCATCGCGAAGTCCTCCGCGATCTTCACCGGGTCGTTGGTGGTGATCAGGGTGGTGGAGGTGGACAGGATCAGGTTCTCGGTGCGGGCGGCTATGTAGCCGAGCATCGTGGTCGGCGACGACGGCACGAACGGCGGGTTGTGGTGCTCACCGGTCGCGAAGACGTCCAGCCCGACCTCCTCCGCCTTCAGCGCGATGGCGACCATGGCCTTGATCCGCTCGCCCTCGGTCGGCGTCCGTCCGGTGGTCGGGTCGGTGGTCACGTCCCCGACGCTGAAGATCCCGAACTGCATGACCGCCTCCATTTGGTTGACCGTTCAACTACACCCCCTCCAACGGTCACCCCGGCCCGGCTATTCCCCCTGCGGCCACTCCCCTCACAACGCGTACGCGTCCCCCGTGGCCGGCACCAGCACCTGTGCGCGGTCGTTCGCACGGTCCTGGTCGGGCACGTCGGAACGCCAGGCGGTCTCGATCTCCAGGGTCAGTTCGGACGGCCGCTCCCGCAGGCGCACCGCACGCCGCACCGCCTCCCCCGCCGCACCCGCGGCCGGCGGTCCGGTGGCGCACAGGACCGCCCGCTCGTCCTCGCGGACGCACCCGCCGGGCAGGTCCTGCCGTCCGGCCGGCGGGACCGACCAGCGCAGCCGGACCGTGGCGTCCGCGACCTCGGCGGGCCCGGCGTTGCCCGGGGTCGGCAGCACCTCCGTCAGGTCCCGTCCAGCACCACCGTCCCGTGGAACGCCACCTCGGCCTCAGCGGCCACCGCGACCCCCGGCACCAGCAGGGCACCGGCACACACCCCCGGCACCACCCACGCCCGCATCCGCACGCCCCTCACCCCTCTCGCTCGCGGCTCCACTGCCGTACGGATGCATGCCACGCCCGCCGCCCGGCAGGCGCCCTCCCACAGGTGACGCGGGGCGGCCGGGCACCGCGTGCGAAGCTGCCCTCATGCCGATCCTCCGCTCCGCCGCCCTGTTCGCCGTCGCCGCGCTGTTCGAGATCGGCGGCGCCTGGCTGGTCTGGCAGGGCGTGCGGGAGCACCGGGGCCCGCTGTGGATCACCGGCGGCGTCCTCGCCCTCGGCGCGTACGGCTTCGTCGCCACCTTCCAGCCCGACGCCCACTTCGGCCGCATCCTCGCCGCCTACGGCGGGATCTTCGTGGCCGGCTCGATCCTGTGGGGCGCCGTCGCGGACGGCTACCGGCCCGACCGCTGGGACATCGCCGGCGCGCTGGTCTGCCTGGCCGGCATGGCGATCATCATGTGGGCACCCCGGAACGGCGGCTGAGGCCTCACTTACGCTGGACGGAACCGCCCCGACGCAGCAACAGGAGCCGCCATGGCCACCGCCGCCCCGTCCGCCGCCTCCCGCATCGCCGTCGTCACCGGCGCGAGCAGTGGCATCGGCGCCGCCACGGCACGGCGGCTCGCCGCGGCCGGTTACCGCGTCGTCCTCACCGCGCGCCGCAAGGACCGCGTCGAGGCCCTCGCCGAGGAACTGACCGGGGCCGGGCACTCGGCGGTGGCCTACCAGCTCGACGTGACCGACCGCCCGGCCGTGGACGAGTTCGCCTCCGCGTTCAAGACGATCGGCGTCCTGGTCAACAACGCGGGCGGCGCCCTCGGCGCGGACCCGGTGGCCACCGGCGACCCCGCGGACTGGCGCTCGATGTACGAGACGAACGTGCTCGGCACGCTGAACGTCACCCAGGCGCTGCTGCCGAAGCTGGAGGCGAGCGGCGACGGCGTGGTCGTGGTCGTCTCCTCCACCGCCGGCCACGGCACCTACGAGGGCGGCGCCGGGTACGTCGCCGCCAAGCACGGCGCCCATGTGCTCGCCGAGACCCTCCGGCTGGAGATCGTCGGCCGGCCGGTCCGGGTCGTGGAGATCGCGCCCGGCATGGTCCGCACGGAGGAGTTCGCGCTGACCCGCTTCGGCGGCGACACGGACAAGGCGGCCAAGGTCTACGAGGGCGTCGCCGAGCCCCTCAGCGCCGACGACGTGGCCGAGACGATCACCTGGGCGGTGACCCGCCCCAGCCACGTCAACATCGACCTGCTGGTCGTGCGCCCGCGCGCCCAGGCGTCCAACACCAAGGTGCACCGGGAACTGTGACGGCCGACGGCGCGGCCCCGCCGCCCGCTCCCCCCGACTCCCCGGAGCGGCGCCGCCTGGCCCAGGAGACGAAGGACGAACGCCAGGTCTGGTACTTCCTGGCCTATTTCCTCTTCGGCATCCACTTCATCGCGTTCGTCATGATCTACGCGGTACGGCACGCGAAGTAGCGTCCGGGACGCCGCTGCCTATAGTCGGTCGGATGACGAACTCTGTTGACCGGCGGGCGCAGGCCGCGCAGAAGCGCCGGCGGCTCTCCGCGGCGGCGGCCCGGGTCCTGCACGAGCGAGGGGTCGAGCGGACGACCCTCGCCGACATCGCGCGCGAGGCCGGTGTCCCGGTGGGGAACGTCTACTACTACTTCAAGACCAAGGACGAGCTGGTCCGGGCCGCGCTGGCGGAGCACCGCGCCCGGCTGGACGAGTGCACCGCCGGGCTGGAGCGGCTGCCGGCCCCGCGCGACCGCCTGGCGGCCCTGATCGAGTCGTGGACCGACGGCCGCGAGACCACCGCCCGGCACGGCTGCCCCACCGGCACCCTGGCCGCCGAGCTGGGCAAACGCGCGGACGGCACGCTGGACGCCGAGGCCGGCGCGGTGCTCCGCCACCTGCTGGACTGGGCCGCCGCCCAGTTCCGCGCCTGGGGCGTCCCCGACCCCGACGACCACGCCCTCACCCTGGTCTCCGCCTACCAGGGCATGTCCCTGCTGGCCCACGCCCTGCGCGACCCGGCCGTCATGACCCGGGAGGGGACCCGCCTGCTCGGCTGGCTGGACTCCCTCGGGGACGGTCCCGGCGTCAGCCCTTGACGCAGACGACCTGCCTCAGCCTGGCCACGACCTCCACCAGGTCCCGCTGCTGGTCGATGACCTGGTCGATCGACTTGTAGGCGCCCGGGATCTCGTCCACGACACCGGAGTCCTTGCGGCACTCCACGCCCCGGGTCTGCTCCTCCAGGTCTTTGGTCGTGAAGCGCCGTTTGGCCGCGTTGCGGCTCATCCGCCGGCCCGCCCCGTGCGAGGCGGAGTTGAAGGACCGCTCGTTGCCGAGGCCCCGCACGATGTACGACCCCGTGCCCATGGAGCCCGGGATGATGCCGTAGTCGCCGGAGCCGGCCCGGATCGCGCCCTTGCGGGTGACGAGCAGGTCCACGCCCTCGTACCGCTCCTCCGCCACGTAGTTGTGGTGGCAGGAGATCTCCTGCTCGAAGACCGGCTTGGCCTTCTTGAACTCCTTGCGGACCACGTCCTTCAGGAGCGCCATCATGAGCATGCGGTTGTACTTGGCGTACTCCTGCGCCCAGAACAGGTCGTTGCGGTAGGCCGCCATCTGCGGGGTGTCCGCGACGAAGACGGCGAGGTCGCGGTCGACCAGGCCCTGGTTGTGCGGGAGCTTCTGGGCCACGCCGATGTGGTGCTCGGCGAGTTCCTTGCCGATGTTCCGGGAGCCGGAGTGGAGCATGAGCCACACCGAACCGGAATCGTCCGTGCACACCTCGACGAAGTGATTCCCGCCGCCCAGGGTGCCCATCTGCGCGACGGCCCGTTCACGCCGGAACCGCACGGCGTCGGCGACCGAGTCGAACCGCTCCCAGAAGTCCTCCCAGCCCGCCGTGGCCAGCCCGTGGAAGCCCCGCGGCTCGACCGGGTCCGTGTGCATCCCCCGCCCCACCGGAATCACCTGCTCGATCCGCGACCGCAGCCGCGAGAGATCGCCGGGCAGGTCGTTCCCGGTCAGGGAGGTCTTCACCGCCGACATCCCGCAGCCGATGTCCACGCCCACCGCCGCCGGGCACACCGCGTCCCGCATCGCGATGACCGAGCCGACCGTCGCGCCCTTGCCGTAGTGCACGTCCGGCATCACGGCCAGGCCCTCGATCCACGGCAGGGTCGCCACGTTCTGGAGCTGGCGCAGCGCCACGTCCTCGACCGTCGCCGGGTCCGTCCACATCCGGATCGGCACCTTCGCGCCCGGTATCTCCACGTACGACATGTCTTCCTCTTTCCCCCGGAAAATGGCAACAAAAGGCTTGAAGTCGGCAAAACGCAAAAGAGGCGCCAAGGCTGTCGAAAGGGACAAGGGACCGGCGTCCGCGGCAGTGCGTGCGATACACATTGTCTGCAGGGGGCGCCCCGCCGCGGCAAGCGAATAACCAGCGGGGACACTGGAGCACCGAGCGCGCACACCGTCGAGAGGAGCCCGACGTGCAGCGGAAGGCGTACGTAACCGGCACCGCCGCCCTCCTCGCGGCGCTGCTGGCCGGCTGCACGAGCGGTTCCGGGGACGACGGCACGGCGGACAACGCCAACCCGGGCGACGCCGGCACGGCCACCGTCGCCGCCGAGCCCGGCAAGTACCACACGCTCCCCGAGCCCTGCGGCGCGGTCGGCCACGACACCCTGGACGCGCTGCTGCCCGGCATCCAGCGGATCACCGACCCCGTCCAGCGCGACCGCGCCTACCAGGGCGAGGCCGCGCTCACCTACGACACCGACCGCAAGGTCGGCTGCCGCTGGAAGGTCGAGTCCGCCGACGTCACCGACCGCCTCCTGGTCGACTTCGAGCGCGTGGTGTCGTACGACAACACGGTCAGCGACGACGACCAGGCGCAGCGGCTGTTCCAGGAGAAGCAGGCCGCCGCCGACCTGCCCGCGCCGAGCGGCGTCACGGCACCGCCGTCCCAGCCCACGCCCACCGCGTCCCGGAAGGGCTCCCCGAGCGGCACCGCGTCCCCGTCCGCGACCGACCCCTCCGCCAAGTCCCCGGCGTCCGCCGCCGGTTCGGGCTCCGCCTCCTCCCCGGCGTCCGGCTCACCGGACGACACCGCCGCCCCGGAGGACACCGCCGAACTCCAGCCCCGCACGCTGTCCGACCTCGGTGACGAGGCGTACCTGGACGACCAGGCCGGCACCTCCGGCTCGACGGCCGAACAGCGCACCGTGACTGTGGTGTTCCGCACGTCCAACGTCGTCGTCACCATCCAGTACGAGGAGCAGCCGACGGCCACCGGAACGGTCCCGGACAGCAAGGAAATGCAGGACAGGGCCCGTGATCTGGCCGCCCGGCTGGACGACGCGCTCGGCGGCTGACCGCCCGGCCGGACCCGCCGCCGGGCGCGCGGACGGAAACCGCACGGCTTCCGCACCGCGTACGGTGGCCCCGCAGGAACCCGCACGAACACCGAGCGTCATGAGTGAAGGAACCATGCAGCGAGCAGCCCAGCGAGACGACCGTGCCCAGCGACACCAGCGAGCCAAGCGCCTGCGCCGCGCGCTTGTCTGCGCGGCAGCCGTTCCCGCGGTCCTGATCACCGCCGGCTGCTCCTCGGACTCCGGTGACGCCAAGGCCGAGACCGGCTCCAAGAGCACCCGGCAGGCGGATCCCGGCAGCACCAAGCCGTCGGCGAGCGCGTCGCCGACCGTGCGGCCCGCCGCGTACGGCAAGCTGCCCGACGCGTGCGGCGTGCTGGCGAAGAAGACCCTGACCGACCTGGTCCCCGCGGGCGCGAAGTCGGCCAAGAAGGGCGGCTCGGACGAGCCGTCGTCGCGCGCCTCCTGCTCCTGGAACAGCCTGGACAACAACGGCGTCAAGGGCTCGCAGTTCCGCTGGCTGAACATCTCCCTGCTGCGCTTCGACTCGGACGAGACGCGCGGCGCCGCCGACGAGCAGGCGCACGCGTACTTCGGCCGGCAGGTGCAGGACGCCCAGGCGGTGGACGGCGCCAAGGGCACCAAGATGGTGCCGCTGTCCGGGATCGGCGCGGAGGCGGCCGCGGTGCGCTACGACCTGAAGAAGAAGGAAGGTCTGTTCAAGCAGCAGACGGTCGTCGCCCGGGTCGAGAACGTCGTCGTGACCCTGGACTACAACGGCGCCGGCCTCGCGGGCGAGAAGACCCCGGACGCCGACGACCTGACGAAGGACGCCCAGAAGGCGCTGAAGGAGGTCGTGGCGTCGGTCTCCGAGGCCAACGGCGCGTCCGGCGAGGCGAGTTCCCCGGCGTCGGGCTCCGCCTCCGAGTCCGCCTCCCCCGGTTCGTCTCCGTCGGAGTCGGCCGCCGTGAAGAGCTGACCGTACGGCCGCAGCGGGTGACCGGTCCCACGTTCGCCGTACACGTGTGCCACCCTGTTGCGCGCAACAACACGCAACGGGAGGGGAGTACGAGTGGCCGGGCCACCGAAGCTGACTCGGATGCACCGCGTTCTCATCGGCGTGGTCGTAGCCGGCGCCTTGATCATCGCCGGTATCGGCTTCGCCGGTTCGTACGCGGCCGTCCGTGAGCTGGCCCTCAAGAAGGGCTTCGGGAACTTCTCCTACGTGTTCCCGGTGGGCATCGACGCGGGCATCTGTGTCCTCCTCGCCCTCGACCTGCTGCTGACCTGGATCCGCATCCCCTTCCCGCTGCTGCGCCAGACGGCGTGGCTGCTGACGGCGGCGACGATCGCCTTCAACGGCGCCGCCGCCTGGCCGGACCCGCTGGGCGTGGGCATGCACGCGGTGATCCCGGTGCTGTTCGTGGTGTCGGTCGAGGCGGCCCGGCACGCGGTCGGCCGCATGGCCGACATCACGGCGGACAAGCACATGGAGGGCGTCCGCCTCACCCGCTGGCTGCTCTCCCCGCTCCCGACGTTCCTCCTGTGGCGCCGCATGAAGCTGTGGGAGCTGCGCTCCTACGACGAGGTCATCAAGCTGGAGCAGGACCGTCTCGTCTACCAGGCCCGCCTGCGCTCCCGCTTCGGCCGCGCCTGGCGCCGCAAGGCCCCGGTGGAGTCCCTGATGCCGCTGCGCCTGGCCCGCTACGGCGTCCCGCTCGCGGAGACGGCCCCGGCGGGCCTGGCCGCGGCGGGCATCGACCCGGTGTTGCTCCCTGCGGCCCCGCAGCAGCCGGCCCTCGCCCCCGCCCCCGTCCCCGCCGCGGACGACCGCACCCCCGTGGCAGCGGTCCCCGCCCCGCGCCGGCCGGCCCCGGCCGCCGGACAGCGGCCCGCCGAGGCGCCCCCGGCGGACGACGAGAGCCCCTGGTTCCAGGCCCCGCGCGAGGTCGAGTACCACGGCGGCTACGACCCCACCTACGACCCGATGCTCCAGGAACCCCAGTACGCCCCCGAGGAGCAGTACGAGGACTGGTACGAGGAGCAGATCCCGGAGGACTTCCAGCAGCCTTCCCCCGAGGAGACGGGCAGCTTCCCGCTACCGGTCCCCACCCCCACTCGCGAACCGGGCGAGGGCGAGGGCAGCCCGGAGCCGAATCCGACGGGCGAGGACTACTACCAGCTCTTCCGCAAGTTGAGCGGCGACGTCCCCGCCACTCTGCCCCAGTACGTCGAGGCGGTCGAGGCGACGTACGGCATCGCGCTCGCCCCGCGCGACGCGGAGCGCATGGTCAAGCGCTTCACCGGCCGCCTCAACGCGGAACGGAAAGAGGAGCACATCGCGTAACGGAAAAGGGCCCCTGCCGGAAAGCAGGGGCCCTTTTCCGTTGCCGTTTACTCGCTACTCGTTACTCGTTACTCGCCGAGCAGCGTCCGCACCCGCTCCTGGCCCACGGCCAGCAGCAGGGTGGGCAGGCGGGGGCCGGTGTCGCGGCCGACGAGCAGGTGGTACAGCAGGGCGAAGAACGTCCGCTGGGCCGTCTTGATCTCCGGCGGCAGCTCCTTCGGCGTGGCGTCGGCGGAGAAGCCGGCCTGCACCTTCGGCACGCCGTACACGAGGTGGGTCAGCCCGTCGAGCGACCAGTGCTCGGCGAGCCCGTCCAGCAGCAGCCGCACGGACTGCCGGGACGCCTCGTCCAGGGACTTCAGCAGCTCGGCGTCGGGCTGCTCGCGCACGATGGTCCGCTGGTCGGCGGGCACGTACGTGTTGATCCACGCCTCGGCCTTGTCGTAGCGCGGACGCGCCTCGTCCAGCGAGGCCAGCGGCTGCTCCGGGTCCAGCTCGGACAGGATCCGCAGCGCCTGGTCCCCGTGACCGGCGGTGATGTCGGCGACGGACGCCAGCGTGCGGTACGGCAGCGGGCGGGACGTCTTCGGCAGCTCACCGGCGGCGGTGCCGACGGCACGGGTGTGGGCGGCGACGTCGGCCGGCAGCGCGGAGCCGTCGGCGACCTTCGCGGCCAGCTTGTCCCACTCGTCGTAGAGCCGCTGGATCTCCTGGTCGAAGGCGATCTTGAAGGACTGGTTGGGCCTGCGGCGGGCGTACAGCCAGCGCAGCAGCTGCGGCTCCATGATCTTCAGCGCGTCCGACGGGGTGGGCACGCCACCGCGCGAGGACGACATCTTCGCCATGCCGGAGATGCCCACGAAGGCGTACATCGGCCCGATGGGCTGCTCGCCGCCGAAGATCGGCACGATCTGCCCGCCGACCTGGAAGCTGGAGCCGGGCGAGGAGTGGTCCACACCGCTAGGCTCGAAGATCACGCCCTCGAACGCCCAGCGCATCGGCCAGTCGACCTTCCACACCAGCTTGCCGCGGTCGAACTCGCTGAGCCGGACGGTCTCGGCGAAACCGCAGGCGCCGCAGGTGTACGCCAGCTCGGTGGTGTCGTCGTCGTAGGAGGTGACCGTCGTCAGGTCCTTCTCGCAGCCGCCGCAGTACGGCTTGTACGGGAAGTACCCGGCGGAGCCGGAGCTGCCGTCGTCCTCGGCCGCGGCGCCGGAGCCCTCCTCGGCCTCCAGCTCGGCCTCGTCCACCGCCTTCTGCTGCTGCTTCTTCGGCGCCTTCTTCGTCCGGTACTGGGCGAGGATCGCGTCGATGTCGCCGCGGTGCCTCATCGCGTGCAGGATCTGCTCGCGGTAGACGCCCGAGGTGTACTGCGCCGTCTGGCTGATCCCGTCGAACTCCACGCCGAGCTGGCCCAGCGCCTCGACCATGGCGGCCTTGAAGTGCTCGGCCCAGTTCGGGTGGGGCGAGCCCTCCGGCGCCGGGACCGAGGTCAGGGGCTTGCCGATGTGCTCGGCCCACGCCTCCTCGTCCACCCCGGCGATGCCCTTCGGCACCTTGCGGTAGCGGTCGTAGTCGTCCCAGGAGATCAGGTGCCGGACCTCGCGGCCGCGGCGGCGGATCTCGTCGGCGACCAGGTGCGGGGTCATGACCTCGCGGAGGTTGCCGAGGTGGATCGGACCCGAGGGGGAAAGTCCGGACGCGACGACGACCGGTTTGCCCGGGGCCCGGCGCTCCGACTCCTCGATGACCTCATCCGCGAAACGGGAGACCCAGTCGGTGGTCTCGGTGCTCTGAGCCACGATCGGCACGTCCTTCTTTCTGAACGGGGTGAGACTCCATTCTCACAGACCGCCCGTCGACCGGGAAAACGGCTTTACCCCCCATGGGATACTGGGCGGGTCTATCCATCCACGAGGAGAACGGCACCCACACCCATGGCCTCGGTCACGTCCCTCAGCGACAACGTCCAGCAGCACCTCGCCTCCGCCCTCGCGGCCACCCTGCCCGAGGCCGCCGGCGCGGACCCGCTGCTGCGACGAAGCGACCGGGCCGACTTCCAGGCCAACGGCATCCTGGCCCTGGCCAAGAAGGCGAAGGCGAACCCCCGGGAGCTGGCGACCCAGGTCGTCGGCCGGGTGGTGACGGGTGACGTGATCCAGGACGTCGAGGTCTCCGGCCCCGGCTTCCTGAACATCACCGTCTCGGACAAGGCGATCACCGGGAACCTGGCCGCGCGGTACGCGGACGACACCGGCCGCCTCGGCGTGCCGACCGCCGCGCACCCGGGCACCACGGTGATCGACTACGCCCAGCCGAACGTGGCGAAGGAGATGCACGTCGGCCACCTCCGCTCGGCGGTGATCGGCGACTCGGTCGTCCAGCTGCTGGAGTTCACCGGCGAGAACGTGGTCCGGCGCCACCACATCGGCGACTGGGGCACCCAGTTCGGCATGCTCATCCAGTACCTGGACGAGCACCCGCACGAGCTGGACCACAAGGCCGGCCAGGTGACGGGCGAGGAGGCGATGTCGAACCTCGACCGCCTCTACAAGGCCGCGCGGAAGCTGTTCGACTCCGACGAGGAATTCAAGACGCGGGCCCGCCGCCGGGTGGTCGACCTCCAGGCCGGCGACCCGCACACGCTCGCCACATGGCAGAAGTTCGTGGACGAGTCGAAGATCTACTTCTTCTCCGTCTTCGAGAAGCTGGACATGGAGATCCGGGACGCGGACATCGTCGGCGAGTCCGGCTACAACGACATGCTCGCGGAGACCTGCCGCCTGCTGGAGGAGTCGGGCGTCGCGGTCCGCTCCGAGGGCGCGCTGTGCGTGTTCTTCGACGACATCAAGGGCCCGGACGGCAACCCGGTCCCGCTGATCGTGCAGAAGTCGGACGGCGGCTACGGCTACGCGGCGACCGACCTGTCCGCGATCCGCGACCGCGTCTTCAACCTCAAGGCGAACACCCTGCTGTACGTGGTGGACGCCCGGCAGGCCCTGCACTTCCGGATGGTCTTCGAGACCGCGCGCCGGGCCGGCTGGCTGGGCGACGACGTCACGGCGACCCAGCTCGCCTTCGGCACGGTCCTCGGCAAGGACGGCAAGCCGTTCAAGACCCGTGCGGGCGAGACGATCCGCCTGGTCGACCTCCTGGACGAGGCGATCGAGCGGGCCTCGGCCGTGGTCCGGGAGAAGGCGCAGGACCTGTCCGAGGAGGAGATCGCCGAGCGGGGCACCCAGGTGGGCATCGGCGCGGTGAAGTACGCGGACCTGTCGACGTCGGCGAACCGGGACTACAAGTTCGACCTGGACCAGATGGTCTCGCTCAACGGCGACACGTCCGTCTACCTCCAGTACGCCTACGCCCGCATCCAGTCCATCCTGCGCAAGGCCGGCGAGGTCCGCCCCGCGGCCCACCCGGAGCTGCCCCTGGCGGACGCCGAGCGCGCCCTCGGCCTCCACCTGGACTCCTTCGCGGAGACGGTCCGCGAGGCGGCCGCCGAGTACGCCCCGCACAAGCTGGCGGCGTACCTGTACCAGCTGGCCTCGCTGTTCACGACGTTCTACGACAAGTGCCCGGTGATCAAGCCCGCACCGCCGAAGGACGTCGCCGAGAACCGCCTCTTCCTCTCCGACCTCACGGCCCGCACCCTCCACCAGGGCATGGCCCTGCTGGGCATCCGCACCCCCGAGAAGCTCTGACGCCTCAGGACCCGTGGGCCGCGAGGAGTTCCCGGGTCCGGTGGACCAGGGCCTCGCGGACCGTGTCGGGGGACAGGACCCGCAGGGGAGTGGCCAGGCCCAGGAGGTAGTGGGCCAGGCCCTCCGGGGTCGGGCCCCCTATGTCGACCACCGTGGCCTGTGGGCCGTCGGGGCGGTGGGTGCCGATGGTCGGCGGGATCAGGCGCTGGGCCTCCCTCAGGGGAAGGGGGAGGCGGATCCTCGCCGACAGGGGGTAGGGGCCGTTCGCCGTGTTGTGGGACACCAGTTCCGCCGGGTCCGGCGGATCGGTGATCTCGGCCCGGTGTCCGGTCGGGTCCACGTGCTCCACCCGGTCCGCCCGGAACGTCCGCCACCCCCGCACCACGTCCCGCGCCACGAAGTACCAGCGCCGTCCCGTGTGCACCAACCGGTACGGGTCCACGTCCCGGACCGTGCTCCGGCCCTTCCCGTCGCAGTACGACAGCCGCACCCGCTCGCCTCGCCGGCACGCCGCCGCCAGCTCCAGCAGCATCCCCGGCCGCACGCGTGCCTCCTCCGGCCACGGCAGCCGTACGAACGCCTCGTCCCACTCCCCCAGCCGCTCGGCCACCGCCGCCGGCAGCACCTGCCGCAGCTTCAGCAGCGCCGACAGCGCGGCCTGGTCCCCGCCGAGCACTCCCCCGAGCGCCGCCTCCCGCAGCCCGACCGCCACGGCCAGCGCCTCTTCGTCGTCCAGGATCAGCGGCGGCACCCGCGAGCCGGCCCGCAGCCGGTAACCGCCCCACGGCCCCGCCTCGGAGTCGACGCTGTACCCCAGCTCCCGCAGCTTCGCGACGTCCCGCCGCACCGTGCGGTCCGTGACCCCCATCCGCTCGGCCAGCTCACCGCAGGTCCACGAAGGACGGGCGGAGAGCAACGACAGCAGACGCAGCAGACGGGCGGAGGCGCTCAGCACGGACGGAAGTTTTTCATACCGTCCGCACCGACCAGGACCGGATCTGTCCGGGTCACGTCCTACCGTCTTCCCCATGAGCACGGAAACCACGTCCGCACCCGCCTTCCGCTACGTCGCCGTCACCTTCGACTGCGCCGACCCGGCCGAACTCGCCCGCTTCTACGGCGACATGTTCGGCCTCGCCGTCACCTACTCCACCGACGACTTCGTCTTCCTCGGCGGCGACGACGGAACGGCCGGCCTCGGCTTCACCCGCGTCCCCGACTACCGCCGCCCCACCTGGCCCGACCCCGCGCGGGAGAAGCAGGCCCACATCGAGGTGGGCGTCGAGGACCTGGACACCGCCGAGGCCCATCTGATCACCCAGGGCGCGGTCAAGCCGGACGCCCAGCCGCAGCCGGACCGGTGGCGGGTTCTGCTGGACCCCGCCGGGCACCCGTTCTGCATCACGACCATGGCCTGACACCGGGCCCGCTCACCGCACGGCGAACTCGCACCACACGATCTTCCCCGGCGTGCGCTCCCCGACGCCCCACTTGTCGCTGAGCGCCGCCACCAGCAGCAGGCCCCTGCCTCCCTCGCTCTCCGGGCCGCCCGGTTCGTCCGGGACGCGAGGGGTGCCGGGGCCGCTGTCGTGCACCTCTGCCCGGACCAGCTCGCCGTCGTACCGCAGACGGAGCAGGAAGCCTCGCCCCCGTGGCACGCCGTGCAGCAGGGCATTCGTGGCCAACTCGCTCACGCAGAGCGACAGGTCGTGGGACCGGTTCCAGGACTCCAGTCCCCAGCACTTCAGCGACCACTCGGTGAGCTGCCTGGCCGCGGGGACGGACCTGCGGCTGCGGACGTAGAACCGGTCGCGTTGGCAGGAAAGTTCAATGTGCTCGTTCACGGGGCGAATGTCGCGCAGGGTAACTATCGTGGTTCAGTGAGTGATCCCGTACAGGGTTTTTGTACGGGTTGCTGCGGGGTGTGCACCGGCCGGCGTGGGGAGTTCAGCAGGCATGACGCCTACACGGAGGAAGAACCAGTCGGCCATGAAGATGCTGGGCCGTCAACTGGCCGCGGCCCGACGCGCGAAGGGGCTCAGCCAGCCCGGCCTGGCCGCGGCGCTGAACATCCACGAGGAGACGGTCGCCAGCATCGAGCAAGGGCGGCGGGTGCTGAAGCTGGACATGGCCGAGCTGTTCGACGAGTTCCTGGAGACGAAGGGGATGCTGGCGGCGGGGGTGGCCAACCTGCCGGAGGTGGATCAGTTCCCGTTGTGGGCGGAGGAGTACATCGAGCAGGAGAGGGAGGCCAACGCGTTGTCCCTGTACGCCAACCAGACTCTGCCCGGACTACTTCAGACCGAAGCGTACGCTCGTGCGGTTCTGCGTGAACGCGTGCCCGCGTACGACGAGGAGGAGATCGAGACCAAGCTCGCCGGGCGCATCGGACGTCAGGAGATTCTGCAACACAAGACCCCGCCCACGGTCAGCTTCGTCATCTGGGAACCCGTCCTGCATCTGGCTGTCGGCGGGCCGCGCATCAAGACAGAGCAGTTGCGGCACCTCCGCCGGGTCGCCGATCTCCCTTGCGTCTCAGTGCAGTTCCTAACTCTGGACAGCGTCTCGCACGCAGGCCTCGACGGGCCCTTCGTCCTCCTGGAAACCCCAGATCACCAGCACTTGGCATACATCGAAGGCCAACGCGAAAGCCAATGGGTTTCCGACGCGGATGAGGTGTCCATCATGGCGCGCAAGTATGCGATGCTGCGGACACAGGCCCTGAACACTGACCACTCGATGGGCCTGCTCGACGGCCTGCTAGGAGAGCAATGAGCACGGAAGCGCTTCAGTGGTACAAGTCGACCTACAGTGGCGACGAGGGCGGCCAGTGCCTCGAAGTCGCCCTCACCTGGCGCAAGTCGAGTTACAGCGGCAGTGAAGGCGGCGAATGCCTCGAAGTGGCCGTTTCTCCCGGCGCCGTGCACGTCCGAGACTCGAAGGACACCCCCTCCGAGAACCGCATCCTGCGCGTCAGCCCCGTCACGTGGGGCGCCTTCACCTCTTCTCTCAAGTGACCGACCGTCTGCGAGGAGAGCAATGAGCGCCGAAGCCCTTCAGTGGTTCAAGTCGACCTACAGCGGCAGCGAGGGTGGCCAGTGCCTCGAAGTCGCCCTCTCATGGCACAAGTCGAGCTACAGCAGCAGTGAGGGCGGCGCTTGCCTCGAAGTGGCCGTGTCTCCCGGCTCCGTGCACGTCCGGGACTCGAAGGAAGCCCCCTCCCAGGACCGCACCCTCCACATCAGCCCCGGCACGTGGGACGCCTTCACCTCTTCCCTCAAGTGAACGTTGGGCCGCTCGCTTCTCGGCGAGTGTCGTGCTTCCACGGGCCGCGTCAAGGGCGCTGCGCGTCGGCTGCGCCGATGGGCCTGCGGCCCACCCTTGACCCGGCCCGTTCCAGCACGAGGTAGAAGCGAGCGAGCGGCCCGGAAGGACAGTGGCCCAGCCCGGCACCGGGCCCCCGGGCGAACCGACCAGGCCCCGTCGACGAGGGGCGCACCGGCGCCTCGCCAGCACGCCGGGCCGGTTCGGCGGCCTGCGGGTGGTCCCGGCTCCCCCCGCCACCCCTCCTTCTGCACCACCCGTTCCAAAACAACCCTCCCCACGATCCGGCGGCCCCCACCGCCCACCACCCACCGGGCCGCAAGCCGCTTGACCGGCCCGGCGTGCAGGCGAGGCGCGAGTGCGCATCCCCGACCCACGATGCGAACGCAGCCGACCCCAGGGGCCAAGGAACCTGAGCCGGCCACTTTCCCCGGGCTGCCCGCTCGCTTCTCCCCCGTGCCGGAGCGAGGTGTGTCAAGGGTGGCCCGAAGGGCCATCGCCGAAGGCGACGCGCAGCGCCCTTGACTCGCCTCGCGGAGGCACGACACTCGCCGAGAAGCGGGCGGCCCCACGGCAACCCGGCAACCCCGGCCCAGCTCAACGCCGTTGTCAGTGCCTGCCCCTACAGTCGGCGGCATGGCGACTCTTCCCAACCCGCTGCCCCGACTGGCCACCGACCCCAGCGGTCGTTCCCTGGGGCTCCAGCTGCCGCCCGGCAGGCTGGTGGACGAGACGGACGACGGGCGCTGGCACCAGCCCCTGCTGTGGCACGCCGAGAAGCCCTCCTCCCCCGGCACCTGGAAGGCCCTGGGCGCGCCGGCGGCCCGTGCGGGGCTGCTGCCCGTGCTCGTGGACCTGGCCGGCTCCCGGGTCGGCATCGAGGACTGGGGACTGCTGCCGGGCGACGCCTCGTACCCGGGGGACCACACGGCCGACGACGTCCTCTCGGAGTACTGGGAGGAGGAGACCGACGGTCAGGACGGCGAGGAGACCGAGCCGTTCGGCGTCGAGTGGCCGGGGCTGGCGTCCCCCGGCGTGCCGAGCGCCGACCCCGACACCCGGGCCGCGTCGGTCGCCGACGCCCTCCACCGGGACCCGGCGCGCTGGGCGGAGTGGATCGAGGAACCGCACCTGGCCCTCGTCCCGGCCCGCCGGTCCGCCGACATACCGGCGGTGATCGGCTGGACCGGTGCCCTGAACTACGACCACGACGTGGCCCGCGTCTGCGCCGTGCTGCGGTCCTGGGAGGACCGGTTCGGCATCCGGGTCGTGGCGCTCGGGCTGGACGCCCTCGTGGTGTCCGTCGCGGCCCCGCCCGCGACGCTCGCCGACGCCGAGGTCCTCGCCGCCGAGCACTACGCCCTGTGCCCGCACGCCGTCGTACAGAGCGGTCCGGGAAGTGTGCGGGCGTACGCCGAGACGCTGCCCGGCGCGACCAGCTGGGCCTTCTGGTGGGACTGAGACGGGGCGCGTCAGTCGAACTCTGACGCCGGCTTCCACTTCTGCCCGCCGAGCGGGAAGGCGTACGCGGGCCGCCCGTTGTTGCCGCTGGTGCGGAACGGGTGGCCGGCGTCGTCGATCGCCAGCGTGCCGTGGCGGCCGCCGCTCGACCACGTCAGCTCCAGGTACCAACTGACGTCGTACGCCGACGCGTCCGCCGTGACGTAGAAGACCTCCGGGTCCGACTGGCTCACCTTGAACGGGAAGTTGTCGCCCCCGGCCTCCGGTACGGGCGCCGGGCGCATCGCGTCCAGGGCGACCGTGAAGGAATGCGTCGGCACGCCGCCGCCACAGCCGACGCCCGGGTAACCCATGGCGTAGTCGTTCCAGGGGAGCGGCGAGCGCTTGCCCGCCATGTGGACCGACAGCCGCTCCAGGACGACCGTCTGGTTCCCGGTGCCCTGCACGGTGAACGTGATGAACTGCTCCCCCGCCGACACCGCCTTGTTGACGGCCACCCACGCGGGGGCCTGCGGCTCCGACGGCGGCGGGCCCACAGCGGTCGGCGGCCGGTCGATCAGGTAGTGCTGCGAGCAGGGGCTCAGCCAGCTGTAGGGGTTGGTGTTGACCGTCAACGGCACTGCTTCCGACGCTTCGTGGCGTGCGGTCGCCGACGGCTTGCCCGTGGGCTTCCCGTCGGTGGTGTCGGGCGCCAGGTCCGGAGTCTCGGCGGAGGCTGATGCGGAGGCGGAGGGGGAGGCCGAACGCGTGGCCGAAGGGCTCGGGCTCCCGGACGTCGACGACCGGGGGGCGGCACTGCCCTGGGCGAGGGCGGAGTCCGCGGTGGCTGTCGTGGCCTTCGCGTCGTCCCGGCGCCCGCCCTCGTCCGACGGCCGGTTCAGGGCGAACACCGTGCCGCCGACGATCAGCGCGGTGACCGTGACGGCCGCCAGGAGGGCGGTGCGGCGGCCCGCGATCAGGGACCGGCTCCGCCGCCATCGCGTCGTCGGTGCGGGTTCGGGTCCGGACACCGGTACGGCTGCCGCCACCGGCTCCGGTTCGGGTACGGCTGCCGCCACCGGTTCCGGCCCGGCCGCCGCCCCTGCCTCCGGGGCCGCCTGAGCCGCCGCCTCCGGCTTCGGGGCCGCCTCCGGCACGACGACGGGCTCCGCGCCCTTGCGTCCCCGCCCCGCGTCCGCCAGGACCCACCGGCGGTGCAGTTCCACCAGTTCCCCGGGCGTGGCCTTGCACAGCCGGGCGAGCCGCTCCACGGGGGCGTAGTCCGTCGGTACGGCGTCCCCGTTGCAGTAGCGGTGGAGCGTCGACGTACTCATGTGGAGCCGCTTGGCGAGCGTGCCGTAGCTGTGCCCGGAGCGGTTCTTCAACTCCCGCAGCAGCTCGCTGAAACCGCTCTCGGGGATGTCCTCCGCCACCGTTCCTCCAGTCCCCCTCGTCCCACCCCGGCGTTCCAGGGAAGGGCTGTTCCCGCAGGTCAAAGCCGGTGTGGGCGTTCCAGCGTCCCGGATTGCCGGTCAGCGCTGGCCGCCGGGACGGGTCCGCCCACAGGCTGTTGGTCATCCAAGCACGACAACCGGCCCAGCCCGAAAGAGGACCTGCCATGCGTATGCGCCATGTTCGTTTGATCGCCGTGACCGGAACCGCCGTGGCCGCCCTCGCCCTCACGGCGTGCGACAACGGGACGGGCACCCAGGACGAGGGCGCCTCCCGGGCGACGGCGGCGGAGACGAGCGCGTCGAAGACGCCCGGGGAATCCACCGCTCGTACGGAGGACACCACCGGCGCGGAGGGCTCCACCGGGGCGGAAGGCACCACCGGGGCCACCAGCGCCTCGCCCGCGGCCCGTACCCACGCCCCGGCCGCCAAGCCCTCGGCCACCGCCGGCCGCGAGGGCAAGAGCACCGGCGGCTCCCTGGTGCTGTGCAACGGCACGAACACCTCCGTCACCGCCCAGCCGCTCGCCCGGCCGCTGAACCACATGCTGCTGACGGTGAAGAACACCGGGAGCAAGAGGTGCGAGCTGCCGTACTACCCCGTCCTGCGCTTCGACCAGATGCAGTGGGTGCCGCAGGCCGACGAGTCCACCCAGCCGCAGTCCGTGGTCTCGCTGGCGCCGGGCGAGTCGGGGTACGCGGGGGTGCTGCTGTCGGCCGCCGACGGCAGCGGCAGCGGTGGGATGACCGCGCACAAGCTGACGGTGGCCTTCCAGGGCATGACCCCGAACAGCGACGGCGGCCCGTCGGCCACGCCGTCCCTGCCCGCCAAGGGCGTCTACTACGACAGCACGCTGAAGGTGACGTACTGGCAGCGGGACCTGGACGCCATCTCGAGCTGGTGAACGGCAACGCCTTCATCCGCATATCACCTGTACAGGCGGTTTGCCGCATTCGGGAGCGGTGCCCGGGAAAGTCTCCCGGCGCACCGCAACCTCATCGGATGAAAGGCATTCCCTCATGGCTCTCGCGTTCCGCAAGTCCCTCGGCGTCCTCGCCCTCGCGCTGACGGCCGCCGTCTTCCCGTCGGCCGGCGCCACGGCCGCCGCGCCCGGCGCCTCCGAGATCGGCAACTACTGCCTGTCCAACACGTGGGGCTCACCCGAGGTCCGCACCAGGGTGTGTGCCAACGAGCCCGGACAGCGCTGGAAGGTGTACGGCGATCACGTCGTCCTGGCCGCCGACCCGCACTACTGCCTGTCCAACACCTGGGGGACGCCCGAGATCCGCACCCGGCTCTGTGCCGACGAGCCCGGACAGCGCTGGAGGGTCACCGGCGACCACGTCGTCCTGGCCGCCGACCCGCACTACTGCCTGTCCAACACCTGGGGGACGCCCGAGATCCGCACCCGGCTGTGCGCCAGCGAGTCGGGTCAGCGCTGGGCCGTGACGGGTGACCACATCACCCTGACCGACGCCTGAGACTAGCGGAGCTTCTGGGCCACCTCGGTGGCCCAGTAGGTGAGGATGTTCCGGGCGCCGGCCCGCTTGATGCCGGTGAGGGTCTCGAAGATGGCCCGGTCCCGCTCCACCCAGCCCTTCTCGGCGGCGGCCTCGATCATCGCGTACTCACCGGAGATCTGGTACGCCGCCACGGGCACGTCCACGGCGTCCGCGACCCGGGCGAGGATGTCGAGGTAGGGGCCGGCCGGCTTGACCATCACCATGTCGGCGCCCTCGGCCAGGTCGAGTTCCAGCTCGCGCAGGGACTCGCGCCAGTTCGCCGGGTCCTGCTGGTAGGTCTTGCGGTCGCCCTGGAGGGACGACGCGACGGCCTCGCGGAAGGGGCCGTAGAAGGCCGAGGAGTACTTGGCGGTGTAAGCGAGGATCGCCACGTCCTCGCGGTCGATCTGATCGAGCGCGTCGCGGATGACGCCGATCTGGCCGTCCATCATCCCGCTGGGGCCCACGACATGGGCGCCGGCGTCGGCCTGGACCTGCGCCATCTCGGCGTACCGCTCCAGGGTGGCGTCGTTGTCGACCCGGCCGTCGGCGTCCAGCACCCCGCAGTGGCCGTGGTCGGTGAACTCGTCCAGGCACAGGTCGGACATGACGAGCAGGTCGTCGCCGACCTCGGCGCGGACGTCCCGGAGCGCGACCTGGAGGATCCCGTCCGGGTCGGTGCCGACCGTGCCCCGGGCGTCCTTCTTCGCGTCCTCCGGCACGCCGAAGAGCATGATCCCGGAGATCCCGGCCTCCACCGCCTCCAGCGCGGCCTTCTTCAGGCTGTCCCGGGTGTGCTGCACGACCCCGGGCATGGAGCCGATCGGCACCGGCTCGCTCACGCCCTCCCGGACGAACGCCGGGAGGATGAGGTCGGCGGGGTGCAGCCGTGTCTCGGCGACCATCCGCCGCATGACGGGCGAGGTCCGCAGCCGCCGGGGACGCGTACCGGGAAAGGATCCGTACTTCGTCATGCCTTCTACGCTACGCCCGCCCGAACCATGCGTTTGCCGACGCCGAGTCGGCCCGGAGACGAGACGGCCGGGGGGGGGGGGGGGGGGGGGGGGGGGGGGGGGGGGTGGGGGGGGGGGGGGGGGGAGAAGGGGGGGGGGGGGGCGGTGGGA